>NZ_JBIAMC010000007.1:0-408490 GCF_042873875.1 Streptosporangium sp. NPDC004379
GGTCGGGAACCTCAAGCGGTTCCTGGATGCGTGCGAACGACACACGACGGGGACCAGCGGGTACGGCGGAGGCGTTGCGCGAGGCTGCCAACAGATGTCCTTCCGAGGGCTCGCGGCGGACTGACTACACGCACGCCAGACGACCATGCATCGGAGCACCAAAAGAAGCGGGTCGTCAAAGGGCAGCGCAAAGGGGCAGTGTAGCCGAACGGCACACACCTGTCCAGTCCACTCTCGCTGCATGCTCCACGTTGGTCGCAGCATCGCCCGTCAGCGCCGAAACGTCAAGCCCGCGAGCTGACATTTCAGCCGAGGAACGGCCAAGACGCCGGGAGTTCTTCCCGTCGCGAACCACGCGTCACCATCGGCCCCAGGACGATACCCGACGACCCGCCGAGGCTAACGCTCAGTCACACGACGGCTCGAACGCTAGCCCATGCCGGGCCGACGATCGACACTACCGTGGCTCATCTACCCCGCCTGGCACCGAACTCAAACATGAATTTTGCCGACAATTGACCGACGCGCCACGCCGGTCAGGCGGGAGGAGGGGCGCCGAGCAGGGTGGACAGCTCCGCCACCAGCCAGCGCGACCCCTGCTTCACCATGCCGAACCGGGCACGGTTCTGGACGACCTGCCGCCGCGGCTCGCTCTCGCCGGGCGGGGTCCTGACCGTGCCGACGTTCGTGAACAGCAGCACGTCCACCCGGCCGGCCCGCACCGACTCCACCGCCGCGCCCGCGACCGTCACCTGCTGGACCGTGCGTTCCTGCCTGACCTGCGGAGCCAGTGACTTGGCGAGCTGACGGTAGTGCTCGGTGAGGCCGCCCGTGGTGTATCCCGCCGCCCGCGTGAAGTCCTGCTCGATCGTGCGGTAGTCGTACGAGAGCATGTCGGGGGCGGCCAGGCGGGCGGCCGCCAGCGCCTCGCGGCCGTCGGCCTCCTCCTGGCGCAGCCGGCTCAGCTCGCCGTACATGACCCAGGTCACCGCCGCGAGCACGAGCGCGACGGCGCCCAGCGCCGCGGCGACCGTCCGGGATCCGCCCCTCATGAGACCTGCTCCACCTTCGACACGAGCCAGCCTCCGGAGGCCCTGGTCAGCTGCATCCGCCACCGGTAGAACTGCTCCCGGGGGGCGCTCTCGCTCCCCTCCCCCCGGACCACCGCGTCGCCGACGACCAGCGCCTCGGCCGTGTCCCCCCGCAGCGAGACGAGCCCGGAGGCGCGCAGCGCCCCGGTCCGCAGGAGCCTGTCCCCGACCGTGGTCTCCCGCAGGGCGGCGGCGTCGCGGACGTACTCCGCCCGCGCCTGCCCCGTCGAGGTGCCGAGGACGCGTCGCATGTCGGCGTCGACGTTCTGGTATCCGACCGACATCAGGGCCACGGCGTGCTCCCCCGCCGCCCTGAGCGCCGCCTCGCGGTCGCCGGCCGCCGCCCGGGCCTCCCGCAGGCCCATGCCCGCCCACAGGGCCGCCCCTAGCAGCACCAAGGCCAGCGCGCCCAGCACGAGGCCGACGGGCCCCGGGACGCGACGCCGGGAGGCGTCCATCGGCACCGCATCCTCCCCTCCCGGCCCGCGTGACGCGAGCCGGCGGCCGTACGGCGCGGGCCACCGGGCCGGTGAGCCCCGTCGGGCGGATCATAACCCGCCCGCGGCCGGAGCCATCGGCCTTTCGGCCCCGAGGAGCACGCGGAAGACGTCTGGGGCGGAGGGGTGCGGGAGCGGAGGACGGGAGGCGCCGGAGAGGACCGGGAAGGGCCGCGGAGCGCGAGGCGGCGAGCCCAGGGAAGGTCCCGAGGCCCGAGAGACGGGCGGACCCGGGGAGAAGGGGCCGGGAAAGAGCCCGGAGACACAAAAAGAGCGGGCCACCGGCACCTGGTGGACCCGCTCTTCTCGCGGTGATACTGCTTACGTGACGGTCTTACTTGACGGTCACGGTGGCGCCGGCGCCCTCAAGGGCGGCCTTGGCCTTCTCAGCCTGCTCCTTGTTGACCTTGCCGTCGAAGACGGGCTTGGGAGCGCCGTCCACGAGGTCCTTGGCCTCCTTCAGGCCCAGGCTGGTCAGGGCGCGGATCTCCTTGATGACCTGGATCTTCTTGTCGCCGGCGGCCTCGAGGATGACGTCGAACTCGTCCTGCTCCTCGGCCTCCTCGGCGGCACCGCCGGCGCCACCGGCGGCCGGGGCGGCCGCGACGGCGACCGGGGCGGCAGCCTTGACGTCGAAGGTCTCCTCGAAGAGCTTCACGAAGTCGGACAGCTCAAGGAGGGTCATCTCCTTGAAAGCGTCGAGCAGCTCGTCGGTGGTGAGCTTCGCCATGGTTTCCTCCGTATGGATCTAAGAACTTAAGAACTGGGACCGCGGTTCGTGTGCGCTAATCCCCCGGGCCGCCTGCGCGGACCTACTCGCCCGCCTCCGCGCGCTTCGCGCGCAGGGCCTCGGCCAGCTGAGCCATGTTGGTGGGCAGCGCGCTGAAGACAGCGGCCGCGTGGCCCTGCTTGGCCTTCAGAGCACCGGCCAGCTTCGCGAGGAGAACCTCACGCGACTCAAGGTCGGCAAGCTTGCTGATCTCGTCCGGCGTCATCGACTTGCCGTCGACGACACCGCCCTTGATGACCAGGAGGGGATTGGCCTTGGCGAAGTCACGCAGACTCTTGGCAGCCTCGACCACGTCGCCCTTGACGAACGCGATCGCCGACGGGCCCGCGAGCAGGCCGTCGAGCTGGTTGATCCCGGCCTCGTTGGCCGCGATCTTGGTCAGCGTGTTCTTCACCACGGCGAACTTCGCATTCTCACCGAGAGAGACACGCAGCTCCTTGAGCTGCGCGACGGTGAGACCGCGGTACTCGGTCAGAACGGCGGCGCTCGAGCCTTCGAAGCTGCTCTTGAGCTCGGCTACGGCCGTCGCCTTCTCCGCCTTCGCCATGGGCCTCCTTCCAGATGTGCCGCCGGCAAAGGCCCGAGAAAAGAACAAGCCCCGGCGCAGGCGCACGGGGCTCACATAAGGAAGACATTTTCCCAATGGAAACTCACTACACACCTACGCGGGCCGTCCACGACGTGGATCCTTGGGTCGCCACACCATGAGGCATGACGACGACCGGCGGTCTTCGGCACGGACAGCATACGCCCTGCCGGGGCGTGCGCCAAATCGCCGTACGAACCGTGTCCGCCCCCGGCGCTCTCCCCGGTTCTCCGGGCCCTGCCGGACGTACGGCGGCGCGCCCGGATCCGCATGGCACCGCCGGGCCCGTACGGCGCGCACAGGCCCGCGGATCGACGACGCCGCCCTCGAAGCCGTACGGCCCGCGCCCCGGACCACAGGGGGCCGGGGCGCGGGCCGTACGAGAGGCCGGTCGAGCCGGGCGGGGGCGTCAGTTGCCGCCGGTGCGCCCGCGCAGCTCCTCCACCTGCTCGGCGGGGGGATCCGCGATCTGCACGGGCTCGTTGAAGTTCTTGAAGAGCGCCGTCGCGTTGAACGTGGCGCCCTGCTCCGAGCCGCTCAGCGTGACCTTGCGGGGCAGGCTCTGAGCGTCGGCCCACAGGTCGAACTTCACGTCCTTGACCTGCGCGAGCTGGCGCTGGAGCTGCTCACGCCTGGCCGGGTCGGCCGCCTGGGCGGCCTTGTCCACCGGGAAGGTGCCGCTGTAGTGGGTGGTCTCCACGCCGCCGACCGTCTCGGTGCCCACCGCCTTGACGTCCTCGGACGTCGTGAGCATCTTGACCGTCCCGGCCAGGTCGAACTGCTGGGCCTGGGTCATGAAGTCACGGATCTTGGCCTGCTCGCCGGATTCGAGATCGGTGAGCGAGACCTTGGCCCACGGCTTGGTCGTGTCGGCGAACTGCCGCAGGGCATCCGACTTCACGTAGACCGAGTCGCCGGTGAGGACCGCGCGCACCCCGCCGGGGACGTTCTGCCCGCCGAAGGTGATCGTGTTCAGCGTGACGTCCGCGGCGAGAGCGGGCTTGCTCTGGTACCGCACGGTGCCCTGGATCTTGCCCGTCCCGTGGTCACCGCCGGTGGTCTCGGCGACCAGATCGGCGGTGTAGGAGGTGGCCTCCTCCGCCTGCCGCGCGCTCTGCAGCACCGCGTCGGCGGCGGCCAGCTTGATGTTCCCGAGGGAGGCGGCACTCGTCCCCCCGGACCCGGCGCTCTGCGCACCGCATCCCGTGACCGTGACCAGCGCGGCCGCACCCAGCGCGACTGCGGGAGCATATCGGCGCATTAATCATCACCCCTTCGTTTCCCCCTCAACTGCCCTCGACATTACGCGGCGAACCTGTCGTCCGCGTCGTCCGGAGGAACGAAGGAAACACGAAGGGCCTCAACCGAATGGCCGATTCGGCTGAGGCCCCAGGTCCGCGCGGATCCCCGCCGTAGCGGGGATCCGCGCGGGTTCGCGCGTTCGGAGAGGTGATCGCCGTCAGGCGTCGGCGTCGGCGGCCGCCACCCGCGTCACGTTCGGGTCGACGGGGATGCCGGGGCCCATGGACGTGGTGAAGGCGACCTTCTTGACGTAGCGGCCCTTGGCCGCGGACGGCTTGAGACGCAGCACCTCCTCAAGGGCGGCGGCGTAGTTCTCGACGAGCTGACGCTCGGTGAACGACACCTTGCCGATGATGAAGTGCAGGTTCGAGTGCCGGTCGACCCGGAACTCGATCTTGCCGCCCTTGATGTCGGTGACGGCCTTGCCGACGGCCGGGGTGACGGTGCCGGTCTTGGGGTTCGGCATCAGGCCACGCGGGCCGAGCACGCGGCCCAGGCGGCCGACCTTGCCCATGAGGTCGGGCGTGGCGACGACCGCGTCGAAGTCGAGGCGGCCCTTGGCGACCTCGTCGATCAGCTCGTCGGCGCCCACGATGTCGGCGCCCGCGGCGCGGGCCTCCTCGGCACGGTCACCGGTCGCGAAGACCAGGACCCGGGCGGTCTTACCGGTGCCGTGCGGGAGGTTGACGGTGCCGCGGACCATCTGGTCGGCCTTGCGGGGGTCGACGCCCAGCCGCAGCGCGACCTCGACGGTCGCGTCGAACTTGGAGACGCTCGTCTCCTTGGCCAGCTTGACCGCCTCGGCGGGGCTGTAGAGGTTCTCGCGGTCGATCTGGGCCGCTGCGTTGCGGTAACCCTTGCTGCGCTTCACTTGCTCACTCCTGGATCCGAGTGTCCGTGGTACGGGCCAGCGCCTGGCCCCTCCACTTGCTTCGAGATTGTGGTGCCGGCGCGACGTCGGCCGCGCCCGCCTCCGGGACCTCCGCGGGACCGCCGGACCTCCTCGGTCCGCGCCCGCTCACGCCCGGCTCGCCGTGGCTAGTCGGCGATCGTGATGCCCATCGACCGGGCGGTGCCGGCGATGATCTTCTCGGCCGCCTCGATGTCGTTGGCGTTGAGGTCCTGCATCTTGGTCTGGGCGATCTCGCGCAGCTGGTCGCGGGTCAGCTTGCCGACCTTGTCCTTCTGCGGGACGGCCGAGCCCTTGGCCACACCGGCGGCCTTCTTGATCAGCTCAGGCGCCGGGGGCGTCTTCGTGACGAAGGTGAAGCTGCGGTCCTCGAAGATGGTGATCTCAACGGGGATGATGTTGCCGCGCTGGGCCTCGGTGGCAGCGTTGTACTGCTTCACGAAGTCCATGATGTTGACGCCGTGCGGACCGAGGGCGGTACCGACCGGCGGGGCGGGCGTGGCCTGGCCAGCGGGAAGCTGGACCTTGACCAGTGCCGCGATCTTCTTCTTAGGAGGCATGGTTTTCTCCGGGTCCTCTTCAGGTTGACGCGGCTCCCGCGCAGAGCGTGCGGGAGCATGTCGGCGGGCCGTGCTTCGCGGACACGGCCACCGAACGACTTAGTGTATGTGAACCGGTCAGATCTTCGAGACCTGGTTGAACGACAGCTCAACCGGGGTCTCGCGGCCGAAGATCGACACCAGCACCTTGAGCTTCTGCGACTCGACGCTGATCTCGCTGACCGTCGCGGGAAGTGTCGCGAAGGGGCCGTCCATGACCGTGACGGACTCGCCGACCTCGAAGTCGACGGTCGCGGCGGCGGCCTTGGCGGTCGTCTTCTTGGTCTCCTCGGACGGCTCGGGCGCGAGCAGCTTGGCGACCTCGTCGATGCTCAAGGGGCTCGGCTTGTTGGACAGGCCGACGAAGCCGGTCACGCCGGGGGTGTTGCGCACCGCGGACCATGACTCGTCGGTGAGCTCCATCCGGACGAGGACGTAGCCGGGCAGCACCCGCTCCTTGACGAGCTGACGCTTGCCGCTCTTGACCTCGGTCACGTGATGGGTCGGCACCTCGACCTGGAAGATGTAATCCTCCATGTTGAGGGACTGCGTGCGGGTCTCGATGTTGGACTTCACGCGGTTCTCGTAGCCGGCGTAGGAGTGGATGACGTACCACTCGCCGTACTGGCCCCGCAGCTCGCGCTTGAACTCCTCGACCGGGTCGACGTCGGGAAGGACGTCTCCGTCCTCGTCGACGGCGCCGGCCGGGGCCTCCTCGGCCTCGGCGTCGGCCTCGACGTCAGACTCGGCGGGCTCGACCGGCGAGCTCGCCTCGACGTCGACGGCCTCTTCCGGCTCGCTCACCCGCTCCTCGGGGTGCTCGCCGGCCGCCTGTGAAGACTCGGACACGGTGACTCATTCTCTTTCCGTCGATGGCTATTGACTTACCGCGGTACGACGCGGTGACGAACGCGCCCGGAGGCGGATCAGGCTCCGCCGAAGATCCGCAGCACGCCCTCGGTGAGGATCGCGTCGAAACCGGCCACGATCGCGACCATGATCAGAACAAAGACCAGGACGATGACGGTGTAAGAGATGAGCTCCTTGCGCGTGGGCCAGATGACCTTGCGCAGCTCAGCGATGACCTGTCGGTAGAAAAGGGCAGGAGAAGTACGCTTGGCCTTCTTCTCACCGCTCGGCTTGTCTGCGGTTTCGCCGCGCGTGTCGATCGCCACAGTCCTCACCCGAAATCCGTCGTGTCCAACGCATGTCTGCGGCGCGCTAGACGCCCTGATGCGCGGACCGCTCCTCGCAGGGCACGAGGGACTCGAACCCCCAACCGCCGGTTTTGGAGACCGGTGCGCTACCAATTGCGCTAGTGCCCTAAGACATGAACCACCATACATCGGTTGGACCGAAGTTTGTCCGTGGCTCACGGTCTTGACCGCCGATTCACGCGGAAGGCGGTAAGACCATGCCGGAGTCTACGGGTGAATGGCCCGTACGTCGAACCGGGGGACGATCGTCCTGGTCACGCCTCCTTTCCACCCGCCGGGTCGCTCTCCGCCCCGCCCGGGGCGGAGCCGTACGATTTCGGCCCCACGAATCCGCCCGGTCCGGCGCGGGCCGCGTCCACATCATGGATGGGCGTCGGGAGGCGGGCCACGGTTCTGTAACCATGGAGCCATGACCCGTCCTCGCATCTCAGCGCGCATCTCCGCGATCTCCGAGTCCGCCACGCTCGCCGTGGACGCCAAGGCCAAGGCCATGAAGGCGGCGGGCCGCCCGGTCATCGGCTTCGGCGCGGGCGAGCCGGACTTCCCGACTCCCGGTTACATCGTCGAGGCGGCCGTCGAGGCGTGCCGGAACCCCCGGTTCCACAAGTACACCCCGGCCGGCGGCCTTCCCGAGCTGAAGCAGGCCGTCGCCGACAAGACGCTCCGCGACTCCGGCTACCGGGTCGAGGCGGCCCAGGTGCTGATCACGAACGGCGGCAAGCAGGCGGTCTACGAGGCGTTCGCCACGCTGCTCGACCCGGGCGACGAGGTCCTGGTCGTCGCGCCGTACTGGACGACCTACCCCGAGGCGATCAAGCTGGCGGGCGGCGTCCAGGTCGATGTCGTGACCGACGAGACCACGGGATACCTCGCGAGCGTCGAGCAGCTGGAGGCGGCCCGCACCGACCGGACCAAGGTCCTGCTGTTCGTCTCGCCGTCCAACCCGACCGGGGCCGTCCACAGCCCCGAGCAGGTCGAGGCGATCGGCCGGTGGGCCGCCGAGCACGACCTGTGGGTCGTCACCGACGAGATCTACGAGCACCTGACGTACGGCGACGCGAGCTTCGTGAGCATCGCCGCCGCCGTCCCCGAGCTCGGCGACAGGGTCGTCGTCCTGAACGGCGTCGCCAAGACCTACGCGATGACCGGCTGGCGGGTCGGCTGGCTGATCGGGCCCAAGGACGTCGTCAAGGCCGCGACCAACCTGCAGTCGCACGCCACCTCCAACGTCTCCAACGTGGCCCAGGCCGCCGCGCTGGCGGCCGTCTCCGGCGACCTGGCGGCCGTGGCGGAGATGCGCGAGGCGTTCGACCGCCGCCGCAGGACCATGGTCCGCATGCTGAACGACATCCCCGGTGTGGTCTGCCCGGAGCCCAAGGGCGCCTTCTACGCGTACCCGTCGGTCAAGGAGCTGCTGGGCCGGGACTTCGGCGGCCGGCGTCCGCAGACGTCCGCCGAGCTCGCCGAGCTGATCCTGGAGGAGGCCGAGGTCGCGCTCGTGCCCGGCGAGGCGTTCGGCACCCCGGGCTACTTCCGGCTGTCCTACGCGCTCGGCGACGACGACCTCGCCGAGGGCGTCAGCCGGGTCGCCAAGTTCCTCACCCAGGGGCGCTAGCGGTACGGATCCTCGGCGGGCCGGGCCCGGCCCGCGCCGCCCCCTCACCCGGGGGCGCCCGTCCAGGCGCGCCGGCCGTACGGTGGCCGGCCCCGCCGCGGGACGCCCGGCCGGCGGCCCTGCCCGGGGCGCCGGCCGTCCGGCCGCGGGGAGGCGCGCCCCGCGGCCGGGCCGGGCTCACTCGACGGAGACGCTGACCCCCTCCTCCACGACGGCGGCGGTGTCCGGGCTCAGCACGAGGACGACCTCCCCGGTGCAGTAGGGGCCGTTCCAGATGTAGGCGTAGCCGTCGCTCTGGTTGTTGACGTCGAGCGGGAAGACGTCGGAGCCGTAGCAGCCGCTGGGGTCGTAGTAGACCGCTCCGTTGACGATCAGCGCTCCCTGGGCCGCCTGGGCGGGGTGGGAGACGGTCAGCGCGAGCGCCGCGGCCGCGGCGAGGACGCCGAGTGTGGTGGTCACGCGTCTCATGGGTGCCTCCTGCGCGTGCGGGGCCGCCGTCTGCGGCCCGGCCCTCCATAACGTAAAGTAAGCATAAAGAGTCGTAGAGTAACCGCATGGTGAAACCCGTCTTCCCCTGGAGCCCCAATCGTCCCTGCTGTCTCCCGTCGCGGGCCGGCCCGACGTACGGTGCGCGGGAGCGCCGCGGGTAGGGCACCATATGGAAATGGCACGTCCCCTGCGCGCACTGCCCAAGGCCCATCTCCACCTGCACTTCACCGGCTCGATGCGGCACACCACCCTGGTGGAGCTGGCCCGCGAGCAGGGCCTGCACCTGCCGGACGCGCTGGTCAGGGACTGGCCTCCGAAGCTGCGGGCGACCGACGAGCGCGGCTGGTTCCGCTTCCAGCGGCTGTACGACATCGCCCGGTCGGTCCTCCAGCGGGAGGACGACGTCTACCGGCTGCTGCGGGAGGCCGCCGAGGACGAGGCGGCGGAGGGGTCGCGCTGGCTGGAGATCCAGGTGGACCCGTCGGGATACGCCCACCGGTTCGGCGGCCTCACCCCGACCCTGGAGCTGATGCTCGACGCCGCGCGCAAGGCCGCCGGGCACGCGGGGATCGGCGTGGCCGTCGTGGTGGCCGCCAACCGCACCCGGCACCCCCTCGACGCCAAGACGCTCGCCAGGCTCGCCTCCCGTCACATGGACCAGGGCGTGGTCGGGTTCGGCCTGTCCAACGACGAGCGCCGGGGCCGGGCCCGCGACTTCGACGGGGCGTTCCGGCTCGCCAAGCGGGCCGGGCTGCTGTCCCTGCCGCACGGCGGGGAGCTACTGGGCTCCGGCAGCGTGGCCGAGTGCGTCGACCTGCTGGGCGCCGACCGGGTCGGGCACGGTGTGCGGGCGGCCGAGTCCGAGCGGCTCATGGAGCGCCTGGCGGAGCGGGGGATCACCTGCGAGGTCTGCCCGTCCTCCAACGTCGGGCTCGGCGTGGCCGAGCGGGCCGAGGACGTGCCGCTGCGGCGGCTGTTCGACGCGGGCGTGTCGATCGCGCTGGGCGCCGACGACCCCCTGCTGTTCGGCTCGCGGCTGCTGCGCCAGTACGAGCTGGCCAGGGAGGTGTACGGCTTCACCGACGCGGAGCTCGCCGAGCTGGCCCGGCAGTCCGTCAGGGCGTCGGCGGCCCCGGAGCACGTGCGCCGGGACCTCCTCGCGGAGATCGACGACTGGCTGGCGTCCCCGGCCTGAGCCGTACGGCGGGACCCGGCGGGGCGGGGCGGAGGTCCCGGGGGCCGCGGCGGGCTCCGGGATCCGAGCGGATCCGGCCGGTCGGCGAGGCCCCGGGCCGGAGGGCTCGGCGGCCCCGACGGGCTCGATGGGTTCAGCGGGCTCAGTTGACCCGGTGGGCTCGATGGGTTCAGTGGGCTCAGCGGGTCGACCTGGCGATCTCCAGGGCCCGCCGGAGGTCCGCGACCCCCTCCAGGCGCAGGCCCGTCCGCCCCTTCTGCCAGATGAGGGTCGGGTCCGCCCGGCGGGGACGGGCGGGCGCCTCGCCGACCGCCGTGCGGGGCAGGTAGATCAGGCCGTGCGGGCCCGGGATCCACCACCCCTGCGAGGCTCCGACCGTCACCTGCTCGGGCCAGGGCGGTCCCAGTTCCTTGCGGAAGACCACCTGGAGCACCCCGTCGTACTCGTCCAGCCGGACACCCGGCCAGAGCAGCGACACCACCCGCCCGCCGTCGGCGACCCGTACGTCGGCGGGGTCCTCCAGCCCGGCGGGGACCGAGACGGGGAAGGCCGCTTGCCGCCGGGCCTCCTCCAGCGTGACCCGCCGCTCCCCCGGCAGCGGCGCGGCCACCCCGGCGGGCAGCGGTCCGGGGCCGCCGACGCGCAGCTCGATCCCGGCGAACCTCAGGACCCGGGCGACCGCCGCCTGCCCCGCCGGGGTGACCCCCAGGAGGAGGGCGGCGGCGACCGCGACCGCGACGGCCGCGCGCCGCCGGGTGACGCGCCCCGGCCCCCGGCCGTCGCCGCGCCGTGCCGGCGCGCGTCGCGCCCCACGGCGGGCGGGCGGCTCCGGGCGCGGCCCCGCGCCGGTGGGCGCCCCGGCGGGACGGCCCTCCCCGGCGGCTTCGAGCCGGGCCCGTACGGCCGCCGCCACCTCGGCCGGGGGCGGCGCGGATGTCTCCAGGACCTCTCCCAGGGCCAGGAGCGCGGACTCGACGCCACCGACGCCATCGGGGGCACCGGGGGCACCGGGCCTGGCGGCCCGGGAAAAACCGTCATCGGCCGGCACTCGGCCACCGGCTCCGGCGTCCTCGGGCGGGACGCCCCGCGGGGCGTCGTCAGGTGAGGTCACGGTCCACCTCCTCGCGCAGCCGGCGCAGGCCCCGGGAGGTCCGGGACTTGACGGTGCCGACCGGCAGCCCGAGCACCTGCGCGGTCTCGGCCTCGGACAGCTGCAGGAAGTACCGGCAGACGACGGCCTGACGTTCCCGTTCCGGAAGCGCGCGTACCAGGCCGAGGAGGCGGGTGCGCCGGTCGGTGGCGACGGCCGCGTCCTCGGAGCTCTGCGCCGCGCCCGGCGGGTCGAGCTCGGTGACCCGTGCGGTCAGCTCCGCGCGACGGCCCCGGGAACGGGTCAGGTCGTGGGTCTCGTTGGCCACGATCCGCAGCAGCCAGGGGCGGAACGGCGCGTCGCGCCGGAAACCGCCCAGGTGGCGGTACGCCTTGACGAACGCCTCCTGGACGACGTCCTCGGCCTCGTCGCCGGCCCCGAGCATCGCCGCCGTGCGGTGCGCGAGCGCGCTGTAGCGGGCGACCAGGACCTCGTAGGCCGCAAGGTCGCCGTCCAGGGAACGGGCGATCGCCTCGTCGTCGTCCGTCGGGGGGCTCCTTCGGGGGGGCGCCGCCCCGGGATCGGGGCGGGCCCCAAGATTCCACCGCATCGCGGCGTCCCCGGGGAAGCCCCGGACCCGGAGAATCACCGGGACACGCGGAGTCTCCGGGTGCGGGAGGACCCCGGGTGCGGGCGAACCGGGATTCCGGCGAGCCGCTCGGAACGGACGCCGTGCCTCGAATACGGGAGAACCGGGATTCCGGCGTATGACCCGGAACGGACGCGGTGCGAACCCCCGGGCACGTGGAAGAAGCCCGCGGGCACGCGGAGGCCCTCAGGCTCGTGGTGAATCCTCAGTGGTGAACCCTCAGCCGAGGACGGCCGAGGACATGCGCCCCGCGGACGTCCATGGGCACACGCCGATCGTTCCGGAGCCTCAGCCGAGGGCGTGGAGCGCCGCGGAGCCGGGGTCGTCGTCGTACCCCTCGGCGAAGGCGGCGTCGTAGGCGTCGTCACCGAGGAGTTGCCGGGCCGTCCTCTCGGCGACCGTCCCGGGCTCGCACACGCTCTCCCGGCCGGATCCGCGCGCCCCGGACAGGCCGCGCATCCGCTTCTCGGCCCCCTGGAGGCGGGCCGTACGGCGGGCGTCGCCCTGGATCGAGGCGATCACCGCGAGCTGGCCCAGGGTCTCCGCCGCGCCCGCCGTGTCGCGCAGGCGCCACCGGGCGGCGAGCGACCGTCCGGCCGCCCGCGCCGCCTCGTCGGCCTCGCCGAGGCCGAGCCGGGCGATGGACAGCACGTGATCGCACTGGGCGCGGGCCCAGAGCTCGCCGCGGGCCTCGCACAGCCGCCCGGCCTCCTCCAGCACGGTGACCGCCCGGGCGAACTCACCGCGCCAGGTGTCCGCGATCGCCGCGACCACCAGGGCGAGCGGCTCGCCGACGGTCATCACCCCGGCGCGGTGGAAATGCTCGCGGGCCCGCCGTACGGCGGGCCGTACCTCGCCGAGGGCGCCGGTGAGCAGCGCCTGGCAGGCCAGTGCCAGGCGGGCGTGCCCCGCGGCCGCGTGGTCGGACCAGTCGCGGGCGGCCGACAGCGCCGCCTCGGCCCTGCGGTGGGCGCGCTCCGAATCTCCCTGGGCGGCGGCCACGCACGCGTCGGCCCACAGGAGCCGGGGCAGGCCGGGGTCGGCCACCGGCGCGGCGGCGATCGCCCGTCCCAGGTGGCGGCGGCCCTCGTTCAGCCGGCCCAGGCAGTGCCAGACGATCCACAGGGCCCCGGCGAGCTCGGCGGACAGCGGATCGGACGGTGAGCCGAGCACGCGGCGCAGGTCGGGCAGCGAGAACCGCAGGCGGGCGGCCCACTCCTCCTGCGCCGGGCCGTACCATCCGGCTTCGGCGCGACGGGCCAGGCCGAGGTGGTGGTGGCGGTGCCGCCGGACCGTGCGGTCCTCCTCCCCGAGCCGGGCCAGGCGCTCCGCGCCGTACTCCCTGACCGGTTCCGGCTGCCGGTAGCCGCCGGGGACCGGGGTGAGCAGTCCCTTGGCCGAGAGGCCGGTCAGCAGGCCCGGCACGTCGGTGAGACGTTCGTCGCCGCACACCCACCGGGCGGACTCCGGGTCGATGGGCCCGGCGAAGACCGACAGGCGGGCCCAGAGCAGCCGTTCGGCCGGGGAGCAAGACTCGTGACTCCAGTCGATCACGGCGCGCAGCCGCTGGGGCCGGAAGAAGGACGGCTGGACGACCGCTCGGGAATCGAACCGCTCCTCCAGCCGGTCGGCGAGCCACTCCACCGGTCCCGCCGGAAGAGACGCGGTGGAAGGCGAAGCGGCCGGGCCGGTGGGAGCCGGGCCGGGAAGAGGCCGAACGTCCGGGCCGGTGGAGCGCGGAGCCGCAGGGAGGGAGCCGGTGCGGGACGAAATGGCCGGGCCGGTCGGACGTGGGTTCGCGGAGAGGGAGCCGGTGCGGGACGAAATGGCCGGGCCGGTCGGACGTGGGTTCGCGGGGAAGGAGCCGATGCGAGGCGGGGCCGCCGGGAGCTGCCCGGCGGCGAGTTCCAGGGCGAGCGGGACGCCTCCGAGCAGCCGGCAGATCCGCTCGGCGGCCCCGATCTCCGCCTCGCCCGTCACCATGCCGGGCGCCACCGCCTCGGCCCGGTCGAGGAAGACCCGGAGCGCCTCGTCGGTCGCGGCCTCGGCCGGGTACGGGTCCGGGTTCCGCCGCGCCGGGGGCCACGGGTCCGGAGTCCACGGGGCGAAGGCCCACGAGGCAGGGGGTCTCGAAGCCGGGGCCCGCGGGATCGGGGGACGGAACGGTTCCACGGGAAGCACCGCCTCGTGCGGCAGTCCGAGCGGCTGCCGGGAGGTGAGCAGGAGGCGCACGCCCGGCGCCTCGGCCCGGATGCGGGCGGCGAGCCCGCGGCAGGCGGTGGCGAGCCGGTCGCAGGAGTCGAGGACCAGCAGGAGGTGTTTGCTCGCCAGGAACTCGACGAGCAGGTCGTCCTGCGGCCGGGCCGACCGCTCGGGCATGCCCATGACGGCCGCGACGGCGTGCGGGAGCAGGCCGCCGTCGCGTTCGCCTGACAGTTCCACCAGCCAGGCGCCGTCCGGGTGGAAGTCCCGGCACTCCGCCGCGGCCCTGAGGGCGATCCGCGTCTTGCCGACGCCCGCCGCGCCGGTGAGCGTGACCGATGAGGTTTCGGCCAGGAGTTTCAGCGCTTTCGTGACCTCGGCCTGGCGTCCGACGAAACCGTTCGGTTCCGCGGGCAGGTTCCCTCGCCACCATGGATGGGGTTCCACCGGTTCGCGCTCCCTCCTGCTGAATGTGCGTCGTTCAGGCATCGCATCCCGTCAGGGTCACGGACCGGGTCTCAGGCCCCTTTCCGGTGGGGGTTTCCTTCTCCTGCGGCGCAAATCTCACCGCCGCACCGAGGCCGAACTTCCCCCCACGCGTAGGGAAATTACGGAAACATCCCTTTTGCCGGATCAGGGCGACGGCCCGCCGGATCCGATGGCCCTGAACGGGGAACCCAGGGGAGGTCGGGTTCGGGAGGGCCGGCCAAGGTCGGCAAAGGTCGGCGAAGGTCGACGGAGGTCGGCGAAGGTCGGCGAGGCTCGGACACGGGAGAGGTCGGGCCAGGACCGAAAAGCCCCTGGTTCGAGAGGATCGGGGCCGGGAGATCGGGACCGGGAGATCGGGACCGGGAGATCGGGACCGGGAGATCGGGACCGGAGGTCAGGCTCGGGAGGAGGCGCGTCCGGTGGGCGGGTGCACGCCGTCTCCGACCTTCCGGATCAGCGCCACGGCGGTCTCCGGGGCCGTGGCCAGTCCCCGGGCGAACGCCCGGTCGTGCGCGGCGTCCCCCGCGAGCGCCCGGGCCTTCCGCTCCGTCCGCTCCCACCCGACGGCGAAGCCTGGCGTGCCGTGGACCGGCCCGCCGTTCGCCGAGGTGCCCGAGTCCTCCCGCGCCCGCCGGGACGCCCCCAGCAGCCAGGCGGCCCGCCGCCCGTCACCGCGGCGCGCCGCCACCGCGGCGAGCTGCTCCATCGCCAGGGCGGCGCCGGTCCCGTCACCCAGGCGCCACCTGGCGTCGAGCGCCGTCCGCGCACAGGCCTCGGCCGCGTCGGCGTCCCCCCGGCCCAGTTCGGCCAGCGAGCGCACCTGCTCGCCCTCCGCGCGCGTCCACAGCTCACCGCGCACGGCGCGGCGCGCCCGCCGGTCGAGTATCGCCACCGCCCGGTCGAACGCCCCCTGCGCGCACAGGATCCGGGCGAGCGTCACCTCGGCGAGAGCGAGACCGAGGTGGTCCCGGACGTCCCGGGCGGCCCGCCCGAGCCGTTCGAACGCCGCGACCGCGAGGCGTCCGGCCTCCCCCGGGTCGCCGAGGGCGAGGGCGGCCGCCGCGGCGCACTGCAGCGCCCGCCCCGCGATGTCCGGGTCGTCCCCGGCCGTCGCGGCCTCGTACGCCTCCGCGGCTCCGGCGTGGGCGGCCGTCGCGTCGCCGGCGGTGAGGGCCGTCTGCGCCCGCGCCCACAGGGCCAGGGTCCGCGCCGGACCCGGCCGGGTGTGACGGAGCAGCGAGCGGTCGAGGTAACGGCGGCCCGGACCGGCCAGGCCGAGGCAGCACCAGGCGAACCAGAGCGCGCCGGGCAGGTCGGGGTCGTCGCCGCGTTCGAGGGCCGCCCGCAGGTTGGGCAGTTCCCTGTGGGCCCAGACGGCCCATTCCCGCTGGCGCGGGCCGTACCACTCGGCTCCGGCACGACGCGCGGCGGCGAGGTAGTGGTCGCGGTGGCGGCGGAAGAGGACGTCCTCCTCGCCCAGGCGGCGCAGCCATTCCCCGCCGTAGTCGCGGGTCATGCCGAGCATCCGGTAACGGCCTCCCCTGGTCTCCAGCAGGGATGCCTCCGCCAGCCGGGCCAGCGGCGGGTCGGCGAGCGCCTCGTCGCCGCACACCGCACGCGCGTCACCGGCGCCGAACTCTCCGGGGAACACCGACAACCGGGCCCAGAGCAGGCGCTCGATGGGGGAGCACAGTTCGTGGCTCCAGCCGACCGCGGTGCGCAGCGTCCGATGCCGCCCGAAAGGCGCGGGGCCGCCGCCGGTGAGCAGCCCGAGGCGGTCGTCCAGCCGTTCGGCGACCTGCCGGGCCGACAGCGCCCGCAGCCGCCGGGCGGCGAGTTCGATGGCGAGCGGGACGCCGTCCAGCAGCCGGCAGATCCGGGTCGCCTCCGCCTCGTCGAGGGTGATGCCGGGCACCGCCGCGCGGGCCCGCTCGGTGAGCAGCCGCACCGCGTCGGAACCGGGACCGCTCACGTCCAGGGGTCCGACCCGCAGGACCCGCTCGCCGGGCACACCGAGCGGGCGGCGGCAGGTGGCGATCACCCGGACGTGCGGGGCCCGGGCCAGGACCACGCGCAGCAGCTCCGCGCAGGCGCCGGCCAGGTGGTCGCAGGTGTCCAGGACCAGCAGCATCCGCCGGTCGGCGAGGGAGTCGGCCAGCACCTCGGTCTGGGGCCGGGCCGCCTGCTCGGGCAGGCCGAGGACCGCGGCGACCCGATGACCGACGAGTGCGCCGTTCTGCTCGGCCGACAGCTCGGCGAACCACGCCCCGCCGGGAAAGGAGCCGCCGAGCACGCCGGCCGCCCTGAGCGCGAGCCTGGTCTTGCCCACCCCGGCGGCGCCGGTGAGGGTCACCAGCGGCGACCGGGCCACCAGCGCGGCGATCTCCCCGAGCTCCTCGCGCCGCCCGACGAGGCTGCTGATCTCCGCCGGGACGTTCCCCCGGCGCGTGCGCGTCTGCCCCACCGCTTCGCACCCCCCCGCGTGAGGTGGCAAGCCAACCACGGAAGCGGCGGCGGAGCCGACCCGAGCCGGCGGCGACGGTTACGGATTCTTCTCCCCCAGCGCATATTCGACGGCGAAGCCCAGGTCAAAGGCCATTCCCTCGGTGAATCGGGTGTCGAATCCTGCACCACCGAGCGCCCGGACGGCCTCCGACACGGCCCACCGGCGGATCATTGCGTCGATCGGCCGGCAGGCCGCCGGCGACTCCGGTGACTCCCGGGAGCCGCCGGGGTCGCGGACGGACCGGGCGGACCGGGCCGCTCCCAGCAGCCCGGCCGCCACGCGCCCGCCGGCGGCCTCCGTCTCCGCGTTCCCGGCCGGCACGCCCGGGTCGGCGTCCCCCGGCCGCCCGGCACCGGCGTCCGTCGCGCCCGCCGCGTCCATCGCACCCGTCGCGCTCCCGGCCGTCCCCGGCGCTTCTCCCGTCACGCCCGGCGGGGCGGTTACCGTCCAGGCGACCAGTTCGAGGCAGGCCACCGTCAGGAGCGGGTCCCCCAGCCGCCACGCGCCGGCCAGCGCCGCCCGTGCGTGGCGTGCCGCCGTACGGCCGCGGTTCCCTGTCCGCTCGATCCAGGCCAGGGCGTACTCCGTGTGGACGCGGCTCCATTCCCCGCCGGGGTCGTCGCGCGGCCGCCGGTCCCGGGCCAGGATCTCCGCGGCCTCCGCCGTACGGTCGGCGGCCAGCAGGCTCAGGGCGGCCAGCGCGTGGCAGGCCGGCGGCCCCGGGGACATCCCGCCGGCCGCCTGCCGGTCCGCGGCCCGGCGGAACAGCCCGGCGGCACGGGTGAACTCGCGACGCGCCAGGGCGATCAGCCCCTCGGCGTGGAGCGCGTGGCCTGTGGCGCGACCGTCGCGGTCCTCCGCGCGCAGCCGGTCGAGCAGCCGTCCGGCGGTCTCCGGCCGCCCCTGGCGCAGGGCCGCCCACGCCCGGGCCCACAGGACGCGGAACCGCTCCGGGCCGGGCTCGGCGTGCGCCCGGAGCGCCGCGTCCAGGCAGTGGCGGCCCTCGTCCGGCAGGTCGCAGCAGATCCACAGGAACCACAGGGAGCCGGCCAGCGCCGCACCGGCCCGCGCCCGCGCGGGATCGGCCAGGCACAGGTCGAGCGCCGCGCGGAGGTTGTGCCGCTCGGCACGCATCCGCCCGGCCCACTCGGCCTGCCCCGCGGGCCACTCCTCGGCGCAGCGCCCGGCCAGGTGAAGGTAGTGGTCACGGTGACGGCCCCCGACCTCATCGGTCTCCCCCAGCCGGAGCAGCCATTCGGCGCCGAACTCCCGGACGGTGTCCAGCATGCTCAGCCGCGTCCCGGCCGGGTGCTCCTCCCGCCGCACGAGAGACTGGTCGGCCAGCCCGGTCAGCGCGTCGAGCACCGCCCCGGCCGGGAGCGGCCCGCCCGCGCAGACCCGCTCGGCCGCCTCCAGGTCGAATCCGCCTCGGAAGACGGACAGCCGAGCCCACAGGAGTCGCTCGATCGGATCGCACAGCTCGTGACTCCGGCCCACGGCCGCGTGCATCGACCGGTGCCGTACCGGGCCGTCGCCGCGGGGCGGCCCGGTGTGGCGGTCGTCCAGGGGCCGTGCGAGCAGCGCGGGCGAGAACGCGGACGACATGGCGCTCAGCCGTACGGCGGCCAGCTCGACGGCCAGCGGGATCCGGTCGAGCCGCTCGCAGAGCGCGGCCAGCCCGTCCGGGTTCGGGTTCGGGTTCGGGCCGGAGCCTTGGCCGGAGCCGGGACCGGGAACGGGGAAGGGCGCCGGGGCGGGGCCGCCGATGGCCGCGCGGTCGCGTAGCAGGGCCACCGCGTCCTCGGTCCGCATCGGCGGGACGGGGTAGACGTGCTCGCCCGGCGGGCCCAACGGCCGGCGGGAGGTGGCGAGCACGCGCAGGCGCGGCGCGGCCTCCAGCAGGGCGACCGCCAGGCGGGCCACCGGCTCTGCCAGGTGCTCGCAGGTGTCGAGCACGAGCAGCGACCCGCGGGGGTCCAGCCGCGCGGCGAGCGCCTCCAGCCCCGGCGCGGCGAACCCGTCGGCCGGCGCGGCGGACCCGTCGCCCGGCACGAGGCCCAGAAGGGCGGCGACGGCCCGTGGTAGCTCGTACGGATCGGTCAGCGAGGACAGGTCCGCGATCCGGAAGCCGCCGGGGATCTCCGCCCCGATCAGCCCGGCCACACGGCGTGCCAGCCGGGTCTTCCCCACGCCGCCCGGCCCGGTGAGCGTGACCAGGCGGGCCCGCCGTACCAGGCGGGTCACCTGTTCCGTCTCGGCGTGACGGCCGACGAAGGTGGTTTCCGTGACTCCTCCGCTCACCGGAGGGAACGGGCTTTTCGCCTCCCTGGCCGAGGTGGACGGCGGGCAGGGCCCCTGCCCGCGCGGGACGCAGGGAACCGTACCAGGAGCACGGTCCCGCCGCCGGGCGAACCGCGGCCGGGCCGGGTGACGGGCCGGGGGGCGGGTGGTCGCGCGGGAACCCGGCCGGAGCCGCGCGCCCGGGGCGGGAGCCGCGCGGGGATCCGCACCCGGGAATGCGGAAGCCGTGCGGAGACGGGGGCCCGGGGATGTGGAAGCCGGGCAGGGGCGCGCGTCCGGGAGGTCGCGGCCCGTTCGCGAGGCCGCCCCCGGGCGACGGCCACTAGACTCTGAGGCTGTCCATGGCCGCGTGCCCCAGACCGGTGCCGCGGCTCCTGAGTGATCGAGCTGGACGGAACCTCATGTCTGGGTATGACCGCGTAGTGCAACCCGCGGCCGGCGACGAGGCCCTGGAGAACCACCTGGGTGGGGACGAGGCCAGGAACTACCGGCAGTACGAGTTCGACATGGTCGCCCCGCACGTGGGCCGGTCCATGCTGGAGATCGGTTCCGGCCTCGGGCACTTCGCCGAGCAGTTCCTGCCCCGGCTCGACCGCCTGGTGGTCAGCGACTTCGACCCCTACTGCGTGGAGCAGCTCAAGAAGCGCTTCGCCGGCCGCGACGACATCGACGTGCTGAAGTTCGGCCTGCCGACCGACATCCCGATCGGCGAGAAGGTCGACACCGTCGTGATGATGAACGTCCTGGAGCACATCGAGGAGGACGTCGAGGCGCTCCGCTCCCTGGCCGCGGTGACCGCCCCCGGCGGGCGGATCGTCATCTGGGTCCCGGGTTACATGCAGCTCTACGGAGACTTCGACCGCAAGGTCGGCCACGTCACCCGCTACACCCCCTCCACCCTGCGCAGCACGGTCTCCCGGGCGGGCCTGGACATCGACGTGCTCAAGCCGATCAACTTCCTCGGCGGCATCGCCTGGTGGGCCGCGGTCCGCCGTGGTGGCGTGGGCTACCCCGACCCCCGGCTGGTGAAGATCTACGACCGCACGGTGGTGCCCACCACCCGCTTCATCGAGCGCTTCATCCGCCCGCCCTTCGGGCAGACGGTCTTCTGCGTCGCCCGCGTGCCGCGGTAGGGACCCCTGGGGACACAGGGGTTTCCCGCAGCACCGGGAACCTTCCTGCTCCCCAGGGGTGACCTGGCCTCTCTCCGCTCTGTTACCGGGGCGTAACCTCGAAGCATCCGCGTCCGAGGAGGTCAGCATGACCGATTACGCCAAGGCACGTGAGGTGGCCGAGCAGGCCCGGGAGAAGGAGTGGACCCGGCCCAGCTTCGGCAGGCAGCTCTTCCTGGGCGACTTCCGCCTCGATCTGGTCCATCCGGCGCCGGTCCCGCCGGAGGCCGAGTCCGAGAAGGGCGAGCGGTTCCTGCACGCCCTGCGGCGTTTCCTGGAGACACGGGTGGATCCGGCGCTGATCGAGCGGACCGCCCGGATACCCGACGAGGTGATCAAGGATCTCGCGCAGCTCGGCGCGTTCGGGATCACCATCGAGGAACGGTACGGCGGGCTCGGGCTGAGCCACCTCGACTACGGCCGGGCGCTGATGCTCGCCGGGTCCTACAATCCGGCGCTCGGCACGCTGCTGTCGGCGCACCAGTCGATCGGGGTGCCCAAGCCGCTCAAGCAGTTCGGCACCGAGGAGCAGAAGCGGGCCTTCCTGCCCCGCTGCGCGAAGGGCGAGGTGTCGGCGTTCCTGCTGACCGAGCCCGACGTCGGCTCCGATCCGGCGCGGCTCGCCACCACGGCCGAGCGGGACGGCGACGACTACGTGCTGGACGGCGTGAAGCTGTGGACGACCAACGGGGTCGTCGCGAGCCTGCTGGTCGTGATGGCCCGCACCGAGCGGGGGATCTCCGCGTTCGTCGTCGAGGCCGACACCCCCGGGATCACGGTCGAGCGGCGCAACGCCTTCATGGGCCTGCGCGGCATCGAGAACGGTGTGACCAGGTTCCACCGGGTGCGCGTCCCGGCGGCCAACCTGATCGGCCGGGAGGGCCAGGGCCTGAAGATCGCGCTGACCACGCTCAACACCGGGCGGCTCTCCCTGCCCGCCGTCTGCGCCGGGATCGCCAAGTGGGCGGTCAAGATCTCCAGGGAGTGGAGCGAGGCGCGGGTGCAGTGGGGCCGGCCGATCGGCGGGCACGAGGCGGTCGCCACCAAGATCGGCTTCATCGCGGCCACGGCCTACGCCCTGGAGGCGGTGACGAACCTGTCGTGCCGGCTGGCCGACGACGCGCGCAACGACATCCGGATCGAGGCGGCGCTGGCCAAGCTGTACGCCTCGGAGATGGCCTGGCGGGTGGCCGACGAGCTGGTCCAGATCCGCGGCGGACGCGGCTACGAGACGGCCGAGTCGCTGGCCGCGCGGGGCGAGCGCGGCGTCCCCGCCGAGCAGCTGCTCCGCGACCTGCGGATCAACCGGATCTTCGAGGGTTCCACCGAGATCATGCACCTGCTGATCGCCCGCGAGGCGGTGGACGCCCACCTGTCGGCCGCCGGAGGGCTGATCGATCCGTCCCTGGACACGGCGGCGCGGCTCCGCGCCGCGGCGAAGGCAGGCGGGTTCTACGCGCGGTGGCTGCCGACGCTGGTCACGGGTCCGGGCAGCGTCCCCGGCTCCTACGCGGAGTTCGGGCCTCTGGCCGCGCACCTGCGCTACGTGGAGCGGACGAGCCGCCGGCTGGCCCGGTCCACCTTCTACGGCATGTCCCGCTGGCAGGGGAGGCTGGAGCACCGGCAGGGCTTCCTGGGCCGGATCGTGGACATCGGCGCCGAGCTGTTCGCGATCACCGCGACGTGCGTCCGGGCCCGGGAGGACGCCGCCGACCTGGGCGTCAGGGCCGTCGAGCTCGCCGACGCCTTCTGCCACCAGGCGCGGCTCCGCGCCGACGCGCTGTTCGACCGGCTGTGGGACAACACCGACTCCCGTGACGCGCGGCTGGCCGCGCGGGTGCTGGAGGACCGCTACACGTTCCTGGAGGAGGGGATCCTCGACCCCTCGATCGAGGGCCCGTGGATCGCGTCCGCCGAGCCGGGCCCGTCGTCCGCGGAGAACCTGCACCGGCCGATCCGCTGAAGGCCACCGGGAGCACCGGCCCGCCGGGGATCACCGGACCGCCGGGGATCCCCGGGGACGTCGGACCGCGGAGGCCGGAGGAGATCAGAGGAGATCGGATGCCGTTCCCCGGACCGGCCCGGGGGACGGCGTCCCGGCCCCGGACCGGTCCCGGGCCGGTCCCGGGCCGTCGTACCCCGGGCCGCCGCGATAAATGGATTGCACCGTACGGCGGGCCCGCCGTACGGTGGCCGTATGTGGATCAACTCCTAGAAGCGGCGTCGACCGGCGATGACTGGTCCGCCCGCGCTCAGCTCTCTGGCCCGTTCGTCCGACGCGGCGGCTGAGTCTCCGGCACGGCCTTCGGCCGCGTCTTAATGATCTTCGAGGAGTGGCACATGCGAATTCGTTTCAGCCATCGGTCCCAGGACCCCGACCGGCCCGCCGAGGACGGCGCGCCCGAGGGCTCGCCCCGCGCCTCCCTGCCCGGACGGGGGCTTCCGGACGCGCCCCGGCGCGTGTCGATGCCCCGTACGCCGGTCAGGCCCACCCGTCAGCCGCGCCGGATCCCCGGCAAGGGCGGCCGCTGACGTCCGGAAGGCGGCCCCGGCCCGGAATACCGGGCCGGGGCCGCCTTCCGCCTCGCGCGCTCCCTCGGGAGCCTCTCGCGGGTCAGACCCGCTCGATGACGGTGACGTTCGCCTGGCCGCCGCCCTCGCACATCGTCTGCAGGCCGTACCGGCCGCCGGTGCGCTCCAGCTCGTGGACCAGCTTGGTCATCAGGATCGCGCCGGTGCCGCCCAGCGGGTGACCCAGGGCGATGGCGCCGCCGTTGGGGTTGACCTTGGCCGGGTCGGCGTCCAGCTCCCTGATCCACGCCAGCGGGACCGGGGCGAACGCCTCGTTGATCTCGGTGACGTCGATGTCGCCGATGGAGAGCCCGGACCTCTGCAGGGCCTTGCGGGTCGCCGGGATCGGCGCGGTCAGCATGTAGACCGGGTCGTCGCCGGTGAGCGCCAGCGTGACGATCCTGGCCCTGGGGACCAGGCCGTGGTCGCGGATCGCCTTCTCGGAGGCGATCAGCAGCGCGCCGGAGCCGTCGGAGATCTGCGAGGAGGTCGCCGCGGTGATCCGTCCGCCTTCGCGGAGGGTCTTGAGCGACGCCATCTTCTCCAGCGTGGTGTCCGGCCGCGGCCCCTCGTCGTCCTCGACGCCGTTGATCGGGGCGATCTGGTCCCGGAAGTGGCCGTTGGCGATGGCCTTGGCCGCCCGCTGGTGGCTCTCGTAGGCGTACCGCTCCAGCTCCTCGCGTTCGAGGCCCCACTTCTCGCACATCAGCTCGGCGCCGCGGAACTGGGAGATCTCCTGCTTGCCGTACCGCTCGACCCAGCCCTCGCCGAACGGGAAGGGCATGCCCTTCTCCAGGGCGGCGGTGATCGACGAGCCCATCGGCACGACGCTCATCGACTCCACGCCGGCGGCCACCACGAGGTCCTGGGTGCCGGAGAGCACTCCCTGGGCGGCGAAGTGGACCGCCTGCTGGGAGGAGCCGCACTGGCGGTCGATGGTGACGCCCGCGACGTTTTCCGGAAGGCCCGCCGACAGCCAGGCGTTGCGCGCGATGTCCATGCTCTGCGGGCCGAACTGCATGACGCAGCCCATGATGACGTCCTCCACCGCGGCCGGGTCGACGCCGGTGCGGTCGATGAGCGCCCTGAGCGTGTGCGCGGCCAGGTCGGTGGGGTGGACGGTGGACAGCCCGCCCTTCTTCTTGCCGACCGGGGTGCGGACGGCTCCGACGATGTACGCCTCTGCCACAGTGCCTCCTGCTCATGGAACCGAGCAATGTTCGGTTACTAGCAGGTTACAGGAGAAGCCTTCCCGCTGTCGTGCTCAGGAGGGACGGTTCAGGACGATGTATCCGTCGCGGTCATAGACCTTGCGGTAGCCGTTCGCCAGGGCCTCGTCCACCCGGCGCCGTTGCGAGTCGAAGTCGCCGAACGGGTAGCTCCACCGCGCCACGTCCGCCACCACCCAGGGCGCGCCGTAGCTCTGCGGGCCCCACAGCAGTACGGTCGTCCGCGCGGTGAGCGCGGGGCCGACGTTGTTGACCGCCTCGACGACCACGCCGTCCGGGACCGCGGCGACCGCCTCGCGGGCCGCGGCGACGTGCGGCTCGCCCTCGTAGAAGGACGACTCGACGAGGTCGCCCATGGCGAACTTCGGGACGAGCGTGAGGCCGATCACGAGGATCGCGACCGCCCAGTACGGGACCGGATCCCACCGGCCCGGACGGCCCGCCGGACCGTCCGCGGACCCGTTCCCCACGGGCGTCTCCTCTGTGGGCGTGTCCTCCACGGGCGTGTCCTTCCCGGACGGATCGGTCTTCGTTCGCCCGGCATCCGCTCGCCCGGCGTCCTTTCGCCCGCTTCCGGGACGCCCGGCGGCCGTCCGCCCGGCTTCCGCCCGTTCGGCCGCCTCCTCATCGGCCCACTCCGCCTCCTGGCCGGCCCGCCTCTCCGGACGGTCGGCCCTCCTCTCCGGACGGTCGGCGAACCGGCGTCGCAGCCGGTGGACGCCGTCCGCCCCGGCGCAGAACAGGATCCCGACGACGAAGGCGTTGTACTGGAAGTCCGTCCCCCACCACTGCGGCCGGTCCGACAGGAACCGCTCCACCACGAGCGGGACCGCCACCAGGGTCAGCGGCGAGGCCAGCGCGGTCAGCAGCACCGGCCACAGCAGGAAGGCCAGGGTGTCGACCTTGACCTCGGGGCTGACCATCTGCCACAGCGCCCCCGCCGGGTCGCGCGCGACGGCCAGCACGACCTCCCCCAGGCTCGCGCCCCAGGCGCCGTAGGCCCAGTGGAACCCCGACGGGGGCGACCCGGCCATCGGCATCAGCACGCCGCGGATCATCACCAGCGCGCCCAGCGAGAAGAAGACGAACGCGGCTCCTTGGAGCCGCCGCCGGGTGAGGAAGAGGTACACCCCGAACCCCGCGACGAGCAGCCCCATGTCCTCCTTGACCAGCAGCAGGCCGAGGGCGGCCACCACGCCCCAGGCCGGGCGGCCGGCGTCGAACCGCTCGATCATGAGCGCGCTGAGCAGCGGGACGAAGGCCACCTCGTGGAAGTCGAACCCGGCGGCCTGCGCGACCGGCCACGACACCAGGTAGGCGGCCGCCACCAGGTGCGCCGGGACCGGCCCCAGACGGCGCTCGGCGTAACGATGGATCGGGATCGCGGCCAGCGCGAGCAGCACCGCCTGGGCGACCAGGAGCGTCCGCGGGTCGTCGTACAGCCAGTACAGCGGCGCCAGGACCGCGAGGATCGGCGAGAAGTGGTCGCCGAGCTGGAGGAAGTCCATGCCCAGGCCGTAGGTCATGCCGACCGACGGCGTGGCGGGCGGCCCGAAGTGCGCGTAGCCGCGCACCGCCTGGTCGAAGATGACCAGGTCGAAGATGCTCACCTTGAAGGTGGCGAACTTGACCAGGCTCAGCACCGAGTAGGCCGTCGTCGCCAGGGCCACCAGCGCGGTCAGGATCAGCCCGTGCCGCCGCCCGCGGGCGAAGTCCGCGAGGGACCCCCCGGCGGCCTTGACGGTGGCCTTCGCGTCCGCGGTCTTCGCGTCTGAGATCTTCCCGTCCACGGCCTTCGCGTCCGCGGTCTTCGCGACGGCGCCGGGCCTCGGCGCTCCGGAGGACCGGGTGAGGGCGAGCGGGTGCGGGGGCCGCCGGGCGGCCGGGGAGACGGTGCTCATTTCCGCCGCGTTCCCGTCATCGTCGCGTAGACGATGACGTTGTCCGTGTAGTGGCCGGTGGTGCGGTCATAGGTGCCACCGCAGGTGATCAGGTGGAGTTGGGCGTCACGTGACCGCCCGTACACCCGCTGGGTCGGGAACACCGATTTCTCCGCCTGTTCGAGCCCGCCCACGGTGAACATCGCGATCACGCCGTCCTTGCGGTGCACCTCGATGAGGTCGCCGTTGCGGATCTCGTCGAGGCGGCTGAAGACCGCGCTGCCGGACCGGGTGTCCTTGTGGCCCAGCATGATCGCCGGTCCCGCCTCCCCCGCGGTGGGCCCGGAGCGGTACCAGCCGACGAGGTTCGGCTTGCCGATCGGCGGCACCTCGATCGCGCCCTGCCCGTCCAGCCCGACGGACCTGATCGGCGCGCTGACGCCGAGCTTCGGGATGACCAGGCGGACCGGCGTCGAGGGCTGCATCGGGGGCGCGGGCGGCAGGGCCGGCGTGGGCGGCGGCGCGGTCGGGGCCGCCTGGAAGTAGGGGCCGGAACTCGCGTTCACCTGGCTGCGCGGCGGCAGCGCGGTGCGCCGGTCGGCCAGGCCGTACTCCTCGGGTCTGGCCAGCATGAGCAGCAGGCCCACCAGCACGGTGACCACTCCGGCGATCCCCGCCAGGATGAGCACCGACCGGAGCATCCTCCCGCCGTCGTCGGGCGGCCCGCCGTACGGCGGGCCGTACCCGTCGTGCGGCGGGTACGGCGGGCCGCCCGGTCGCCCCGGGTACGGCGGCGGCACCGGCCCGCGGGGGCGCATCGGCGGGCGGCCTGGCGGCGTCGGGAGCGTCACCGGGTCACCGGGTCAGCCCCTGGTCGCCGTGCGGCGGCGCAGCACCAGGCCGCCCACGGCGGCGCCCGCCACCATCAGCACGCCGCCGAGCATGACCATCCGGGCGTCCGGCCCCGCCTCGCCGCCGCCGCCGGTGGAGGCGCCGCCGCCGGGGGTCTTCTCGATCTGCTCGTCCTCGTCCCCGGCGGTACGGGTGCTGGTGACGGTGACCACCGGGTCCGCGGTCTCGGCGCCCGTGTCGGTGGGAGTGGGAGTCGGGGTGGGGGTGGGCGTCGGGGTGGATGTCGCGGTGGGCGTTCCGGTGCCGGTGCTCGTCGCCTGGACGGTCACCAGGGCCGCGGCGGCGGCGGCCGCGGCCGGGTCGACGACGCAGTCGTACAGATCGTTCTCGGCGCCGGTCCCGGTGCCCGTGCCGGTCCCGCCCGCCGGGATGTAGAGGGTGAAGGCGCCGGGGTGGACCGCGAAGACACCGGTCGCGGTCGGCATCACCGTGAACAGCACGGTCGGGAACGACGTGATCGACCCGCCGGAGGGCACCGCCCCGGAGGTGGTCGTGGCCTCGGCCGACGGGGTCGCCACGGGGGTCGGCAGCGGTGAGCCGCTGACGACCACGTCGGCGTCGACGGCGATCCGGTCGCCCGCGCCGATCGCCGTGGGGGCGGCCAGGGCCGGCGCCGGTGAGCCGATCTTCAGGGTGATCACGGCGGCGGAGTTGGGCGTGGGCGCGGTGACCGGGCCTGCCAGCTCCACCTGGAAGGTGTGGGCGGCGCCGCCGGTCCCGCCCGCGACCGGTGTGCAGGTGTAGACGACCGGTTTCGGCGTGGCGAGCAGGGAGGCGACGGCGGGGACGGCGCCGAAGAGGACGCCCGCGCCCGCCATCGCGATCGCGGTCGTCTTGGCCGCGACGCGACGCCGCGTCCTGGACTCCAGCACGGTGCTCTCCGTTCTCTCCACGTGGCCGGTCGGCCGCCCGGGGCGGTCGTCCACGATTCCAAACCATGGTCACGGTTCGGCATAGATCCTATGAACGGCGGCCTAGAGATGCACGCAACTCCACAAAACGGGCACAAATTCCTTCCAGCCCCGTCGCGGCCACCTTCCCCTTGGCCGCGGGGAGGGCTCGGTCCCGCCGTGGCACCGGGAGGAGAGCGCACCCTCCCGGTGCCGCGTTGGACCGCTCCCACGGCTCCGCCGAGCCGCCGGGCCGTTGAACACCGGCCCCCGGGTCAGCCGCCCGACGCCGCCGGGCGGCCGAGCGCCGGCCGCCGGGTCAGCCGCTCCCGGCGCCGCGGGCGGCCGCTCCGGAGTCCCGCCGGCTCGCGAGGAACAGGGCCAGCAGGAGGTACGGCACGGCGGAGAGGGCGAAGATCATCCCGTGCCCGGCCACCGCCGAGGCGGCGGCGTAGACCCCGTACACCCCGAGGCAGGCCACATCCGTGGCCAGACCGGCCACCGACGTCACGGTGGCCCGCGCCGGACCCGCGATGGTGTTCTGCAGCCGCACGTCGACCAGCACGGTCGACGTCTGGAAGACGCAGAAGGCCGCGGCTATGGCGAAGAACCCGAGCGCGTTCCCGGCGGCCGCGCCCGCGCCGAGCGCCACCGCCCCCGCGGCGAGGAGCACGGCGAGCCCCCGGAGGGTCAGACGGCTCCCGGCCGCCACGAGGAAGCCGCCGGCCGCGACCCCCGCGGAGACCAGGAGCACCAGGAGCGGCACGGTCTCCGTGGCCACCCCGACGTCGGCCGCGAGGAGCGGGACGTACTCCTCCAGCGATCCCCACAGGGCCGCCACCGCGGGCACCAGCAGCAGGGCCCGCCGTACGGCCCGGTCGCCGCGCGCCTCCCGCAGTCCCGCGCGCAGCATGCCGAGGTAGGCGCGCGGCGACGACGCCTCCGTGTCCTCCCCGGGATCGCCGTCCCGGTCCTCCGTGAGGTCCCCGCCCGGACCGCCTGTCCCTCGGCGCGTACGGCGAGGGCTGCGAGGGCGGCGTGTGCGGTGTTCGGGGAAGGCCGCCGCGACGGCGGCGCAGACGAGGCAGACCAGGACGCTGGCCACGCCGACCAGCGAATAGCCGCCCGCGGCGAACAGCGGTACGGCCAGCGCGGTGGCCGCCATCACGGCGCCGGTGCCGAGCGCGCGGGCCCGGCCCATGATCCCGGCGTAGCGGCCGGCGGCGTCCTCGCGTTCCAGCTCGGTGTAGACCAGTGCCTCCAGCGATCCCGACTGCAACGCCCCCGAGGTGCCCCAGAGCACGAAGCCCACGGCGAAGGCGCCGTAGGAGGGCAGCAGGAACCACAGGGCGTAGCCGGCCCCGGCGAGCAGCGGCGCCAGGACGAGGAGCAGCCGCCGGGAGACCGTGTCGGCCCACGCCCCGGACGGGATCTCCATCACCAGGGAGGTGAGCGACCAGATGGCCAGCAGCGAGGAGATCTCGGCGGTCGACAGGCCGGTGTCGGCGAACAGCAGGGCGTAGAGCGGGTAGAGCAGGGTGAAGTCGTCGAGGAACGTGTACGCGTAAAGTGCGGCGGCCAGCCGCCGCACGCGTGCGTCCGAGGCACGCGGCAGAGTGATGCTCATGAGGTCCTTCTCACGGGGATGCTTCGCGGACGGGATGCTCGGCATCCCCGGCGGTCCGCGGCAGCGTGCCCCGCTCGGGCCTCAGGTCGTGGATCAATGTCGCCAGGTCATGCCGGGATGATATCCGCCCGTCTTCGGAGCGATCCATCCCTTTCCATCGGATCCTCGGCGGCCCACCCGGACCGCGGGGTCCGCGCGACCCGCGGCCCGGCGGTCCCCGTCCCGGTGACCCTCATCCCCATGTCCCGCGTCATGACGGTCGCGGCGGCCACAGCGGTCCCGGCGGCCCGCGTCGCGCCGCTGCCGGCGCCGGGCGGCCCGATGGCCGCCGGGCGCGACGTCCTGGCCAGATCCAGCCCGGCGCGGGCGACCCCCGGGTCGTCGGCGAAGATCCCGTCCACCCCGAGCCGGCACAGCCGTCCCAGCCAGCCGGCCGCGTCGCCCGGCAGACTCCGGTAGCGCGGGTCCCGGCGGTCGCCCCGGCGGTACTCGGCCGGGAGCCTGCCGTTCTGCGCACGGATCGTCGACACGTGCACCAGCAGCCCCGCGGCGTGGGCGTCCGCGACGAGCGAGGTGGGCGGCAGCGACGTGCCGTGCGGCCCGCGGGGGACGACCCGCCGGGTGACCACCCCGACGCCGTCGGCGTACCGGGCGATCTCCCGCAGGCCCGCCGGGGTGACCATGTCGTCGTAGGTGCGCGGGTCCCCGGCGGCCACCAGGTCGTACGGCGCGCCGGCGTCGGCGATGAACTGGACCAGCCGCAGCCGGGTCATGGTGTGGAGTCTCCTGAGGTTGCCGGTCTCGAAGGACTGGACGAACACCGGGTCGGTCGCGTCGTCCCAGCCGTACCGGGCGAGGGTGTCCAGCAGGGGCTCCTCCAGCGGCAGCCCGATCGAGGCGAAGTAGGAGGGGATCTTGGTTTCGATGTGCAGCCCGGCGCCGCGCCGCTGCGCGAGCCGGACGATCTCGTCCAGGGTCGGGATCCGGTCCAGCCCGTCGTAGGCGGCGCTGCCTGGACGGAGGCCGGGGCAGCGTTCCCGGGCGCGCAGGGTGCGCAGCTCGGCGAGGGTGAAGTCCTCGGTGAACCAGCCGGTCCTCGGGTGGCCGTTGATCACCTTGGTGGTCCGCCGCGCGGCGAACTCCGGGTGCCGGGCGACGTCGGTGGTCTGCGACAACTCGTTCTCGTGCCGGGCCACCAGCACGTGGTCCCTGGTCGAGACCAGGTCGCACTCGATGTAGTCGGCGCCCGTCCCGATGGCGAGGTCGTAGGCGAGGAGGGTGTGCTCGGGCCGCAGCGCGCTGGCGCCGCGGTGCGCGATGACGATCGGCTCCCCGTCCGGGCACGCGCTCCGCCCCGGTCCCGGCACTGGCGCCGGGGCGGAGACGGGTGGCCGGTCGGCCGCCGGGTGCGCGCCGTACAGGGCCGCGAGCGCGGTTCCGCCCGCGAGCACGGCCAGCAGGCCGCCGCGCGTCCTGCTCGGCATCCGGCACCCCCACTCAACGGCGGGGGACATTGATATATCCCTATATACCCGGACTGACCTGGCGAATAACGGACAGGTCGCTCCCCCGGCGGCTACACGCGCGAGAACAGGCGGTCCCGTGCGACACGGGCGACGCCCGGATCGTCGGCGAAGACCCCGTCCACCTTGAGGCCGTACAGCCGGTCCAGCCAGCCCGCCACGTCACCGGCGGCGCCCCGGTATCCCCTGACGGCGGGGTCTCCCCGGCGGTAGTCGGCGGGGAGCCTGCCGTTCTGCGCGCGGACCGTCGACACGTGCACCAGCAGCCCGGCGGCGTGGGCGTCGTCGACGAGCGAGGTCGGCGGTCCCAGCCTCCCGTCGGGGCCGCGCGGCACGATCCGCCGGGTGTTCACGCCGATGCCGTCGGCGTACCGGGCGATCTCCCGCAGGCCCTCCGGGGTGACCATGTCGTCGTAGGTGCGCGTGTCACCGGCCGCCACCAGGTCGAACGGCGCCCTTCTGCCGCCGATGAACTGGATCAGCCGCAGATGCGTCATGGTGCTGAGCTTCTTCAGGTTGCCGGTCTCGAAGGACTCGACGAACACCGGGTCGGTCGCGTCGTCCCAGCCGTACCGGCTGAAGGTGGCCAGCATCGGCTCCTCCAGCGGCAACCCGATCGAGGCGAAGTAACTCGGGAACTTGGTCTCGGCGTAGACGCCGACGCCGCGCCGCTGCGCGAGCCGGACGATCTCGTCCAGGGTCGGGATCGTCGCCCTGTCTCCGTAACCGGCGCCGCCACGCCGCCCGGGGTGCCGGTCCCGGGCACGCAGGGTGCGCAGCTCGGCGAGGGTGAAGTCCTCGGTGAACCAGCCGGTACGGCGGACACCGTTGATCACCTTGGTGGTCCGCCGCGCGGCGAACTCCGGGTGCCGGGCGACGTCGGTGGTCTGCGACAGCTCGTTCTCGTGCCGGGCCACCAGCACGTGGTCCTTGGTCGAGACCAGATCCGGCTCTATGTAGTCGGCCCCCGAGCGGACGGCGAGGTTGTAGGCGGGGAGGGTGTGCTCGGGCCGCAGCGCGCTGGCTCCGCGGTGCGCGATGACGATCGGCATCGTGCCGTGACGCCCGGTCCGGGCGGTCGCCCCGCCCTGCCGCCCGGCCAGGGCGGTCGTGCCGCCGTGGCTCCCGGCCAGGACCGCCGCGCCGCCGTCACGTCCGGTCCGGTGCACCGCGTCGCCCCTGCGTTCGGCCCGGTACGCCACCGGGCTCATGGTCCGGCCGTCCAGCGGGCCCAGGCGCGGGTCCCCGGCTGAACTCACCCGGTGCTCGCTCGTCGACCTCGTGCTGCTCTCGCCGCCCGAGTCCCGGTACTCGTCGGCGTCGGAGTCCTGGTACGTCGCGGGACGACCCACGCCCGGCCGGGTGTGGCGGCCGGCCTCCTGCGCCCGCCGTACGGCCCCCTGCCGCGGGTGCCAGCCCGTCCTCGACCTCGTGCGCCAGCCGCCCGGTGACTTGCCGTGCCTGTCGAACAGCGATCTCACGTGGTGCCGGTCGTCACCCGGCCTGCCGTGCCGTCCACCCGCGTTCTGGTGGTTCAGTGCTCCGATCGCCGCCATCGCGATGAGAAGGGCCGCCGCTCCGGCCCGGACAGTGCTCACAGCGTCACTCCCGCCGCTCGTTCTCACGGGGGGAGACTGATGTCGATCTACCCGTTCCGGCCGGACCGCTAACGGCCGGACACCTACACCACGAGCGCCGAGATCGGTGCTTACCGCCGTGCAACGCATCCGCCCCCGAGGTCGTCCGGGTCATGAAAGCGAGAAGGGACGACCATTGGATGACGCATCCGGGTTCGAGGGCTTCGTGGCGGAGCACGCGGACGCGCTGCTCCGGTACGGCTACGTTCTCACCGGAAACCCCCACGACGCCGCCGACCTGGTTCAGGAGGCGCTGGTACGGCTGCGTGGCGCCTGGCCGAGGGTCCGGCGCAAGGACGACCCGCAGGGGTACGTCCGGACAACGATGGCGCGGCTGCACATCAGCCTGTGGCGGCGGCGCAGGCGCGAACGCCTCACCGGGGAGCCGCCGGAGCGGGCCCGGCACGCGTCCTTCCCCTCCGACGAGGAACAGGGCCTCTGGCGGCGGCTCGCCGAGCTGCCGCGCAGGCAGCGCGCCGTCCTGGTGCTGCGGTACTACGAGCAGCTCTCCGACGCCGAGATCGCCGAGGTGCTCGGCATCACCACGGGAACCGTGCGCAGCCAGGCGTTCCGGGGCCTGGACAAGCTGCGCGCCGCCCTCTCCTCCGCACCGATGACCGACGGGAGCACACGATGACCCACCTCGAAGACGCATTGAGCCGTGTCCTGTCCGGAGCGGCGGACCAGGCGCCGCAGGCATCGGCCGGACTGGTGACGGCGGTCGAGACACGCCACCGCCGCCGCCGGACCCGGACGGCGGCGCTGCTGTCGGCCACGGCGGTGGTGGTCGTGGCGGTCGGCGCGGGCACCGCGGTGAGCGCCCTCCGCGGACCGGCCGCGCCGCCGCCCGCGACGGGCGGAACCGGGTCCCCCTCCCCCGGGGCGACGAAGCGCGCCGAGCCCCCGGTGGACGAGATACCGCCGCCCGTCACGAGGGTGTGGCCGAAGGCCGTGCACGACCTCCCGGCGAAGCTGCCCGACGGCCGCGCGTACGAGCCGCAGGTGCTGCTCGACGATCGCACGCTACTGGTCATGACGGGGGCCTGGGACGGGAAGCGCCAGTTCCTGTGGCGCTACGACCTGGACAGCGGCCGGCCCACCCGGGTCGCCGAGATCCCCCCGACGAAGGGCTCGGCCATCTACGCCGACGGCGTCGCCGCCGGGGGCGGGAACATCGTCTGGTGGGCGTCGTACAAGGAGCCGGGCCGACCACGGGTCGCCCGGATCTGGACGGTCCCGGTGGCCGGCGGCCGGCCCCGGCCGGTGACCGACGTCCCCCTGGGGGACGTCATGAAGGAGGGCCACATCAACGGGCTGGCCGTCGTCGGCTCGGAGGTGGTCTTCGCCTACGAGAAGGGCGGCGTCCACCGGGTGCCGCTGAACGGAGGCCGGCCGCGGCCGGTGAAGGGCGCCGGGCGGCACCATGTCCTGCGGTGGCCCTGGGTGGGCGTCCATCGCGGGAAGGTGGTCTTCCGGGAGCTGCTCGACGTCGAGACCGGCGAGCGGCGCGACGCCGTGGTCGGCCCGGGGGAGGAACAGGTCCGGTGCGGGGTCGAGCGGTGCTTCGGCGTCCTGAGGCGGGACGGCGCCCTCCCGAAGTGGTTCGTCCGCGACCGGGACGGCTCCGGGGAGCGCGAGCTGTCGCCGCGGTCCGCGTCGGGTCTCATGGAGGCGGGCCTGGAACGGTTCTTCATGTTCACCCTCAACGACCGGAAGGGACCGGCGGGGGTGGCGCTGTACGACGCGGACACCGGCAGGTCCGCCGACCTCGGCATACGCCCGGAGGAGCGCACGATCCCCGCGAGGAAGGTCCGGGGGCGGTACGTCGAGGAGGAGACCCAGATGAGCATGGCGATCCCCGACGGCGGTGACGACCGCCTGCTGACCGTCCGCCTCTCGGACAGGATGCGCATCGTGGACCTGGCCGCGATCGACTGACCAGGGTCCGGCCGGTGGGAGACGCGGCGAGGTCCGCGCCTCCCACCGGGTCCGTGCCTGTGCGTCCGGAAAGGCTTCTCCGGCACCGCTACACCAGCGGGTCGCGGCCGGGGCGAAGGCGGTCGACCAGGCCCCGCGCGTAGAAGGTCTCCCAGGGCACCGACGGGTCGGCCGTCGCGTACTCCGCGTCCAGTCTGACCAGCTCGTAGACGAGCCGGCTGCGGAGCGGCTTGATGCCCAGCGCCTCCGGCAGCTCCGAGAGGTTGACCAGCCAGTCGGCGTACCAGTACGGCCAGTCGTCGTCGACGCCGTCGGTGATCCGGTAGACCCGGTGATGCGTCTCGGCCGCCTCGTGCAGGATCCCGCGGACCTGTTCCACCCGCCCGTCCATGCGCGACACCCCCTTCGGCCCCGCCGCGGCCCTCGGCCCCGGCTCCCCGTCCGCGGCACGCGCCGCGGGCGGATACCGCCCCGTTCCCTCCAGGGTAGCGATCGGCCCTCTGACCAGCGGAGACGCCGTACGGCACCGCACGGCGCCGCCGCGCCACCACCGCCGTACGGCGCCGCCGCACCGCGCCGCCACCGCCGTACGACGGCACCGCCGTACGGCGCGCGGACGGCGCGGACCGCGACCCGGACGCTTACGGGGGCCGTACAGGGCCCCCGCGGGGCTCGTACGGAGCCCGTCAGGTCACGAGGCTGATCCCGGGCATGGGGCAGAGCATCTTGTCCTCGGCGTCGAACTTCTTCTTGGCGCTCCAGGGGACCGTCTTGCCGGCGGGCACCTTCACCTGGGTCCGGGCGTAGTCCAGGGTCGTCGCCTTGGTGGTGGTGAAGTACACGACGATCCGGTAGGTGACCGGCTTCTTCCCCGGGTTCGCCGCCGTTCCCGCGGCGCCCCAGCCGCCCGGTACGGCCGCGCACTTCGTCTGGACGATGTTGCTGCGGACATTCGGATCGTTGTGGATCTTCTTCGGAAGCGGGTTCGCCTCGACGGGCCCCGCGACCGGTGTCGCGGCGGGCGCCGCGGCCGGCGCCTTCTTCGTGGCCGCCGAGGCGTCGCCCGTGGCGGTCTCCCCCGAGGCGCATCCGGCGGCCAGCACGGCGGCCAGCATCACCAGCGCAGGGACTTTCGCCGCCGAGGGCGACGCATTTCTCGTGTTCATTGAACGACTCCCGCAGTGTCGGTTCGTCTCCGCCGATATCCGTTTTCCCGGCCGGTGCGGCGTCGCCGCCGCGATTCGGGGTGTCCGCCGGACGCACCGGGCGTCCGTGGCGTATCCGCACTTCACGCTTGAGCCTCACGCATCGGAGGGCCACCGGGATATTCGGTTCACGATTTCCATGAGGCGGTGGATGTCATATCGCTCACGATTCTATGACCGCCCTGCGGGGGCGACATTCCGCATTGTCCGCCGCTGACCCTGATTTGAGGGGATGTTATCACTCACCGATTATACATCTCCCTATATTCCTTGTATGATCGTGACCCTGGAAGAGTAACCCATCGATAGCCGAAACATCGGTCTAACACGGCGTTGAAGGCCCCGCGTGCCATATGGCGCTCGGCAGCGCATTTCTGGCTGCAAATCGGTTTTACCGGACGCCGAAAACGGCGTTTCCCCGCGAATCATCCGTGACGCCGACTGCGTGCCGATGATTTTCTCTAGGGATAGAGAGTTTTATCAGCTTCACGCCATCTTTATCAGGCTAAAGACCGGTTTACCCCAAGATCCAGGGTCCGGAAGACGATCCGCGCGATGGCAGGCCCCCGCGTGGGGGACCCGTGAACTCCATCGGCGAGCGCGGACCGTCCGCACCCGGAACCACCGGCGCGAGGACACGGACGGCACCCGGGCGCCGGTACCCGGAGGACCCGGGTCAGCGGCGGACGACCTTGGAGAGGGTGGCGTAGACGATGATGTTGTCGGTGTAGTGACCGATCCTGGGGTTGTAGACGCCGCCGCAGGTGATCAGGCGCAGGGTGGCCTCGCCCGTGTTGCCGTAGACCCGCTTGGACGGGAACGCCTTCTTGCTGACCTGCTCCACACCGTCGACGGTGAACTCCACCACGGCCTTGTCCGACCGCGACACCCTGATCGTGTCGCCGCGCTTGATCTCCTTCAGGCGGCTGAACACGGCGGGACCGCTCTTGGTGTTCACGTGGCCGAGGATCACCGAGGGACCCTGCTGGCCGGGGACGGGCCCGTACCTGTACCAGCCCGCCAGCTTCGGCTTGCTCAGCGGCGGGGTCTGGACCTCCTTCTTGGCGTCCACCCCGACCTGCGTCAGGGGTGCCAGCAGCCCGATCTTCCCGACGGAGAGCTTGTTCGGCCGCACACCGGCGGCGGTCTTGAGCGGCTCCGGCGGCTGGACCACGGGCAACGGCGGCGGCGCCGTCGGGGCCGCCGCCGTCAGCGGCCCGTCCAGCCCGCCCGGCCCGACGGCCGCCGAGAGCGTCAGCGCGGGGTTCTCCTCCCCCACCGGCGGTGGCGGCGGATTCTGCGCCGCCGTGCCGGTCGCCGACTGCGACTCCGCGGCCCGGTAGTACTCCTCCTCGCCCCCCGGGGACAGGTAGGTGAGCAGCCCTACCATGATCGCCCCGACCCCGCCGAGGGACCCGGCCACGAGCAGCGCGGGCAGCAGCAGCCTCCGCGCGCTCCTGGGCGGGCGGCCCGCGCCGTACGGATCACGGGGATCGTGTCCGTAGGGTCCGGGGCCGCCGTGCGAGGGCCCTGAGTACATCCGGCGCCTCCTTACCTAGCTCCGGCCGCGGAAGTGCGCCGCGCGCCGCCGTACGAGCACCACGCCGCCCATCCCGCTGCCGGCGAGCATGGCGCCGCCGGCGCCGACCAGCATGAGGGCCGAGGTGCCGCCCTCCTGCTCGGGCGCCTCACCGGTCTGGGCGCCGCCCGTGGGAGTGATCACCACCTGCGGGGTGGTGGGGGCGGTCCTGGTCGGGGTGACGGTCGCCGTCACGGTCAGCGTCGGCTTCGGGGTCGACGTGTTGCCGTTGGCGCTGTTGCTCTGGGTCGGCGTGGGGGTGGGGGGCGGCGTGGTCTGCGGGGGGGTCGTCGTCGGCGAGCACGAGACGGTGGGGGTGGGGGTCGGCGTGATCGTCGAGGTGGGCGTCGGCGTGGGGGTGATGGTGACACACGGCGACGGGGTCGCCGAGTTCGAGTTCGTGGGGGTGTGCGAGGGAGTGGTCGGAGGGGTGCTCGGCGAGCATGTCGGGGTCGGCGTCGCCGGCGGCGTCGTCGTCGGGGCGATCGGCATCCGCTCCGTCGGCGGGTCGGTCGGCGCGGGCGTCTCCGGCGGGGTGGGGGTCCTCGCGGCCTTGTCGAAGCCCTCCGGGGACACGTTCGGATCGTCCGTGTCAGCGGGGTCGTTCTCCGTGAGGTCCGGAGTCGCGGTGGGGTCCGGAGTCGCCGTCGGCGTGCCCGTCGGGGTGACGGTGGGGGCGGGCGTCGGCGGACCGGTGGGAGCGAGCGCCGGGGGCGGGGTCGTCGGAAGGCACGTCGTCGGCGGGGTGGTGGTCGGGCCGCCCGTCGGATCAGGGGAGCCCGGCGGGGTGGTGTTCGGCGGCGGGGTGGTCGACGAGGGGTCCGAGATGACGACGTTCACCGACACCGGGTTGCTGACGAGCGTGCAGGTGGCCCGGTGCGCCTTCGGCGGGGCGGACAGCTCCTTGGTGATCACCCGGAACGCGTCGAGCTGCCCCCACTTGCCCTGCTCGTCGTTGACGACCTTGATGGTGTGCTTGCCGTAGTTCAGCCCGCGGAAGCGCCACAGGGTCAGCCCGCCCTTGCCGGCGTCGGTGGACGGGGTGCCGTCGGCCTTCTTGGAGGCGTCGACGTAGGCGGGGGTGGCGACCTGATCGTCGATGTAGAAGCGGACCCTCCCGGCCCGATAGTCGCGCTGGGCGACGTACTCGATGCCGGTGCCGGTGAACGTGAAGGAGGCGTAATCCTCCTTCTCCACGGTGCGGTGCAGGTCGCGCTGGTAGTCGTTGTGCTCGACCGGCTGGTTGTTCCGGTCCTTCCAGCCACCTCCGAAGTACTTCACCCGGGGGTCGTCGTCGTTGACCATGGCCTCGCCCGCCGGGGGCGCGAAGTCCACCACGATGTTCCGCGGCGTGACCTTGAGCGTCCCCGCCTGGTCGGTGTGCGCGAAGTCGGAGATCGCCTCGGGGAGCTTCAGGATGTCGCCCGGCTGGAGCCTGCCGGTCTGCTCCACCGCGCCCACCGGCTTGAGGTTCCCGCTCCAGACACCCGACAGCGCCACCGTGCCGGTGGCGGTGACCGTGGCGCCGGGCTCGAAGTAGCCGGGCGAGCCGAACCTGGCGATACCGAGGTAGCCGAGCTTCCAGCCGATGTTGAGCGGCTCGCCCACGGTCAGCGTCGTCGGGACCGACACATGGGTCCGCAAACGCACCGGACCGCTCTGCGCGATGCTGTCCGTCGGATCGCCGGTGCACTGGTAGTCGACCACCAGCTCGGCGGCGTTGGCGCTCGCCTGTCCCGAGGGGAGCACGACCAGTGCCCCTCCCAGCAGACCCAGCATCGAGACCGCGACAGGCTTACTCAGCCTGGATCGCCACCGAACCACCACAACACTCCGATCGCCGGGACCGCCGACTCGGCGCCACCTCTAGCAAACCAAGGGTAGATCGTACGGTTTTCGACCTCTTTGGCGCAGCGGGATCAGGGAATCCACAGGGGACCGTGGCGCAGTTGTGACCCGCTGTCCCCCGGGGATCACCCGGCGGGAGCGGCCCGTTCCCGCCGGTCGGGGGCCGGACGGGGGCCGCGCGGGCATCGCCGGCCGTACTGTACCGAGGCGGCAACAGAATCGTATTCTGTTGCGCGGGACCGCAGGGACCGTAGAACCACCCCGGGAGGATCCGCCGATGCAGCGAGACCTGTTCGAGGAGGAGCACCTGCTCTTCCGGGAGACCGTACGCGAGTTCCTGGCCCGCGAGGTCGTCCCGCACCACGCCCGGTGGGAGAAGGACGGCATCGTCCCCCGCGAGGTGTGGAAGAAGGCCGGCGAGGTCGGCATGTTCGGCTTCGCGGTGCCCGAGGAGTACGGCGGAGCCGGCATCACCGACTTCCGCTACAACGCCGTGATCGTCGAGGAGGTCGTCGCGGCCGGCGCGTCCGGCCTGGGTTTCTCCCTGCACAACGACGTGATGGCCCCCTACCTCCTGAACCTGACGGACGACGGGCAGAAGGCCCGCTGGCTGCCCGGTTTCGTCAGCGGCGAGCTGATCACCGCCATCGCGATGACCGAGCCCGGCGCGGGCAGCGACCTGCAGGGCGTACGGACGACCGCCGTGCGGGAGGACGACCACTACGTCGTCAACGGCTCCAAGACCTTCATCACCAACGGCATCAACGCCGACCTCGTCGTCGTGGTCGCCAGGACCGACCCGGACGCGGGCGCCCGGGGCATCTCGCTGCTCGTCGTCGAGCGGGGCATGGAGGGCTTCACCCGGGGCCGCAACCTGGAGAAGATCGGCATGCACGCCCAGGACACGGCGGAGCTGTCCTTCGACGACGTGCGGGTCCCCGCCGCCAACCTGCTGGGCGGGCAGGAGGGGCAGGGCTTCTACCAGCTCATGGCCAACCTCCCGCAGGAGCGGCTGTCGATCGCGGTGGCCGCGGTGGCCGCCGCCGAGACCGTGCTGCGGACGACCATCGAGTACTGCAGGAACCGCACGGCCTTCGGCCGCAACATCGGCGGCTTCCAGAACACCCGGTTCGTGCTGGCCGAGCTGGACACCGAGGTCGACATCGCCCGCCACTACGTGGACAGGTGCGTCCGGGCGCTCAACGCCGGGGAACTGAGCGTCGTGGACGCGGCCAAGGCCAAGTGGTGGACCACCGAGCTGCAGAACCGGGTCATCGACCGCTGCCTCCAGCTCCACGGCGGCTACGGCTACATGCTGGAGTACCCGGTCGCCAGGGCCTGGATCGACAGCCGCGTGCAGACCATCTACGGCGGCACCACCGAGATCATGAAGGAGATCATCGGCCGGTCCTTCGGCTTCTGAGCGGCCGGCGCCCCGCCGGGCCGCCGATCCCCCGGCTCCCGATCGCCCGTCCCGGCGTGCGCCGCTCCGGGCTGAACGGGCCCTCCCCGGCGCTCCGCCGGTCACTCCGGGACGATCTCCTCGATCCGCATGGCGAAGCCGTCCTTGACGGTGACCTTGGCGTAGAGGGACGTCCCCGCCTTGAGCGCCTTGCGGAGCTGGTCGGTGGTGCACCGGTGCGGGAGCGGTCCCTTCGTGCAGATGCCGCCCTGCACGTCGAGCACCTCGGTGAACGGCATGAGCTTGGCCCGCCGCGCGGCCTCGCCCTCGGGAGCCACCGTGATCGCGCCGCTTCCATCGAGCTGCACGTCCCCCACCAGGTCCTCGTCCAGACCCCGCATGCCGGAGACGCTCGGCGTCGCGGCGGGCGAGGCGGTGAGCGTGGCCGTGACGGTGGGCACGGAGGAGGTGGGCGGGGCGGTCACGGGCGGCTCCGAGGCCGTCCCGGTCGCGGCGGACGTCTCGGTCACCGTGACGGTGGGTGCCGGCGCGGCTGAGTCACCGTCACCGTCACCGTCGCCGGAGCAGGCGGTCAGGCCCGCCGCGAGACCGGCGGCGAGGACGACGGCCGTCAGGACGCGCGATGTCTTCGGGGAAGCGTTCATGAGGCGCAACGATCTCATGTGAGCGCGTCCGGCCGTTACCCGCCGCGTGATCGGCTCCGCCGACGCATACTGGTCTGCGTGGACTCCCTGAGGCGGTGGCGATGGACAGCGGGCTGATTCTGCTGATCTTCCTGGCGTTCCTGTTCGCCTGGGGTCTCAACCGGGTACGGCGGGCGCTGCGGCTCGGTCCTGTCGGCTACGCGGGCATCGTGATCGTGTTCGTCCTGGTGGCCCTCGCCCTGTGGGCGCAGACGTTCCGCTGACCGCGCCCGGACGCTCCCGGCCGGTGGCCGGCCCGGTTCTTCGACCGCGCCCGGACGCCCCCGGCGGGCGGCAGGACGGATCCTTCCGCGCCTGGTGATCGGGCGTTTCCGGTGACCCGCCGTACCGCCGGGGCGGCCGGGCCACGTGCCGCGGATCACGCCGGCGGCCGGCTCCGCGCCGAATGGGCGGGCCCGTCGGGGGAAGTGAGCCCGTGGGAAGGGCCATCGCGGCACGCGGGAACCCGGCCGGCCGAGACACGGTGCGTCTCACCGGGCCGCTCGCGGTGGGGTGCGGGGACATGGGAGACGGCATTCGGCAGGGCGTGGCACGGCAGGCGCTGACGGCGGGGGCGGTCGTGACCGGCCTGACGCTGGGAGCCACCGGGAACTACGGCGACGCGGAACGGTCGCCGTCGGCGATCGTCCCGCCCAGCCGGGCCTTCGGCATCTGGGGGCCGATCTACGCGGGTTCGCTGGCCTACGCCGTCTACCAGGCGATGCCGCGGCGGCGTGGTGACCACGTTCTGGGCCGCCTCGCCCTGCCCGCCGCGCTGGGCTACCTCGGCGCGGGCCTGCAGAGCCGCGCGCAGGGCACCCGGGCGTTCCTGCCCCTGGTGGGCGTCACCTGGGTGTCGGCGGTGGCGGCCTACGCACTCACCGGCCGGGACACCCCCGAGGACGGTTCCCACGGGGACCACGGCGACCACAGGGACCACGGAGACCGCGAGGACCGCGAGGACCGCGAGACCCCCGAGGACCGCGGGCGGCCGGACGGGTGGCGCTGGGCGGTGCGCGAGCCGCTGGCCGGGTTCGCGGGCTGGCTCACCCTGGCGTCGGCCATCTCGGTGCTCGACGGCGCCGTCGACGGCCCCGCGGCGGCCGACCCGCAGCGCCCCTGGGCGGTCCCGGCGCTGGCCGTGACCGGGGCCGTCGCCACGGCCGTGATCGCCGCCGGTCCCCGCTCGATCTCCTACCCCGCCACGCTGGTCTGGGGCCTGGCCGGCACCGCCGTGCAGCAGCGTCGCCACACCGCGACGGCGGTGACGGCGGGCGCGCTGGCCGCCGTGGTCGCGGGGGTGGCGGCGCTGCGCAACCGCCGCCGCACCCGGTAGCGCGGGAAGGCGCCGGCACCGAACCGGGCGGGAAGGCGCCGGCATCCGGACCGGCCGGGAAGGCGCCGGCATCCGGACCAGCCGGGCGGTGACGCCCGGCCGCGCCGTACACCGGACAGGCGTCACACCGGGCGGACATCGCGAGTCCGGTCGCGTGCCGTACGCCCCGGTGCGGGTTCAGCGGGAGGAGCCCTCCAGGAGGACGCGGGCGACCAGGCCGGGGTCGTCGCTCATCGGCAGGTGCCCGCATCCCCGCAGCAGCCGTACCCGCTGTCCCGACCACCGGGCCGCCCGTACGGCCTGGCGCCGGGGCAGCAGCCGGTCGTGCTCGCCCCAGGCGATGGTGATCGGCGACTTCGGCGGGGCGGGCGGCATCGTCCACAGGAACGCGTCGAGGGTGTCGTCGAACCCCGGGGCGCCGGCGATCGCCTCGGCGGCGGCCGTCACCGCCTCGGCGGACAGCCGGTCCGGGTGGGCCGTCATCAGGCCCATCGTCAGCGTCCGGCCGATCCGGTGCCCGGCGAGGAGGCGGGCGCGTCCGGCCGGCAGTTCGCGCGCCAGCGACCTGATCGCCCGGAGCACCGCGCGGGCGTAGGCCAGCTCGGTACGGTTCCAGAACCCGGCCGGGGAGAGGGCGGTGGCGGTGCGGACCACCCCGCGGGCGGCGAGCTCCAGCGCGACGTAGCCGCCCAGGGAGCTGCCCGCGACGTGCGGCTCACGCAGGCCGAGCACCGCGCAGAACGCCTCGACCGCGTCGGCGAGCGCCTCGGGGGTGTACGGCGTGCCCGGCGGCAGCGGCGGCGAGACACCGAAGCCCGGGAAGTCCACGGCGACGACGTCCCGCTCGGCGGCGAGACGGTCGAGCACCGGCAGCCATCCCTGCCAGTGGTGCCCGATTCCGTGCAGGAGGATCAGGGGCGGACCCACCCCGCGCCGTTCGAAGGCCAGTTCCATGCCCACGAGTCAAGCACCTCGCGTGGAGACCGGCCAGCCGCCCGCGCCGTACCCCGATCCCGGCGAAGGACGCGGCCGGACGCCGCCGGGAGGTTCGGCGGCGGGACGGCGCCTCGGCGGGACCTCAGCGGACCGTGACCTCGGCGGACCACTGGCCGCAGCGGGCCGGGACCTAAGCGGACCGTGACCTCGACGGATCGCGGGCCTCGGCGGACCGGGTCCTCGGCGGACCGCAGGACCCCGGTGGACCCCGGTGGACCGCGGAGCCTCAGCGGGTCTTGGTGGGGATCTCGAACCAGACGGCCTTGCCCTCCTTGGTGGGGCGTGATCCCCAGCGCCTGGCGAGCTGGTCGACGAGGTACAGGCCCCGTCCACCCTCGTCGTTCTCCCCGGCGCTGCGGATCCGGGGAAGCCGCAGGTCCTGGTCGAAGACCTCCACCCAGACCGAGTCGCGGCCCCGGCGCAGCCGGAGCGTGAACTCCTTCTCGGCGGTGACCTCGTCGTCGAAGTCGGGGCCGTCGCCCCAGGTCTCGTCGAACGACAGGGACGACAGCGAGGGGCCGTCCACCGGCAGCTCCCGCCGGGGGACGGTGGCGGTGGCGGCGTGCAGCACGACGTTGGTCACCACCTCGGAGACCAGCAGGCAGGCGAGTTCGGCGCGTTCCTCGGGGACGTTCCAGCCGGTGAACGCGTCCGACGCCATCCGGCGGGCCTCACCGACCATGATCGGCTGGGCCGGGAACGTCCGCTCCTCGACGTCGAGGTCGTCGGGGGCGGACCTGACCACGAGGATCGCCATGTCGTCGTCGATCTCGCCCGGCACCGCGAACGTCGCCACCTCGGCGAGGTGCTCCACCGACGCGCCGGCCTCCTCGGCGAGCCGCCGGCGGAGGATGTCGAAGGTCTCCTCCTCGGTGGGTGCCCGGCCGTCGGCGTCGCGCACCGGGCGGCGGTCCACGAGGCCGTCGGTGTAGAGGACGAGCGCGGCGCCCGGCGGCAGCGTCCGGGTCTCCTCCTTGTAGACCAGGTCGGCGTGCATGCCCTTGGCGCGGACGCCGAGGGGCTGGCCCACCTCCTCGATCTGCAGTTCCCGGCAGACCCCGCCGTGCAGCAGCAGCGGCGGGGCGTGGCCGGCGTTGGCGAAGGAGAGCTGCCGCGACCAGGCGTCGTAGACGAGGTACTGACAGGTGACGATGGGCGGGACGCTGACGTCGGTGCCGCTGTCGTCGCGCTCGGGGGTGGCGATGATGCGGGTCCACTCGTCGAGCTTGGCGAGGATCTCCGCGGGCGGCTTGTCGTCCTGGGCGAAGGCGCGCAGCGCGGCGCGCAGCTGGCCCATGACGGCGGCGGCCTTGGCTCCGCGGCCCTCGACGTCGCCGATGACGATGCCGACCCGGCCCGCCGACAGCGGGATGACGTCGTACCAGTCGCCGCCCACCTGGGTCTGGATGCCCTGGCCGTGGCTGGCGAGCGGGGCCGCCGGGTAGTAGCGGACCGCGATCTCCAGCCCGTCGAGCTCGGGCAGCGGCGCGGGAGGCAGCAGGTACTTCTGGAAGGACTCGGCGGTGTGCCGCTCCTCCTCGAACAGCAGCGCGTTGTCCACGGCCACGGCGACGCGGGTGGCGATGGCCCCGACGAAGTCGCGGTCGAAGGCGTCGTAGTGCGGGCTGCGCCGGTCGGTGAGGTTGGACAGCCCGAGGTACATCAGCCCGAGGGTCTCGCCGCGAACGCACAGGGGCGCCACGATGGCCGAGGTCAGGCCGATCTCGGCGGCCAGGCGGGTGTTGGCCTCGCCGGGGCTCGGGTAGTTGGTCTGCGCGAAGTCCTCGACCAGGACGGTCTCCTGACGGCGCAGCGCGATGTCGGCGTAGTGGCCCGGGGGGTAGCGGATCTCCGCCCCGAGCGGCGCCCACGTGTCCGGCGGCGGGCTCCAGCCCTGGACGTGGGTGGAGACCCTGCGGGTCAGCCGGTCGCCCTCCATCAGCTCGATGAAGCAGTGGTCGGCGAACTGCGGGACGAGCATCTCGGAGACCCGCTTGAGCGTCTCCTCGACGTAGAGGGATCCGGCGAGCCGCTCGCCGATCCGCTCCAGCAGCCCGAAGCGGTCCTTCTCCCGCTCGTTGCTGCGCATCGCCTCGCGGGCGGTGATGACGATGCCGCTGACCGATCCGGACGGGTGCCGCAGCGGTACGGCCTGCGCCCGGACGTAGATCATCGTCCCGTCGCCGCGGCGGACGTCGAACGTGCCCTCCCAGACCCCGCCCTTGAGGACGTGCTTGGCGAGCTCACCGGCGAGCGGATGGTCCTTCTCCATGACGCCGAGGGAGAAGGACTGTTCCCGGGAGGCCGCGGCCGCGGGGCGGCCGAAGAGCCTGTCGGCGAACGGGTTCCGGTAGAGGATGTTGCTGAATCTGTCGGTGACGACCACCGCCATCTCGGCGTGGTCGAGAACGGAACCGGCCGTCAGGTGGTCGGCGGTGTCCGGTGAGAGGTCCCCCCACCGCTTCATCCGGTGACCACCCCTTGAGGACGGGTGTGCGCAAAGCGAACCACGGTTGCTCCAGCTGCAGTCTCGGCCTGGGAGTGGAAGCGGAGGGGCTCCCCAGGGGGATCCAACCAAGCAGAGGGGCCCTGGTCAGCGAGTGGAGACGAAGACGTGCGCGGCGATCTCCCGCGGAAGCTCCGCAAGATTGTTCTCCGCCTCGTCGTCACCTGTCACCCGCACACCGTCGTCGCTCGCCGCGAGCGTTACCTCGCGTCCGGGTTGTATCCCAACTTGCTTGAGTTTAAGCATCACAGCCGGATCGCTTTGCACTTGTTCGCTAATTCGGCGGACGACGACGGGTATATCTCTGGGTCCGGCCAGAGCGGCCATCGACGGCAGCGACTCCCAGTCGCTCCCGGCGCCCTCGACGCCCAGCTCGTCGAGGCCGGGGATGGGGTTGCCGTGGGGGTCCTCGGTCGGGTTGTTGAGCAGGGAGACCAGCCGGGCCTCCACCGACTCCGACATGACGTGCTCCCAGCGGCACGCCTCGATGTGCACCTCCTCCCAGGGCAGCCCGATCACCTGGGTGAGCAGGCATTCGGCGAGGCGGTGCTTGCGCATGACGCGCGTCGCCAGGGTGCGGCCGAGGTCGGTCATGGCCAGGTGGCGGTCGCCCTCCACGCGGACGAGGCCGTCGCGCTCCATGCGGGCGACCGTCTGGCTGACGGTGGGGCCGCTCTGCTGCAGCCGCTCGGCGATCCGGGCCCGCAGTGGGACGATCCCCTCTTCCTCCAGCTCGAAGATGGTGCGGAGGTACATCTCCGTGGTGTCGATCAGGCCGTGTGCGGTCAAGGCTCCTCCGTCCTATCTCGATGCCTCCTCGTCCATCACGCGACGTTCCGCGAAGGGCGGTGCGGGACGGAAGAAGTCTCAGACCCCGACCCTATTGGGAGTATCGGGTCCGCGGTGGCAAAGGACGGCAACACCGGAGCGCGCCCGATGCTTCCCGGATGCCTCCCGGGTGCTTCCCGGACGCCTCCCGGACCGGTCAGACCTCGCGTGTGCCCGCACGGTAACCCCTGAACGAGGGCACCGCCAGCCCCACCGCGAGTACGGCGAGCGCGCACGCGATCCCGCCGCCCACCCAGGCCCCGGTGGCGCCGAACCACGTGGCGGTGGCCCCGGCGCGCAGGTCCCCGAGGCGGGGCCCGCCGGCCACCACGACCATGAACACCCCCTGCATCCGCCCGCGCATGTCGTCGGGCGCGTGCGTCTGGAGGATCGTCTGCCGCCACACCGAGGAGACGAGGTCGGCGGCCCCGCCGAAGGCGAGCAGCGCGACCATCGCCCACAGCGCGCCCACCAGCCCGGACGCGGCGACGCTGAGCCCCCAGGCGGCGATCACGAAGGTGAGCGCCAGGCCCTGCCGCCGGACCCGGCCCACCCAGCCCGACATCAGCCCGCCGGCGACCGAGCCGATCGCCATGCTCGCCGACAGCCAGCCGAACGCGATCGGCGAGCCGCCGAACCGCTCGGCCACGATCTGGGGGAACAGCGCCCGGGGCAGGGCGAAGGCCATGGCGATGATGTCCACGACGAACGACATCATCACGATGGGATGGCCGGAGACGTAGCGCAGGCCGTCCAGGACGGACCGGAGGCCGGGGCGGGTCACCTCGCCGAGCGGCGCCAGGCCCGGCAGCCGCAGCGTGGCGTAGAAGCCGGCGGTGAACAGCACGGCGTCGGCCAGATAGGCGGCGGCGAGGCCGCCCCGGGCGAGCACGACCCCGGCGACCAGCGGGCCCACGACGCTGCCGACGCCTCCGGCGAGGTAGTTGAGCGTGTTGGCGGCCGGGACCATCTCCGGCGGGACGAGCCTGGGGATGATCGCGCCGCGGGTCGGGCCGGTGATGGCGAAGCCGGTGGCGTGCACGGCCGTGGTCGCCAGCAGCAGCCCGACGTTCGCGGTGCCGAGGACGGCCTGGGCCAGCAGGGCGAGCGTCGCGGCCCAGGCGATGACCGATCCGGTCAGCAGCAGCCTGCGCCGGTCCACGGCGTCGGCGACGGCGCCGCCCCACAGCCCGAAGACGATCAGGGGGATGAGGTTGGCCGGGCCGAGCATGCCGACCCAGAACGAGGAGGAGGTGATGTCGTAGATCTGGGCGCTGACCGCCACCGCGGTGAGCTGGAAACCGATGAACGACACGCCCTGCCCGGCCCAGAGCCGCCGGAAGGCCGGAACGGCGAGCGGACGGGTGTCCACCGCGAGCCGCCGCACCATGTCCCCGAACGCCACGATTCCCCCTCATCAAGGCTGATATATGCGGATACATCAGCAACGAGAGAGTAATGCGTCAGGGAGCCAGGCGTTCCACGACCCATCCGTCACCCGCGCGCCGGTACCGCAGGCGGTCGTGCATCCGGGAGACCTGGCCCTGCCAGAACTCCACCTCCACCGGCACGACCCGGAACCCGCCCCAGAAGTCGGGCACCGGCGGATCCTCCGGCCAGCGCGCGGCCAGCTCGGCGTAGCGGGCGTCGAGCTCCTGCCGCGAGCCCACCACGGCCGACTGCCGCGACGCCCAGGCGCCGATGCGCGAACCGTAGGGGCGGGAGCGGAAGTAGGCGGCCGACTCCTCGCGTGGCAGCCGCGTCACCGTGCCCTCCACCCGCACCTGGCGGCGGATGGGGTGCCAGGGGAACAGCAGGCCGGCCCTGGGGTTCTCCCGGAGGTCGCGGCCCTTGCGGGACTCGTAGTTGGTGTAGAAGACGAATCCCCGTTCGTCGTAGCCCTTCAGCAGCACGGTGCGGGCCGTCGGCAGCCCGCCCGCCGAGCAGGTGGCGAGGATCATGGCGTTGGGTTCGGGGAGCCCGGCGTCCAGGGCCTCACCGAACCAGACGGTGAACTGCGTCACAGGATCGGGCGCGAGATCCCCCTCCGACAGAGGGGCGCCCTCGTAGGTACGGCGAAGGCCCGCGAGCGACGGCGGGCGCGAGGTGGCATCCACGGTTCGGTATTCTCCCGTGGTTGACACCAAGAGCATGCGCGCGCCCCCTACCTGGGACGATCGCGTTCCGGCGGGTCCGGGGCCACACCACTGTCCCCCACAGGGTTGAATATGACCCGCCGGTATCTCGACATCAAGGCTTTGACTTCAAGAAAGGGAGGCGGCCGAGAATGTCCGACTTCAAACCCGGGCTCGAAGGCGTCGTAGCTTTCGAGACGGAGATCGCGGAACCGGACAAAGAAGGGGGCGCCCTTCGCTACCGGGGCGTCGACATCGAAGAGCTGGTCGGCCGCGTCTCCTTCGGACACGTGTGGGGCCTGCTGGTCGACAACGAGTTCCAGCCGGGCCTGCCCCCGGCCGAGCCGTACCCCATTCCTGTCCACTCCGGTGACATCCGCGTCGACGTGCAGAGCGCGCTGGCCATGCTGGCCCCCGCGTACGGCTTCAAGCCGCTGCTCGACATCGACGACGACGAGGCGCGCGACAACCTCGCGCGCGCCAGCGTGACCGCCCTCAGCTTCGTCGCCCAGTCGTCGCGCGGCCTCGGCCAGCCGATGGTCCCGCAGAAGCGGATCGACGAGTGCGAGAGCATCGTCGAGCGGTTCATGACCCGCTGGCGGGGCGAGCCCGACCCCGCCCACGTCAAGGCCATCGACGCCTACTGGGTTTCGGCGGCCGAGCACGGCATGAACGCCTCCACCTTCACCGCCCGCGTCATCGCCTCCACCGGCGCCGACGTCTCGGCGGCGCTGAGCGGCGCCGTCGGCGCCATGTCCGGTCCGCTGCACGGCGGCGCCCCGGCGCGCGTGCTGCACATGATCGAGGGTGTCGAGCAGGTCGGCGACGCCAAGAAGTACGTGCAGTCCGAGCTCGACAAGGGCCAGCGCCTCATGGGCTTCGGCCACCGCGTCTACCGCGCCGAGGACCCCCGCGCCCGCGTGCTGCGCCGTACGGCCAAGGAGCTGAACGCGCCGCGCTACGAGGTCGCCGCCGCGCTGGAGAAGGCCGCTCTGGAGGAGCTGCACGCCCGCAAGCCCGACCGGGTGCTCGCCACCAACGTCGAGTACTGGGCCGCGGTCATCCTCGACTTCGCCGAGGTCCCCTCGCACATGTTCACCTCCATGTTCACCTGCGCCCGCACCGCGGGCTGGGCCGCCCACATCCTGGAGCAGAAGCGCACGGGCAGGCTCGTCCGCCCCAGCGCCAAGTACGTGGGTCCCGCGCAGCGTTCGATCAACGACGTCCCCGGCGCCGCCGAGGTCGTCCGCTCCGTCTGAGCCGTCGCGGCCGGCTTTCCGGACCGGGCTCCCCCGCCCGGCCCCGCCGGCCCTCCCCCGCGGCCGCCGCGCGATCCCCTCGCGCGGCGGCCGTTCCGCTTGTCAGACACGAATGTCTCATCATGCGGACCTCGTACGAGTCACGCGGCATGGCTCAGTAGTCTTGCGGGGTGGCTGACATCGTGATTCCCACTGACATCAAGCCCGCCGACGGCCGCTTCGGCTGCGGGCCCTCGAAGGTGCGCCCCGAGCAGCTGTCCGCTCTGGCCGCCTCCGGATCGGCTCTGATGGGCACCTCCCATCGCCAGAAGCCGGTCAAGTCGCTCGTCGGGCGGGTGCGCGCGGGCCTCTCGGAGCTGTTCTCCCTGCCCGAGGGGTACCAGGTCGTCCTCGGCAACGGCGGCACCACCGCGTTCTGGGACATCGCCGCCTTCGGGCTCGTCCGGGACAGGTCGCAGCACCTGCACTTCGGCGAGTTCTCCTCCAAGTTCGCCGCCGTCACCGCCAGGGCCCCGTGGCTGGGCGACCCGACGGTGATCAAGTCGGACCCCGGCAGCCATCCGCAGGCCCGCGCCGAGGAGGGCGTGGACGTCTACGCCCTCACCCACAACGAGACCTCCACCGGCGTCGCCATGCCGATCCGGCGGGTCGGCGAGGACGGCTCGCTGGTCCTGGTGGACGCCACCTCCGGCGCCGGCGGCCTGCCCGTCGAGGCCGGCGAGTTCGACGTCTACTACTTCGCGCCGCAGAAGAGCTTCGCCTCCGACGGCGGCCTGTGGATCGCCCTGATGTCCCCGGCCGCGCTCGCGCGGGTCGAGGAGATCGCGGCGAGCGGCCGTTACGTGCCCGACTTCTACAGCCTGCCGACGGCGATCGACAACTCCGCCAAGGACCAGACCTACAACACCCCGGCGGTCGCCACGCTGTTCCTGCTCGCCGAGCAGATCGAGTGGATGAACGGCAACGGCGGCCTGGCCTGGACCACCGCCCGCTCGGCCGAGTCGGCCCGCCGCCTGTACACCTGGGCGGAGAAGACCTCCTACACCACCCCGTTCGCGGGTCCGGAGTTCCGCTCCAACGTGGTCGGGACCATCGACTTCGCCGACGGGGTGGACGCCGCGCAGGTGGCCAAGGTGCTGCGCGCCAACGGCATCGTCGACACCGAGCCGTACCGCAAGCTCGGCCGCAACCAGCTGCGCGTCGCGATGTTCCCGGCCATCGACCCCGACGACGTCGAGGCCCTGACCGTCTGCATCGACCACGTGGTCGAGCGTCTCTAGGTTCCGTTCCCGCGGCCCGGCCCCCGGCCGGGCCGCGACCGGGGAGGACCTCAGGAGCCGTTCGGGACCACCAGGCCGGACTCGTAGGCGAGGACCACGAGCTGGGCGCGGTCGCGGGCGCGGAGCTTGGTCATGGCGCGGTTGACGTGGGTCTTCGCGGTCATCGGGCTGATCACCATGTGACCGGCGATCTCGTCGTTCGACAGTCCCCGCGCGACCAGGGCGACGGCCTCGCGCTCGCGGTTGGTCAGTTCCCCCAGCGCCGCGGCGGCGCCGGTGCGGGGCGGCTGGGCGACGTACCGGTCGATCAGCCTGCGGGTGATCGACGGGGCGAGCAGCGCGTCGCCGCGCGCGGCGACGCGCACGGAGTGCAGGAAGTCCTCCGGCAGGACGTCCTTGACGAGGAACCCGGCCGCTCCGGCGCGCAGCGCCTCGAAGACGTGCTCGTCCAGGCCGTAGTTCGTCAGGATGACGACGTGCACCCCGGCCAGGGCCGGGTCCGCGGCGATGCGCCGGGTCGCCTCGATGCCGTCGAGGACCGGCATCCGCACGTCGACGAGCGCGATGTCGGGCAGGTGCTCCCTGGCCAGCTCCAGGCACTCGCTCCCGTCACCGGCCTCCGCCACCACCTCGATGTCGTCCTCCAGATCGAGGAGCGCGCGGAACCCGCTGCGGATGAGCGGCTGGTCGTCGGCCAGCAGGACACGGATCACGACGCCCCGTCCACGGGAAGCTCGGCCTGTACGGTGAACCCGCCTCCGGCGCGCGGCTCCGCGCGCAGGCGGCCGCCGAGGGCGGTGACCCGCTCGCGCATCCCGAGCAGCCCGACGCCGGGCGCCGGGGCGTCGTCCGGCGTGGCCGCGCCGTCGTCGTCGACCCGGATGACCAGGGCGCCGGGACGGTAGTCGATGCGGACCGACGCCGTCGCGGCGGCGGCGTGCCGGGCGACGTTGGTCAGCGACTCCTGGACGATCCGGTAGGCGGTCCGGTCCACCGCGGCCGGCACGTCGTGCCGGCGTCCCCCGACCGTCAGTCTCGCGTCCAGGCCGGTCGCGCGGGCGCGCTCCACCAGTTCCGGGACGTGGCCCAGCCCGTGCGGCGGGGTCCTGGCGTCGTCGCGCAGCACCTCCAGGGTCGCGCGCAGCTCCCGGGCCGCCTCGCGGCCGGCCTCCCGGATCGCCAGCAGGGCCTCCGGCACCTCTTCGCCCCGCCTGCGGGCCACGTGGACGGCGGCCTCCGCCTGCACCTTGATGACGGAGATCTGGTGGGTGAGCGAGTCGTGCAGCTCCCGCGCGATGTGCAGCCGCTCCTCGTCGGCGCGGCGCCGCGCGGCCTCCTCCCGGGTGCGCTCGGCCTCCTCCGCCCGCCGCTCGGCCTGCCGCAGCGCCTCTCCGGCGGCCCCGGCCGCGATCAGCCAGGCCAGCTCCAGGGCTCCCCGGGCCCGCGCGAACGCCTCACCCGTGTCGTGCATGCCCGAGACCAGGGCCGCCACGGGCAGCAGGCCCAGCATGGCCACGCTCGCCCCCACCGTGACGGCCCGGTGTCCCGCCCGCACGGCGGCGTACACCGCGAACAGGTACGGCACGGCGGGCACGTCGAAACCGGCCGCCTGGTAGCCCACCGCGCACAGCCCGGTGACGGCCAGGACGGGCACCGGGGCCCGCCGGCGCGCGGCCAGCGCCAGGCCGCCGACGGCCAGCAGCGCGTAGCCGAGCAGGTACGGACCCGTGGCGGGGTGCCGCCCGGACAGCCCCGTGACCAGCAGCACCGCCGCCATGCCGACGGCGATCGCCCAGTCCGTGGCGTCCGCCCGCGCCCCGGACCGTCCTGTGCTCATGCGCGCACCCTAACCCGAGGCCCGCGCGGGCGACTCCTCCGTGCGGATGACCGCCCGGCTACCGCGCCCGCGGTATCCCCACGTCGGCCGCGTCAGCCTCGGCGGCCGGCTGCCGCGGCGGCGGCAGCGCGGATCGTCCGCGTCCGGCGGACGACCGGCGGCGGGTCCGGCGGGCATGATCGGCGGCATCCGATCGCAGGAGGAGCACTTCATGTCGTCCGTCCGTCACCTGCTCGCCGCCGCCGGAACCGCCCTGACCGGAGGTTCCGAGCACGCCGCGTCAGTGTCCGCGCAGGTCCTGGCCCAGCCGGTCGGCGTCGGCTACTTCACCGCCGGGCGTATCTGGGCCCTGGTCGCCATGGCACCGGCGCTGGCGGGCGTGGTCGCCGGCGTGTCGGCCCTGCGCGCCGCCGACCGTACCGGCGCCGCGCGGAAGGCCGCCGCGGCCCTGGCGTCGGGGCCGGCCGGCATGGTCGTCGGCGGGCTGGTCGTGGTCAACTCCGAGGGCGGTCCCGGCACCGGCGGCGGGATCGTCGGGGGTTACCTGGCCCTGGCGCTGGGGGCGGCCGCCGTGATCATCGGCTGGCGGGCCCTGGCCCACTCCCGCCGCACCGCCTGACCGGCCCGGAGACCGCGCCGCGTGACCGAACCGGTCAGGTCGCGCCGCGTGACCGAGCCGGAGGCCGCGCCGCGTGACCGAGCCGGAGGCCGCGCCGCGTGACCGGGCGGGAAGCCGTGCCGTACGGCCGGCTCAGAACTCGTCGGCGCCGGTGACCTGGGCGATCGGGAAGACGTGGCGGGAGGCCGCGCAGACGGTCTCCAGGACGTGCACCGGCGTGCCGTCGTCGCCGTAGGCGGCGCGCACGATCCGCACCACCCACTCCCCCGGGTCGAGCCGGAGCGCGGCGGTCTCGGCGCCGGTGGCCGGCAGGGCGACGAGATACTCCTCGGCGTGACCGAAGCGGTGCCCGAGCGCCTCGATCCCGGCCTGCAGGGTCGGCGTGACGAAGCCGGGCGCGCAGATCGGGGTGCCGCCGAAGACGTCGAGGCGGAAGAAGCTCGTGGCGATCCGCACCGGCACGTCGTCCGCCAGCAGCAGCTTGCGGCGCGCCAGGACCTCCGTGCCGGGCTCGACGCGCAGGGCCTCGGCGATGTGCCCGGCGGCCGGTTCCGGGCCGACGTGGAGCATCTGACGACCCGGACGGACGCCCTGGGCGCCCGCCTCGGTCATGAAGAGCGACGCCGAGCCGCGCACCGCGGGCTCGGTGGGCAGCGCGCGCCTCACCAGCACGCCGCGGGACGCCGTACGGCGTCCTCCGGGGGCGTCCGCGGCGCGGTCGTCGGGTGTGGTGTCGTCCACGGATGCTCCGCTCCCCCGGGGCCGGCGTTCGTCCGGACCACTCTAGCCAGGCGCCCCGTCCGGACACCCCGGCCGGCCCCGCCGGGCGGCCGCCGTACGGTCCCCGCTCCCGTCCGGACACCCCGTCCGGGCATCCTCCGTCCGGCGCCCGCCGTATGGTCCCGGCTCCCGTGCCGCGCGCGGGGCGTCTCAGTAGGCGGGCAGGGCGCGGCGCCTGCGGCGCAGGACCCCCGCCGCCACGATCCCGCCGAGCAGCCCGAACAGGTGCCCCTGCCAGGAGATGCCCGCCTGGCCGGGCAGCACGCCCCAGATGATCGAGTAGTACGCCACCGCCACGCCGATGCCGATCACGATGTCCAGGGCGCGGCGGTCGAACAGGCCCCGGGCCAGGACGAAGCCGAAGTAGCCGAACACCAGCCCGCTCGCGCCGACCGTGACGTACGTCGGCGGGCTGGTGAACCACACGCCCAGGCCGCTGATCACGATGATGATCAGGCTGGCGGCCAGGAAGCGGCCGATGCCGCGCAGCGCGGCGAGGAAGCCGAGGATCAGCAGGGGCAGCGAGTTGGCCATCAGGTGGCCGAAGCCCGCGTGCAGGAACGGGGCCAGGAGGATGCCCGACAGTCCCTCCGGGTTCCAGGAGCGGATGCCGTAGGCGTCGAAGTCGGCGGGCAGCACGTAGTCGGCGATCTCGCTCGCCCACATGACCGCGACGAGGAGGATGTTGACCACCGCCGCGCCCGCGGCGCTCGCGGCCAGGTCACCGGCCCGGCGGCGGAACCGGGCGGTGGAGGACGGGTTGGACGGGCCGGTCGGGCGGACCCCGGTCGGGTGGTCGTTCATGCACTCTCCTGGCCGTCGGAGCCTCGCGTGGACATCACGTGCCCCCGCCCGGGTTGTCCACACCTTTACGGTATGCACTTCACGGCGGAAATGCGCTCATCTTCGGGACCCGTTTCCCGGCGGCGGAAGCGCCGGCGGGAAACGGGTCCGGGACGGCCCGAGAGCGCGCCGCCGGGAGACGGCCCGGGACGACCGGGCCGCAGGCCCCGGACGGCCCGAGCGCGCCCCGGGACGGCCCTGGCAGGAGGCCCCGGACGGCCGGGGAAGAGCCCCGGGGACCGGGAGACGGCGGGCCCCGGAACGGCCGGGAGGCGTGCGGCGCGGAGCGCTACTCGCCCCGCCACCGGGGGGCGCGCTTCTCCGCGAAGGCCGCCGCGCCCTCCATGGCGTCCTTGGAGCCGAACACCGGGTTGATGATCTCCTGCTGCCGCGCGAACATCTCCTCGGTGCTCCAGTCGGCCGACTCGACGATCACCCGCTTGGTCGCGGCCAGCGCCAGCGGGGCGTTCGCCGCGATCCGCCGGGCCAGCTCGACCGCCCTGGCCAGCGCCTCACCCGCGGGCGTGACGTGGTTGACCAGGCCGGCCTCCCGCAGCCGGGAGGCCGGGAAGTGGTCGCCGGTGAGGGCGATCTCCATCGCGAGGTGGTACGGGATGCGCCGCGGCAGCCGCATGACCCCTCCGGCCCCGGCGACCAGGCCGCGCCTGGGCTCCGGCAGCCCGAACTTCGCCTCCTCGGAGGCGATGACGATGTCGCAGGCCAGCGCCAGCTCGAACCCGCCGGCCAGGGCGTAGCCCTCGACCGCGGCGATGATCGGCTTCTTCGGGGGAGCCTCCACGAGACCGCCGAACCCCCGGCCCTCCACGACCGGGAAGTCACCGGTCAGGAAGCCCTTGAGGTCCATGCCGGCGCAGAACGTGCCGCCGGCGCCGGTCAGGACGTAGGCGGCGACGTCCTTGCGTTCCTCCAGCTCGTCCAGGGCCGCGGCGACGCCCCGGGCCACCGCGCCGTTGACGGCGTTCCTGGCCTGGGGGCGGTTGATCGTGATGACGGCGACGCCGTCCTCGACGTCGACCAGAACCTCGTCAGACACCGGTCACTCCTCCCTGGGCTGGAAACTACTTGGGCTGGAAGCGGATGCCGCCGTCGAAGCGGACGACCTCGGCGTTCATGTAGTCGTTCTCGATCAGCGCGCGTACCAGGTGGGCGAACTCCGAGGGCCGGCCCATCCGCTTGGGGAAGACCACCGGCGCCACCAGCTTGGCCTTGAACTCCTCGGCGTTGCCCGAGAAGCCGTAGATGGGGGTGTCGATGATGCCGGGGCAGATCGTGTTGACGCGGACGCCGATGGCGGCCAGGTCGCGCGCGGCCGGGACCGTCATGCCGACGATGCCGCCCTTGGACGCCGAGTAGGCCACCTGGCCGGTCTGGCCCTCCAGCGCCGCCACCGAGGCGGTGTTGATCACCACGCCGCGCTGGCCGTCCTCGTCGGCGGGCTCGGTCTTGGCGATGGCCGCCGCGCCGATGCGCATGAGGTTGAAGGTGCCGATCAGGTTGACGTCGATGACCTTGCGGTAGGAGGCCAGGTCGTGCGGGGAGCCGTCGCGGTTGACCGTACGGGTGGCCCAGCCGATGCCGGCGCTGTTCACCACGACGCGCAACGGCTTGCCCGTCGCCACGGCGGCGTCCACCGCGGCCTGCACCTGCTCCTCGTCGGACACGTCGGTCTTGACGAACAGGCCGCCGAGCTCGTCGGCGATGGCCTTGCCGCGCTCCTCGTTGAGGTCGGCGATGACGACGGTGGCGCCGTGCGCGGCGAGCTCGCGGGCCGTGGCCTCGCCGAGACCGCTGGCTCCGCCCGAGATGATTGCTGCTGCTCCGTTCAGGTCCATGAGCGGACTTTAACGCGGGGACCGAATGAAGTTCTACTCAGGGTGGCCAAATCTCCCCCACGGCGCCGTCCACGTCGGGGTAGACCTTGATGCGCCGGTCGAGGCCGGTGGTGCGCAGGATCCGCGCCACCGGGGTCTGCGGCGAGGCCAGGCGGACCCCGCCGCTCTGGGCCGTGGTCAGCCGCCAGGCCTCGATCAGCACGGACAGGCCGCTGGAGTCCATGAACGACAGGTCGGTGAGGTCGAGGACGAGCCGTGGGCCGTCGAGCTTGATGGCGTCGCGGATCTCGTCCCTCAGGAAGGGAGCGGTGAACAGGTCGAGCTCTCCCTCGACGGCCACCACCACGGCGTCACCAACGGGACGGCGAGCCAACCGCAGCTTCATCACTCCTCCTCGGGACCCGTGAGGCAGCCCCCACTTTACTTCGGCATCACCGCCTGTGAGGTCCCACGACCGTGCGGATCATCCCGCTGGCTCAGGAGTTTTCCCTACAATCCATCACATATCACCGGCGCCGCCCGCACGTTCCATGCCGGCGCCGTCCGGGATCGCGAAGCCGTACGGCAGCTCCAGGCGGTGGGCGGCGAGCAGATCCGGGTCGGCGAGGAGCTCCCGCGTCGGCCCGTCGGCGACGATCACGCCCCCGGAGAGGATGAGCGAGCGCTCGCACAGCTCCAGCGCGTACGGCAGGTCGTGCGTGACCATCAGCACGGTCACGTCCAGGCTCCGCAGGATCTCGGCCAGCTCGCGGCGGGAGGCCGGGTCGAGGTTCGACGACGGCTCGTCCAGCACCAGGATCTCCGGCTCCATGGCCAGCACGGTCGCCACCGCGACCCGGCGTCGCTGGCCGAAGGACAGGTGGTGCGGCGGCCGGTCGGCGGCGTGCAGCATGCCCACGCGCTCCAGCGCGGTGACGACCCGGCGCTCCAGCTCGTCGCCCCGGACGCCCATGTTGGCCGGGCCGAAGGCGACGTCCTCGCGGACGGTCGGCATGAAGAGCTGGTCGTCGGGGTCCTGGAAGACCAGCCCGACCCGCCTGCGGATCTCCTTGAGCGAGTCTCCCCCCACCGGCAGCCCGGCCACGGTCACCGTGCCGTGGCCGGCGGTCAGGATGCCGTTGAGGTGCATCACCAGCGTGGTCTTGCCCGCGCCGTTCGGGCCGAGCAGCGCCGCCCGCTCCCCCCGCTCCAGGCGGAGGTCGACGCCGAACAGCGCCTGCGTGCCGTCCGGGTAGGCGTACGCCAGCCGGCTCACCTCCAGCGACGGCACGGCGCCCGTGCCCGTCTCCGCGCCCGCGCCCGTGCCCATGCCCGTCTCCGCGTCGGCGCCCGTACCCACGCCCATGCCCGTCTCCGCGCCCGCGTCGGCGCCCGTACCCGCGCCCGTCCCAGCGCTCACGCCAGCCCCCAGACTCCCAGCAGCGCCGCGAGCGCCACGCCAGGCAACATACCGGCGGCCAGCCACTGCCGCGACGAGGCGGACGCGTCGGCGAGCACCGGCATCGACCCGGTGTAGCCGCGGCTGAGCATCGCCAGGTGCACCCGCTCGCCCCGCTCGTAGGACCGGATGAACAGCGCGCCCGCCGACCTGGCGATCACCGGGATGTGCCGGACGTCCCGCGCGGCGAACCCCCGCGACTCCCTGGCCACCCGCATGCGCCGCATCTCGGCGAGGATCACGTCCAGGTAGCGGAGCATGAACATGGCGATCTGCACCAGCAGCTGCGGCAGCCTGAGCCGCTGCGCGCCCAGCAGGATCATCCGCGGGTCGGTGGTGGCCGCGAGCAGGACGCTCGCCAGCACCCCCAGGGTGGCCTTGACCAGGATGTTCCACGCCGCCCACAGGCCGGCCACGCTGAGCGACAGCCCGAGGAACGGCGTCCGCCCGCCGGACCCGACGAACGGCAGGGCCACGGCGAACACCACGAACGGCACCTCGACCGCCATCCGCCGCAGCAGGAAGCCCGGCGGGACCCGCGCGATCACCGCCACGGCCGCCAGCAGCGCGCCGTAACAGGCGAACAGGCCGAACCACTCGCGCGGGGTGGCGACCACCACCAGCGCGAAGCACACCACCGCCGCCAGCTTGCACTGCGGCGGCAGCCGGTGGACGGGTGAGTCTCCCGGCAGGTGGAGGCGGTGGTGGTGCCCGGCGCCCATCAGGCCGCCGCCCCCTCCCGCGTACGGCGCCGCACGGCGGTGAACAGCCCGCCGCCGACCGCCAGCGTCACCCCGGCGCCGAGCAGGCCCGCCACCCCGACCGGGAGGCCGCCCCGCTCGCCGTAGTCGGCCAGCGGCTGGTCGCCCAGCGCGTGGTCGGTGGCGCGGCCGGCGAAGCCCTTGTCCTCGGCGACCCGCTCCAGGCCGTCGGGCGAGGCGGAGGCGTAGAAGCTGAGGCCGCCGGCCAGCACCGCGGTCAGCGCGATGGCGGCCGGGGCGAACCAGCCGAGACGCCGGCGCGGGGCGATCGTCGTGTTCCCCGGGTTCCCGGGGTTCCCCGGGAACCCGGTCTCGACCTCCTGGCCGCCGGGGCCGCGCAGGACCAGCGGGGCGGCCAGGCCGCGCGCGCCGTACACCAGGTCGGGGCGGACGGCCAGGACGGTGCTGACGGTGACCGCGGTGATCAGGCCCTCGCCGATGCCGATGAGCGTGTGCACGCCGCCCATGGCCGCGGCGACCGTGCCGACCGCGACGGGCGCGGTGCCGCCAAGCCAGAACAGCAGGGTGAACGCCAGCGCCGTGACGGGCACCGAGAGCAGCGCGGCGGCGAAGGAGGCGGCGACGACCGCCCCGCGGCCGCGCGCGACCCGGGTGACGAGCCGGAAGACGCCCCAGGCCACGAGGACCGAGACGATGCCCATGAGCGTGATGTTGACGCCCAGCGCGGTCAGGCCGCCGTCCGCGAAGAAGAAGCCCTGCACCAGGAGCACGACGGCTATGCACAGCACCGCCGTGTACGGTCCCACGAGGATCGCGGCGAGCGCGCCGCCGAGGAGGTGGCCGCTGGTGCCCGCCGCCACCGGGAAGTTCAGCATCTGGACGGCGAAGACGAAGGCGGCGACCAGGCCCGCCATCGGGGCCGTCCGGTCGTCGAGCTCGCGGCGGGCGCCGCGCAGCGCCACCGCCACCCCCGCCGCGGCGACGACGCCGGCCGACAGTGATACGGCCGGGGTGAAGAATCCATCGGGTACGTGCACGGCGAACCTCCCAAGTGCGGCATCGCCCCCATACTTTAGGCCATTGACTTGTAGTTGCAATTAAGTGGCATTAACGGAGCAGTCTCCGGACGAACGTCCCGGGGGTGAGGGTCCGCACCGCCGTGCTCAGCCGCCCCTTGCCCGCCGTCGCGTAGGGGCGGACGTTCCGCCGGACCAGGCCGCGCCACCAGGTGCGCGGCGGCGCGATCGCCTCCGCCGACGCCTCGATCCGGAAGAGTGCGGGCGGGCCGCCGAGATCGAGCTCCAGGTAGGCGTCCCAGGTGCCGGGCCCGAGCCGGCTCGCCGCCTGCCGTACCGCGAACGCGCCGCCCTCCCCGGCGACGACCGGCTCGCGGCGCTCCCGGCCCGAGCACCGCTCCCGCCAGACCAGGTGCCGTACGGCGCGCGCCGCCGGCCGGGCCGCGCCCACCGTGACCTCCCCGTCGATCGCCAGCCGGTGGCCGAACATCCAGCGGGTCCGCGTCAGGCGCACGTTGCCCGGGACGCTGACCACGTGGCCGCCGACGTCGACGCTGAGGTTGCCGTGCGGCCGGGTGAAGTACGGCAGCGCCACGACACCGCCCGTCACCCGGGGCGTGGGCGGGACGACCAGCCCGGCGCGGTCGGAGCCCAGCCGGGCCAGCCGGGCGACCCCCTCGCACTCGATCCGCACGTGGACGTCCCAGACGCCGGAGGACAGCGCCGCGACGTCGATCGGCCCGACGAAACCCTCGGGCCCGCCGGTGACCGGGACCACGACGTCGCGGGGCCGCTCCGGGCCCTCGTGACGCCGCCGCAGGACCAGCGCGAGGCCGCCCACCTCCGGCTCCGGGCCGTCGCCCCCGACCGGCGCGCCGAACGCCACACGGCCGGAGACGGCCAGCCGCCCCTCGGCGTCCCAGCGCAGGCCGGTGAGCTCACGCCGGATCGCGGCCGACTCGACGTGCGCCAGCCGGACGAGGCGGTCGATGTCCCGGAGCGCGGCGAGCCGGCTGCGGTCGATGGCCCGCAGCCGGTCGCGGACCCCGTCGGTCAGCCAGCGGTCGCACAGGTCGGCCACCTCGGCGGCGATCTCCTCCCGCTGGGCGGGGCCCGCCTCCAGGAACGGCCTGCCCAGACTGCCGAAGGCGTCCATCCGGAAGTGCCGCCGCAGCAGGTGGTCGCGGAGCGCCCCCGGCCGGACGTGGGAGGTCATCACCTCGATCGGCTTCCTGATCATCCGCAGCCAGGCGACCGGGTCGCGGCTGCCCGGCCGCTGCATGATGCTGCTGCCGTCGGGCCGGTCGACCAGGTGGTAGCAGTCGTAGTCGGCGACCACCGAGATCACCTCGGCGTGGCAGTAGGCGTGGGTGGTGAAGACCACGTCCTCGCCCACCAGCAGGCTCTCGTCGAAGCGGATCGCGTGGCGTTCCAGCATCTCCCGGCGGAACAGCTTGAAGCAGCTCAGGCTGTTGTAGACCGCGCTGTCGCCGAGCGGCACCCGGTCGGCGTTCTCGTGGAACATCGAGACCGGCGCGCGCCGGCCGTGCCCGACGATCTTCCCGAGGACGATGTCGGAGCCGTTGCGGTCGGCCATGGCGAGCATCCGCTCCAGCGCCTCCGGGCCGAGGTGGTCGTCGGCGTCGCAGAAGAACACGTATCTGCCGCGGGCGTGGGAGAGCCCGACGTTGCGGGGACGGCCCGCGCCGCCGGAGTGCCCCTGCCGGAGGACCCGCACCACTCCGGGATGGCACGCGGCGTAGAGGTCGAGCAGTTCGGCGCCGCCGTCGGTGGAGCCGTCGTCCACCACGACGATCTCCCGGGAGACCCGCTGGACCAGGATGGACGTCAGGCACCGGTCGAGGTAGGGACGGCAGTTGTGGACCGGCACGACGACGCTGACGTCGATGTCGCGCAGCACGTCCACGCGGGGCGGGGCCCCCGCGCGGGCCGCCCCCCGGCGCCCGGCCCTTCCCGCGGGGCCCGCTCCCGTCGTCTCCCCGGCCTCCCCGCCATGGCCGGTCCGGACTCGCTGAAGGATCGTCCCCGTCACCGCCGCGCCCCTCGTCGGTTACTTTCCGCTTTCTTGGCGTTACAGTATGCGTCGTGGAACCCTCCGCCCGTGGCGGATCCGCGGTGTTGGTCCGCCGGTCTTCGGGCCGCCGCGCCATCGGAGGCGGAGAACACCCGGTTCGTACGGTTCGCCGCCGCACCGGCGTCCGGCGGGCGGGTCCGCGGGGACCACCGTGGTGATCGTGTCAAGGACGCCGGACCGTTCCGGGCCGGGACCCGGGGCCGGCGGCCTGTATGCATTCATGATCACGACATGAGTTTGCCTTGCCGCCCCACCAGCCAATCTCCACGACATGAACGTGACACCGAACACCCACGGCATGACCGGAACACACGTCCACGACGCGACCGGGGCGCCGGACGGCGACCGGCGCCCGGAGGGCCGCCCCGCCGTCTCCGCCCGCGCGCTCGTCCTGACGGCCTGCGCGATGTCGCCCGCGCTCTGCCTCCCCCTCCCCGCCTCGGCCGCCGCGCCGGTCGCCGGTCCGGCGGCCGCCTCCGCCCCGGCCGTCGCGGTCCCGGCCGCCGGGCCGCAGGGGCCCGCCGACGGGAGCGCGCCCCTGCGCTTCCGGCTACGGTCGACGGCGAACTCCAGCCAGGTCAACGGCGGGGCCCGGGAGTTCAGCATCGGGGTGGACGTGCAGAGCCTCAACAAGGGACCCGTGACGCTCGTCGGGATCGGCCGCAGCGGCCCGGGGCTGCGGCTGATGTCCGCCGACGACACCCCCCAGACAGTCCAGCCGAAGGAGCGGGTGAGCTACGAGCTGCGCTACCGGGTGACCGACTGCGACGCCGTGCCGCGGAAGGACTGGCCCGTCCCGGTCCGCGTCAGGCAGGGCGCGAGCCGGCGGGTCGTCGAGGTCCCGCTGGCCGGGTTCGACCGGGACGCCATGGAGGGCGGCGAGGGATCCTCGGCGACCGTCCCCTGGCAGGCGGCCATGGCCGGGGAGGTGTGCCGGATCTTCTGACGGCCTCCCGTACGGACGTCCCGACGGCGCCCGGCGTCTCCCGTACGGACGTCCCGACGGCGCCCGGCGTCTCCCGGAGACGTCGAGGGACGGCTCCGGCCGGGTAAAACGTTCCGCGGTTCGATGCGGAACGGCGTCCTCCGCCGGGCGGCCCGGAGTACCTTCGGGGTGCTCCGGGCCTTCCCGAAGCCGGCGCCGTACGGCCAGGCGGCCCCGTTCCGCGTCCCCTCCCGCCAGGGCGGAGAGGCTCCGCGTGGAGGTGATCGATGACAGTCGTCGCGGCGGTGCTGCTCGCGACCGGCCTGGCGGTCTCCGGCTGCGAGGCCGGCGGCGCCGTGGTGCCGGGAGGACTCACCGGGCCCGTGCCGCCCGGCGGTCCGGGCGGCCCCGGGGGCTCCGAGCGGCACGAGACCGTCTCCTACGACGTCGCCGGCCCGCTGACCGGCCTGAGGGTCGCGACCGCCGGGACCATCGAGGTGACGGAGACGTCCCGCCCCGGGGCCCACGTCACCGAGATCCTGCGGTGGACGGACCGCAGGCCCGTCACCCGGCATCCCGTGCTGGACGGCACGCTGACGCTCGACTACACGTGCCCGCCGGTGTCCGACGGGATCGGCCGGACGTGCGTCGTGGACTACCGGGTGGAGATCCCGCGCGGCCTGCGGGTCAAGGCCGACAGCGGGGCCGGGCGGATCGGGCTGCACGGCCTGTCGGGCCCGGTGGAGGCGAGCTCGGGGGCCGGTGACGTCGTGGCCGACGGCCTGACGGGCCGGCAGGTGGCCGCCGCGGCCGGGGCCGGCGCCGTACGGCTGGGGTTCGCCGGCCCGCCCGACGCGGTGGACGTGCGGACCGGCACCGGCGACGGCGTGGTACGGCTGCCGCCCGGGACCTACCGGGTCGTCACCGGCACCGCCACGGGGCTCACCCGGGTCGCCGTCGCCGACGACCCGGCCTCGCCGCGGCTGGTCCGGGTCCTCACCGGCACGGGGAACATCGACGTCTCCCCCGCGTGACCCGGCTCGTCCCCGCTGCCGGCGGATGGCGCCTCAGCCTTCGGATGACCCTCCGGGGACGGTGACCGCCCTCCCGGGCCTCCCGGGCCCTCCGGGAGCGGTGACCGCGCGGAAGGCGTCGACGAAGGTCGGATGGATGTCGAAGACGTTGTGCAGCCCCGTGGCCAGCAGCAGCCGCTCCAGGCTTCCGTGGACGCCGCTGAGCGCCAGCCGCAGCCCCTGGTCCTCGCTGCGGTGCAGCGCCAGGACCAGCTCGCTCATCCCCACCGAGTCGCAGAAGGAGACCTCCGCCAGATCCACGACCAGCGCCGGGGCGGCGGGCCGCTCCGTGGCCTCCCGCAGCCGGTCGCGCAGCACCGGCGCCGAGCCCAGGTCGAGCTCCCCGCGGGCGCGGAGGATGACCACTCCGTCACGCGTCTGGGACGAGATGGTGAGCGCCGTGGCGCTTTGCGGCTGGGACGCCATGATCATTTCCTCATATCCGTATTCCGTGATCCGCAACAGGTGACGGGCACGTCCGCCGCCGGACGCGGCGGAACACGGGGATGTCACCCTCGTGACCGGCCGGATCGCTGGACGAACGCCGAAAAAAACGGTGTTATCCGCTCGTGGACCCCCTCATCCGCACGCGATGGCCGACCGTCGCCGGCGACCGGTCCCGCTCCACACCGGATCACGCCGGAGTGGAGGCAACCACGCCTCCCTACCCGATCACCGTCCTGTCACACCGGTTCCGGGAGACGTCAGCCTTTCAGTTGTCTCCCAATGGCATCCCCAAAATCAGGAGAAAGACCCCAAAAGCACCCATAAATCCTGTTTTAGGGATGGATGTCCGGGCAGACGTGCCTCGCCCGGGGCCTCCCAGGCAGGTCCGAAGAAGGAGCCCCGATCCGCCGTGCCCGATCGCCACGACCCGCAGCAGGAATCCCCGTTCACGGCCACGCGGGAGCCGGGCACGCCGACGGCCACCGTCCCCGGGAGGGCCGCCGCCTCCGAGCTCACCCTGGGCATCGAGGAGGAGCTTCTGCTGGTCGATCCGCGGACCGGCCTGGCGCTGCCCCTCGCGGAGGAGGTGCTCGGACGCGTGGCCGGCCCGGCCCGCGGCCGGATCGTGCCGGAGCTGACCCGGATGCAGATCGAGGTCAACAGCGGCGTCCACACCGGGCTGCGCGACCTCGCGGACGACCTGCTGCGGCTGCGCGGCGCCGCGGCCGAGGCCGCCGCGGGGGCCGGAGCCGCTCCGGCCGCGTGCGGCACGTGCCTGGCGGGGGACGGCGGCATGCCGCCGCTGACGGACTCCCCCCGCTACCACCGCATCCACGGGCACTACCGGGCGCTGCTGCGGGGCCAGGTGGTGTGCGGCTGCCACGTGCACGTCGGCATCCCCGACCGGGAGGAGGCCGTCCAGGTCATGAACCACGCGCGGCCCTGGCTGCCGACCCTCCTGGCCCTGTCCGCCAACTCCCCCGTCTGCGACGGCGTCGACACCGGGTACGCGAGCTGGCGGGCCACGCTGTGGTCCCGGTGGCCGAGCGTCGGGCCGCCGCCCGTCTTCGAGTCCGCCGCGCACTACGACGCCCTCGTCGAGACCCTGTGCGAGAGCGGGACCATCCTGGACCGCGGGATGCTCCACTGGCTGATCAGGCCCTCCCACCACCTGCCGACCCTGGAGTTCCGCACCGCCGACACCTGCGCCACCGTGGAGGAGGCCACGGTGCTGGCCGGGCTGGTCCGCGGGCTGGTCGCCGCCCTCCTCGCCGACGTGCGGCGCGGCGTCCCGCCGCCCCCGGTCGACCAGACGCCGCTGCTCGCCGCGTACTGGCGGGCGGCCCGCGACGGCATCGAGGGCGACGGGGTGGAGCTCCCCTCCGGCCGCCGGGCGCCTGCCTGGGAGCAGGCCGGCCGGCTGCTGGACCGCGCCCGCCCCGGCCTGGAGGAGAGCGGCGACCTCGGCCTGGTGGCGACCGGGCTGGATCGGATCCGGCGCCTCGGCTCCGGCGCGGCCCGCCAGCGCGCCGCCTACCACCGCCGCCGGCGGGTGACCGACGTGGCCGAACTGGTCGTCCGGCAGACCCTGGCCGTCCCCGGTTTCCTCACCGGCCTTCCCCCGCGGCCGCGCCCGGCCGCCGCCGACCTCCCCTTCTGACGGCGGGCGCGGGGGCGGAGGGGGCCGTTCACGGCGGCGGGGGCCGTTCACAACGGCGGGGGCCGTTCACGGCGGCGGGGGCGGAGGCCCGGTGTCACCTCGCGGCGGAGGCCGCGACGAGCGACGGATAGTCCTTCAGCTCGATGTCCGTGGCGAACCGGTCGGTCAGCTTCACCATGAGCGCGAACATGAGCCGGCGCCGGAACATCCAGTTCCGCATCCTGATCCTCCCGCGGGTCGACGGGGCGAGGAAAGCGCCGGCGTCGCCCTCCCGGGTCACCTTGGCGTAGCCGCGGAGCAGCTCCTCGTACCCGCGGAACCCCGCCCGGTGGTCGCCGCCGGCCAGCGCCAGCTCCCCGGCCAGCACGTACGCGCCCACGACGGCCAGGCCGGTGCCGAAGCCACCGAGGGTGTTGCCGTAGGCGGCGTCGCCGAGCAGCACCACCCGCCCACTGGCGTACCGGTCGATGTGGACCCGGCTGATCGAGTCGAGATAGAGCTCGCGGGCGTGCGGCAGACGAGCGAGGATCTCGGGCACCCGCCAGCCCGCGCCCCGGTAGGCGTCGACGAGGATCCGCTTCTGCGCCTCGACGTCGTAGCGGTCGTAGTCGATCGGCGGGGAGGCGAAGACGAAGAAGACGGGCGAGCTGGGGCCGCCGAGCGAGACCATCCGGCCGGGCTCGTTGTACATCCCGGTGCCGAGGCCGGCGCCGAGGTCGGCCAGCGCGTAGTGGTACCCGAGGAAGCGCACGTACTCGGACTCGGGGCCGAAGGCCAGCCGCCGCACGTTGGAGTGGATGCCGTCCGCGCCGACCACCAGGTCGAAGGTGCGCGGCGCGCCGCGCTCGAAGGTGACGTGCACGCCGTCCGCCGTCTCGGTGAGCGAGGTGATCGAGTCTCCGAAGACGTACTCGCAGCGGCCCGCCGTCCTCTCGTACAGCAGGGCCGACAGGTCGCCGCGGAGGATCTCGACGTCGCCGCCGGTGAACTCGCCGGGCAGGACCGCCAGCCGTCGTCCGGCGGCGTCGACGATGTCCTGGTCGGTGCCGCCGGTCTGACGGCGCCGCACCTCCTCCAGGACGCCCATCCGCCTCAGCACGGAGAGCTGGGCCTCGCCCTTGAAGTCGACGGCCTGCCCTCCGGGGCGCAGCGAGGGCGCCCGCTCGACGACGGTGACGGCGCAGCCGTAGCGGTTCAGCCAGTAGGCGAGTGCGGGGCCGGCGATGCTCGCGCCGGAGATGAGGACCGTGGTGTTCTTCATGCCTCCGACCTTCGCCGGGGGCGCTGACAGCCCGCGGACCACCGGCTGACACCCGCGCTCCCCGGCCGCCGCGCACTGTCAGCCGCTGTCAGCGCCGCCGCCCCGCACGTCCGCGCCCCGCGTCTCCGCGGGTTCGTCCTCGAGTCCCGCGTCTCCGTGTCCTCGCCCCGGATCCCCGCACGTCCGCGCCCCGCGTCTACACGGGGCCGCCGTCCTCGTCCGCCTCGGCGGCGAGCATCGCCCGCGCCTCGTCACGGCCCATGGCGGCCCCGCGGGCGAACGCCGCCGCGAACGCCTCCGCCCCGGCGAGGCCCCTGGCGTCCGCGGCGGTCCGCGCGACGTCGCGATCCCCCGCCACGGCCAGGCCGCGCACCGCCACCGCCGCTCCCAGCAGCAGGGCGGCCCGCTCTCCCGCCTCCCGTGCGCTCTCCCCGGTCCCAGCGCTCTCCCCGGTCCGCGTGAGGCCCGCCGTACCCGCCGCGGCGTCCCCGGTCGTGGAGCCCCCGGCGGCCGTCACCGGCTCTCCCCCGTGCCTCGGCAGTACGGCGTCCGCCCACCCTTCGGCGGCGGCGGCGAGGTCCGGCGTCAGCGGTGACCTGCGGGCCTCGGCCAGCGCCCGCCGGTGCCGGAGCCGTGCCCCGGCGACGTCGCCCTCGGCTGCGGCCAGCCGCCCGAGCGCGGTGAGCGCCCGCGCCCGCGCCCCCGCCGCCAGGGTCCCGCCCTCCGCGACGCGCAGCGCGGCGCCGGACAGCCGGCGGGCCTCGGCGAGGTCGCCCCGGTCCCACGCGATCCGGCCCAGGCCCAGGTGGACCTCGGCGGGCGCGTCCGGCCAGCCCGCCTCGCGGGCGAGCTCCGCGGCCCGCCGGTAGTCGCCGTCGGCGGCGGCGAGGTCGCCCTGGCGCACGAGCGCCTCGGCCCGGTGCGCGAGCAGGTCGGCGCTCTCCTCCAGGGCTCCGAGCTCCTCCAAGAGCCGCAGCGCCTCGTCCCACAGTTCCCGGGCCCGCGCCCACTCGCCGCGCAGCCCCGCGATCAGGGCCAGCCCGTCGAGCGCCTGGGCGGTCCCCCAGCGCTCGCCGAGTTCGCGGAACCGCGGCAGCGTCTCCGCGAACTCCCGCTCCCCCCGGGCGACCTCGCCGCCGAACACCGCCAGCAGGGCCCGGCTCAGCCGTCCCAGCGCCCGGTTCCACGGGTCGGAGCCCAGCAGCCGCTCCGCTTCGGGCCCGATCGGCTCCGACGACCCCGACGGCCCGGCGAGCATGCCCCACAGCGCCACGGTGAACGGTTGGCGCGTCGGCCGGTCCAGAGACCGCATGATCTCCCCGGCCCGCTCCCAGTGCTCCGCCGGCGCCCGCGGCACGGCGTGCGCCACGCACACGACGTACTCCTCCTCCAGCCCCCCGGGCGGACCGCCGGCCGCGTCGAGGAGTTCGGCGGCGGCCTCCCCGGCCTGGCTGCGCCGCCCGCTCAGCCACCAGTAGGCCGCCAGCGCGGCGACCAGCCGCATCGCCGTCTCCCGGTCCCCGTGTACGGCCCAGCGCAGCGAGGCCATCAGGTTGCCGTGCTCGGCCGACAACCGCTCCAGCCACTCGAGCTGCCCGGCCCGGAGCAGGTGGGGGCCGGCGCGTTCGGCGAGTCCGAGGAAGTGGCGGGCGTGGGCGGCGCGCAGACGCTCCTCCTCCCCGGCTTCGGCCAGCTTCCCGGCGCAGAACAGCAGGATCGTGCTGAGCATCCGGTAGCGGTCGCCGTCCGCCTCGACCAGCGACCGGTCCACCAGGTCGGCCAGCAGTCCGGCGGCGTCGTCCACGCCACAGACCTCCTCGACCGCCTCCAGGGACGCGCCGCCGGTGAACACGGCGAGCCGCCGGGCCAGCGCCCGCTCGTCGGGGGTGAGGAGGTCCCAGCTCCACTCCACCACCGCGCGCAGGGTCCGGTGCCGGGCCGCCGCCGTACGGTCGCCGCGCGACAGCAGCCGGAACCGGCCGTGCTCGGCCAGCCGCGTGGCGATCTCCTCGGCGGTGAACGACCGCAGCCGCGCCGCCGCCAGCTCGATGGCCAGCGGCAGGCCGTCCAGCGCCGCGCAGATCCGGACGACCGCGGCCGCGTTGCCCGGCTCCACCTCGAAGCCGGGCCGTACGGCGGCCGCCCGGTCGGCGAACAGGCGGACGGCGGGGTAGGCGGCCGCGTCCCGCGGCGGCGGGCCCGGGGGCGGGACGGCCAGCGGAGCCAGCGGCACCAGTGTCTCACCGGTGATGCCGAGGGGCTCGCGGCTGGTGGTGAGGACGCTCAGCCCCGGGCAGTCGGCCAGCAGCTCGCGGACCAGCGCGGCGGTCCCGGCGACCACGTGCTCGCAGTTGTCGAGGACGAGCAGCGTCTCCCGGCCGGCGAGCGCCGTCACCAGGCGGCCGACGGGATCGGCCGCGCGGGGTGACTGGAACCCGGCCTCGCGCAGCCCGAGCGCGCCGAGCACCGCCCGGGACACCTGGTCGTCGCCGGCGGCGGAGGTCAGGTCGGCGAAGCACGCCTCGCGCCGGTCCCTCCCCGCCGCCTCGATCGCGAGCCGGGTCTTGCCGGTGCCGCCCGGACCGGTGATCGTGACGAGCCGGGAGCCGCGCAGAGCGCCGAGCCGCTCCAGTTCCGGCTCGCGTCCCACGAAGCTGGTGAGCTGGGCCGCGAGCCGCCGCCTCGGCGGCGGCGCGGGCTCGGCGGCGCGCAGCACGGCCAGGTGGACGGCCGCCAGTTCCGGGGAGGGGTCGGCGCCGAGCTCCTCGGCGAGGGTCCGCCGGGTCTCCTCGAAGACCTCAAGCGCCTCGGCCTGCCGTCCGGCCGCGTGCAGGGCCCGCATGAGCTGGCCCCTGAGCCGTTCCCGCAGGGGGTGCGCGTCCGCCAGCCGCCGCAGCCCGGCCACCGAGGTCCCCTCGGGGAGGGCGAGCTCGGCCTCGGCGAGATCCTCCGCGGCGACGAGCCGCAGCTCCTCCAGGTGCGTCTCCCGGGCCCGGCGGAACGATCCGGGCGGCAGGTCGGCCAGGGCGGGCCCCCGCCACAGGCCGAGCGCCTCGCGCAGCGTGCCCGCCGCGGCCTCGTGGCGGCCCTCGGCCAGCAGCCGACGCCCCTCGCGGGCGAGCCGTTCGAAGCGGTGGACGTCGACGTCGCCGGGATCGGCCGCGAGGCGGTACCCGGTCCCGTGGAACTCCACGGTTCCGGCGGGCAGGCTCCGGCGCAGCCGGGACACCTGGGCCTGCAGCGCGTTCGCGGCGCCGGCCGGGGGGTCGTCGCCGTACTGGCCGTCGATCAGCTCCGTCACGCCGACCACCCGGCCGGCGTTCAGCAGCAGCATCACCAGCAGGGCGCGCGGCCGGGGACCGCCCACCGGGATCTCCTCACCGGAGGCGGACCGCACCTCCAGTGGCCCCAGAACGCCGAACCGCACGTGCCGATTGTCCCTCATATCCGGCGTGTCCCGCCGACCTGGAACCTCAGGGCTCTTCGGCCCTACGGCTCCTCCGTCGCGGACCGCGGGGCGCGGTCGCGGCGGGTGCGGAGCTTGTGCCGGTTGCCGCAGCGGTCCATCGAGCACCAGCGGCGGGCGCCGGGACGGGAGGTGTCCAGGAAGACGAGGAGGCAGCGCTCCCCGCCGCACACGCGCACCCGGGAGGCCATCGGCCCGCCGAACAGCTCGACGGCGTCCCTGGCGACCGCGGACAGGAACTGCGCGCCGGTCACCGGCGTCGCCCAGCCCAGCCGGAAGGACGGCGTGATCAGGGGTGCGGGAGGCGGGGCGGCGGCGAACTCGTTGAGCACGGCGGGCGCGCCCCGCGGATCGACGGCGGGCGCGCCCCGCGGATCGACGGCGGGCGCGCCCTGCGCCTCCGCCGCACCCTCCGTCCCCGTCGCGCGCTCGGCCAGGGCCTGGATCGCGGCGCGCAGCCGTTTGGCCCCGGCCAGGTCGGCCTCGCCGACCACGATCCGGTCCGGCAGGCCGAGCCTGGACCGAGGGATCCAGGCCGCCAGGTCCTCCGGCGTGTGCAACCGCTCCCACTGCGGGAGCGAGCCGGTGAGCAGGAACTCCAGGCACAGCGTCCCCGCGTCGAAGCGGAAGGTCTGACCGTCCCCGGGTGTCAGGAGGATGCCGCTTGCGTTGTTCACCCCGCCAGTCTAGCCTCTGACACCAGTTAAACCGGTGTCACCATCCGGTGCGAACGAGAGGCGGGGTCATGCGGGAGATCATCGATCTGATGGACCGGGCGTGGGAGGCCAACCGGAACGGCGACGCCGCCTTCTACGACGGCTTCCTCACCGACGAGCCGGTCAGCGTCTCACCGTGGGGCGTGGTGACCGACCGGGACGCGATCCTGAAGGGGTTCGCCGAGAACCGGAACCCCTACACCCGCACCGAACAGTCGGACCACCGGGTGATCACGCTGGGCCCCGGCAGCGCCGTGCACACCAGCAGGGTCGAGATCGACATGCTGGTGAACGGCACCGACCCGCAGACCATGACGGTCTTCGCCACCACCGCGCTGACTCGGAGCGCGGACGGGGCCTGGAGGGCGGCCCTCTTCCAGATCACCCCCGCGCCCGCCCGCTGACGCGGGTCGCCGGACCGGCCGGGCGGATCCCGCGCGGGGTGACCACGAGCCGGCCGGTGGCCACCCGACGCCGGACGGCCGCCGGACCGGGCCGGGAGCGCGGCGCCGTACGGTCGCCGGGCCGCGTCAGCCGGCCACCGCGCGCAACGCGCCGGGCGCGCGGCCGGCGAGGCGGTCGAGGGCGGCGGACGTGGCGGCGTCGGCGGGGAGGTACACGACCAGGCGCTGGCCGTCCGCGCCGGACGGTTCGAGGGTCTCGCGCACCAGCCGCAGCTCACCGGCCTCCGGGTGGACCAGCCGCTCGGCTCCCATGCTCCCGGCGACCCCGGGAGGGGCGGCCGGCGCCGCCATCCGGGCGGCGAACGGCGCGCCGGCGACGACCGTCAGCTCCTCGGCGAACCCGGCGAAGTGCGGGTCCGCCGGGAAGCACGCGGCCCGCAGGACGGCGATCTGCTCGTCGGCGACCCGATCCCAGTCCGGGTAGGCGGTCCGGGCCCGGGCGTCGGTGAACAGGTGGCGGACGACGTTGGGCGACCGGCCGTCGAGGAGCCCGATCGGGCCGGCGAGCCGCTCGTAGCCCCGGGTGAATGCCAGCACGTCCCCCAGCCGGTTGAGCACCACGGCGGGCGCGGGGTCGAGCCGGTCCAGCAGCGCCCGCACGGTGGGGCGGACCGACCGGGCCGGCGGCGCGACCCCCGGGCAGGACAGGAGGCCACCGCTCATCTTGGCGGCGCGCAGGAGATGGAAACGCTCATCGGAGGAGAGGCGCAGCGCGTCGGCGAGCGCGGTGAGCACCTGCGGGGACGGATGCCGGTCGCGCCCCTGCTCCAGCCGCGTGAGGTACTCGACGCTGACCCCGGCGAGCGTGGCCAGCTCGGCCCGGCGCAGCCCGGGGGTACGCCGCCGTACCCCTTCGGGGAGCCCGACCTCGGCGGGCGTGACGGCCTCGCGGCGGGCGCGCAGGAACATGCCCAGTTCGTTGTCACTCACAGCCGGAATGTACCGTCCGCGCCGCCGATGAGGGTGGCCCCGCGAGGGCCAGTCTCACGCCGGTCTCCCTCCGCCGCGTACGGCCCGGCAGGTTGGTGGTCGTCCACCGGAGCGTCCTCTCCGACGCCCCGGAACCGCGAGCACGAGGAGACACCCCAGATGATCCGCATAGCCGTCGTCGTCGGCAGCACCCGTCCCGGACGCCGGGGCGCGGGCGTGGCCCGCTGGGTCGAGGAGGCCGCCGGACGGCACGCCGCCGCCAAGGCCGGCGAGGCGGCCGTCGAGCTGGTCGACATCGCCGAGTACGGCCTGCCCCTGCTGGACGAGCCCCTTCCGGCGATCTTCGGCGACTACCGCAACCCCCACACCGTGCGGTGGGCCGAGACGATCCGCTCGTTCGACGCGTTCGTGTTCGTCACCCCGGAGTACAACCACTCCGTCCCCGCCGCATTGAAGAACGCGATCGACTACCTGTACGCCGAGTGGCACGACAAGGCGGCCGGGATCGTCGGGTACGGCGTCGAGGGCGGGATCCGCGCCGCGGAGCACCTGCGGCTGGTCCTGGCCGAGACGAAGGTCGCGGTCGTGGGCACCCAGGTGGCGCTGTCGATGTTCACCGACATCGTCGTCACCGATCCCGCCGACCCCGGCGTGCTCTCCCCGACGGAGCGCCAGCAGAAGGCCATGACGGCCATGCTGGACGAGGTGGTCGCGTGGTCCCGTGCCCTGCGGCCGCTGCGCGAGCCCGCCGGGACGGGGGACGGTCTCCCGCCGGTCTCCCTCAGCGCGGCGCGACCGGGCGGTTCGGCACAGTGATCTGCGACGGCCCACGACGCGGAGGAAACCGGCCATGTGGGTGATGATCCGTTACCGGATCCGGCCGGACCGGCTGGAGGAGCACCTCGAATCGTTGCGCGCCGTACAGGAGGAGATGGCGGCGCTCCGCCCGGAGGGCGTGCGCGAGGCGGTCTTCCGGCTCACCGATGAGGTGGGCTTCGTGCACCTCGTGGAGGTCGAACACGGCCCGGAGGTACTGGGCCGGCTGGAGACCTTCAGACGCTTCCGCGCGGCGCTCGACGAGCGGTGCGACGAGCCTCCGGTCATGACCGAGTTGCACCCCTCCGGCGCGTACCGCTTCCCCGGGTTCCCCGCGTCTTTCTGACCGGGCCCGTCCCGGGCGACGGGCGGGACGTCAGGCGCGGAAGAGGCGCCAGAACGCCAGTGCGACCTCCTCGGCGGGCGCCGGGGGGTCGCCCGCGACCCAGTGCGCGATCACACCGGTGAGGGCGCCGGCCAGGTAGGCGGCGTGCGTCTCCGCGGGGACGTCGCCGGGCCCTCCGGCGCGGGACCCGCTGGCGAGGCGTCCGGCCAGCTCGGCGGTGAGCCGTTCGCGCATGCGCGTGACGAACAGCGCGCTGCCCTGGGGCCCCAGCATCCGCCGGTACAGCGGGGCCGCGGCGGCCACGTGACCGAACAGGACGGTCAGCGGCTCGGGGGTCCGGTCGCGGGGCGCGTCGCGCGGGCACAGCGCGGCGGCCCGGGCCACCTGGGTCACCGCCTCCTCCATGGCGTCGGTCACGAGCGCGTCGACGTCGGGGAAGTGCAGGTAGACCGTCGCCCGGTTCACCCCGGCGCACCTGGCGACCTCCGACACCGTGATGGCGCCCACGTCCTTCTCCGCGGCCAGGGTGAGAACCGCTGTGCGCAGCCGCGCGCGGGTGCGCCGTACTCGGGGGTCGTCCGCCTTCATGCCGGGACTATACAACAGGTGTTGCATAATCGACACATGTCGTATAAGTTGCCCGTCATGCGAATCGAGATCTGGGCGGACGTGGTCTGCGGATGGGCGTACATCGGCAAGCGGCGACTGGAGGCGGCACTGGCCGGCCCGGCCTTCGACGGCGTCCCCGTCGAGGTCGTGTGGCGGCCGTTCCGGATCGATCCCACCGCGCCGGCGCGGTCCGTCCCCCTTGAGGAGGCGCTCGCCGACCCCGCGGTGGACACCGCGCTGCGCGTCTGCGCGCCCGGCCTGTCCCCGGAGGAGAGCCGGACGCGGGTCTCGGACATCGCCGCCGCGGAGGGGATCGGCCCGCGCTGGGGCGCGGCCTGGCGGGCGAGCAGCCACGACGCGCACCGCCTGCTGTTCCTCGCCCACGAGCACGGCGGCGCGGAGCTGCAGAACGCCGTGGCCGAGCGGGTGATGCGGGCCCACTTCGTCGACGGCGCCGACATCGCCGACCGCCGGACCCTCGCCGCCGTCGCGGCCGAGGCCGGCTTCGCCGACGGCGGCGCGCTGCTGGAGACCGGAGCGGGTGAGGACGAGGTGCGGGAGCTGCTCCTCATCGGCAGGGCGCGCGGCGTGACGACCTCGCCGACGATCGTCGTCGGCGACCGCGCGCTGGCCGGCGCTCAGCCGGCCGAGGTGATCCGCGACTTCGCCGCCCGGGGCGGAGACCGCCGTGAGCTGCCCGAGGAGGTGGAGCGGCTGCGCCACGCCGAGGCCCTCCTCGACCGGCGCGACCCGCTCGGGGCGCTGGTCCTGCTGCGGCCCCTGCTCGGCGCGCACGGCGACGACCGCAACGTGCTGATGCCGGCCGCCCGCGCCTACTTCGCCTCGGCGCAGCTCGGCCGGGCCCGCGCCACGCTGGAGCGGCTGGTCGCCGCCGCACCGGACGACTCCTACGCCCGGCTCCTGCTCGGCCGCACCCTGCGGCGGCAGGGCCTCGCGGAGGAGGCCGCGGCGCACCTGAACATGGCCGCCGCCATGTCCCCGGAGTACGGCTGAGCCGCGCCCGTCCCCGGCACCGGGCCCAGGACGTGACACCGGCCGCACGATGAGCGGCCGGTGTCACGGGCGGCGACCCGGGCGGCCGGTCTCTCCCCGCGACGGCCGGGAGGGACCGGACGGGCAGGGCGCCGTCCACCACCGGCCGGCTCGGACGCGCTCCTCGGCCGAAAGAGACCAGGCGGGCAGGACGCTGTCCACCATCCGGCGACTCGGACGCGCCCCTCCCACGAAGTGCCGGCTCTCAGGAGGTGCCGGCCGCGATCTCGAACGAGACGTCGAACCGCCGGAAGGAGGCGCGGCCCGCCTCTCCCGCCCCTCCCGCCTCTCCCGCCGCGAAGAGCCCGAGGACCGCGCCCACCCACACGCCCGCCACCGCGTCGAAGACCCCACCCGCGCCGATGTCCCCGCCGGCGCCCCCGCCGGCGCGGAAGACGCATCTGCCGCGGGCGTCCACCTCGACGCGGAGCTCGGCCTCCGGCCGTTCCAGCGGCACCGGCGGCGCCAGGTCCCGCTCCGCCTCCCCCTCGCCCGCCGTACGGCAGGCCAGCACCGGGCCGGCGGCGGTGAGCTCCACCCCGAGCCAGGCGTAGGCCCGGCCGAGGACCACCAGCCCGGCACGGGCGCCCGGCCCGGCGTCGAGCGTCAGCCGCGTGACGGCGGCGAACGGCCCGGCGGGCAGCCGCTGCGCCAGGACCCCACCGTGTTCGCGCAGGTCACCGGGACCGGGAAGACAGATGATCGTTAACATCCCATCGCCGGACGAACACTGTCCCGGGCGCGGGTTGACCGGCCGGTGCCACTGCGGGCCGGGTTCCGGGCCTGCGAAGTCGTCGCTGACCGGCGGGGCGGCGGGCTCGCATCCGGCGACGGGCTTGCGCCCGCCCGGCACGGGACGCCCGCCGTCGCCGACGACCGGCCAGCCGTCGGCGTCCCAGCGCAGCGGCTGCAGGTGGACGATCCGGCCGAAGGGCCCGCGGTCCTGGAAGTGCAGGAACCAGTGCGAGCCGTCGGGGGCGTCCACCCACGCGCCCTGGTGCGGGCCGTTGACGTCGGTGTCCCCCTGCCGCAGCACGATCCGGTCCTCGTACGGCCCGTTGATGTCGCGGGCGCGGAAGACCGACTGCCAGCCGTCTGCCACTCCCCCGGCGGGCGCGAAGATCCAGTAGTGACCGTCGCGCCGGTAGAGCTTGGGCCCCTCCAGCGTCCGGTAGCCGGGCAGCCGGTCGCCGTCGACGACGATCCGGCCCTCGTCCAGCAGCCGCGTGGCGTCCGGCGTCATCCGGTGCAGGGTCAGCCGGTTGTTCACCCCGGCGCGGCTGCGGGCCCAGCCGTGCACGAGGTAGGCGCCGCCGTCGTCGTCCCAGAACGGACACGGGTCGATGAGGCCGAGCCCGGCCTTGAGCAGGCGGGGTTCGCTCCACGGGCCGCGCGGATCGGCGGCGGTGAGCACGTGGACGCCGCGGTCGGGGTCACCGTAGAAGATCCAGAACCGGCCGTCGTGGTGGCGCAGCGAGGGCGCCCAGACCCGGCGGCCCGGCTCCGGCCTGGTCAGCCCGGCGAGCGTGGGCAGGGCGTGCCCGATGAGGGTCCAGTTGACCAGGTCACGCGAGTGCAGGACGGGCAGGCCGGGCACCTTGGAGAAGCTGGAGGCCGTCAGGTAGAAGTCCTCACCGACGCGGATCGCGTCGGGGTCCGACCAGTCGGCGTCGAGCACGGGGTTGCGGTAGGTGCCGTCTCCGAGGTCGGCGGTCCGGGGGCCGGTCCTTCCGGTCCGGGGGCCGGTCCTTCTGTCCGTCGGGGCGGTGGGCATGGCCGGACACTCCTTCGTGGGCTCCACGGGCGCCGGCCGCGCGCCACGCGGCCGGTCTGCTGGAAACCCTGCGGCAACGGGACTCCGGGGTCAACGGCTCGCCGCCCGCCGCACCCGCGCCACCTGCGCGAATGCCGGAATCCCGAAATTTTCCGATTCGTCGGGCTGGCCCTCGCCTCGTGCGGGGCGGGAAAGTGGTGGGCATGCCCCCCGAGGACGGGTCCGCCCCGTTGCCGAAGCTGACGGTGATCGCCCGAGAGGCCGGCGTGTCCGTCGCCACCGTATCCAAGGCGCTCAACGGCCGGTCCGACGTCTCCTCGCGCACCCGCCGTCTCATCAACGAGGTGCTGGAACGGCGGGGCCACCGGCCACGGCCCCGTCCCCGCCGGGGGACCATGGTCGACGTCGTCGTGCCGGGTATGGGCTCGCCGTACGCCATGGCCGTCCTCGGTGGCGTGGAGGACGCCGCCTGGCGGCTCGGCGTGGACCTGGTGGTCTCGGCCGTGGCGGACCGCACCAGGAACGGCCGGCCGCCACCCGCCTGGCTGGACCGGATCGGCGCCCGCGACAGCGCGGGGGTCCTCCTCGTACGCACCTCGCCGACCGCCGCGCAGCGGGCGTGGCTGGCCGACCACGGGATCCCGGCGGTGATCATCGATCCGCGGCGCGACGCCCCGCCCGGCGTCCCCGTCGTCGCCTCGGCCAACCGGGCCGCGGGCCGGGCCGCCACCGCGCACCTCATCGGACTGGGACACGAACGGATCGCGATCGTCACCGGCCGGCCGGGCGTGCCGTGCGCCGTCGAACGGCTGGACGGCTACCGCGAGGCCATGGCCACGGCCGGACTACCGGTCGATCCGGGCTGGGAGACGTGCGGTTCCTTCCAGAGCGAGCCCGCCCGGCAGGCCACCGTCGCGATGTTCGGCGCCCTGCCGGTCCCGCCGACCGCCGTCTTCGCCTGCTCCGACGCGATGGCCGTCGGGGTCTTCCAGGCCCTCGCCGAACTCGGTCTGCGCGTACCCGGCGACGTGAGCGTGATCGGTTTCGACGACTCGGTGGCGGCGGTCCACGTCACCCCCGCGCTGACCACCGTCCGCCAGCCCTGGCCCGAGCTGGGAGCCGCCGCGCTGGCCGCCCTGCTGTCGGGAGATCCGCCGGTCCGGGCGGAGCTGCCCACCGGCATCGTCGTACGGCACAGCACCGCTCCCGCCTGAGCACCCGCCCGCGGCTACGGCCGCGGCTCGCCGTACCAGCGCCAGGAGGTCAGGCGGGGGCGGCCGGGGAGTTCCCCGCGCCCGGTGGCCCACAGCAGGGTGGCCCAGGGGCCGGCGTCCCGCGGGGCGTCGGGGAACAGGCGGGCGAGCACCCGCTCGCACAGGCCGGCGGGCGGCGACCAGCCGAGCCCGAGCCCCCCGGCCACGTCGTGGATGTGCACCAGGGTCTCCACCATCCCCATCGCGGCGAAGCCCTCGGGGTCGGAGGCCCCGAAGATGTGATGGGCGCGGACCGCGGGCGGCGTCGTGCGCACCATGGCCGACAGCAGCGCACCGCTCGTCTCCAGCACCTGCGGCAGCCCTTCGGGCCCCGCCGCGCGGTCGGCGTGGATCGCGTTCCGCGGGCCACCGGGCCTGAGCCGCTCCAGGCGGAAGGGCACCTCGCGGTCGCCGGGCGGTGTGCGGAGGCCGAGCTGTACGGCGTAGGCGAAGAGGTCGTCGCTCAGGTGCTCGACGGTCTCCCAGCGGGTCCACTCCAGCGAGCCCGCCATGTCGTCCCACGCGGTCGCGGGCACGCGGCGGACGACCTCCACGGCGAGCCGTACGGCCTCGTCGACGTCGTCGGCGGTGACGGGGGATCGGGGCGTCGCGGTTTCGCGGGGCTGTGGCATGCCACGGACCATACCGCCGCGCGGACCGCGGGAAAGTAACTTGCTTTGGCTAAGTTAGCTTGCTAACTTAGCGGCATGGAACACAGCCTGAGCCTGAACCTCCACGTACTCACCGCCCGGCTGGACCGGGCGGCCGACCGGATCCTGCGGGCGGAGTACAACGTCTCCTACAGCCGCTTCGTGGCGCTCACCCTCGTGGGGGAGCTGGGAGCCTCGACGCAGCGGACCCTCGCCGAGTACCTCGGCGTGACCGAGCCGTCGGTGAGCCGCATGACCTCGGTCCTCGCCGCCGAAGGTCTCCTCGACGTCCAGCCCGACCCCGCCGGAGGGAACCGCCGGCGGCTCAGCCTCACCGACGAGGGAAAGCGGCTGGTCACCTCCATCCAGCAGGGCCTGGAGGGCAAGCTGGCCGGGATCGTCGCGCGCAGCGGCGTGCCGTACGACGAGTACGCCGAGCACACCGCGCGACTGCTGGCGACGTTCGAGGGACTGGAGAGGGAGACCGGAAAATGAGCGAGAACCTTCAGACCCCGCTCTCCACCCTGCGCACGGCCGTCTCGGCCGACGGCACGGCGATCGGCTACCGGACCATGGGCTCCGGGCCCGACCTCATCGTGCTCGGCGGAACACTGAAGACCGCGGAGGACTACCTGCCGCTGGCCGCCCCTCTGGCCCGGTCCTTCACGGTGCACGTCGTCGACCGGCGAGGCCGCGGCGCCAGCGGTCCCCAGGGCCCCGGCTACTCCCTGGAGAAGGAGGTGGAGGACCTCATCGCCGTCCAGGCGGACACCGGGGCGCGACTGGCGTTCGGGCACAGCTACGGCGGCCTCGTCGTCCTCGAGACCGCGCGGTCGCACTCCCTGTTCGACCGCATCGCGGTCTACGAGCCCGGGGTGGCGTGCGCCCCCGTCCCCACCGCCTGGATGGCCCCCTTCCGGGAGCGACTGGCCGCCGGAGACCCCTACGGGGCGTTCATCCACTTCGTCCAGGGGTCGGGCGGCGCGCCGGCCTTCATGACCAAGCTGCCGCACTGGTACCTGCGGATGGTGTTCCGCGCGGCGTTCCGCGGACCGGCCTGGCAGCGGATGCGCCCTCTTCTGGAGTCCTGCGCGCGCGAGCACGAGCAGATCGCCGCCCAGTACGGCCGGCTCACCGAGTTCGCGGACGTCACCGCCCCGGTTCTGCTGCTGGTGGGCGGCCGCACCCCGCAGAGGCACCGGGAGGAGTTCGTCATGCTCCGCGACACCCTTCCCACCGCCGTGCTCGAAACCCTGGACGGCCTCAACCACATGGGCCCGTCGGAACGGAAGCCGGCCCCGGCGGTGGCCGAACGGATCCTGCCGTTCCTCCTGTGAGGCCCGGCCCTCCCGGAGGTCCGGGCCGGCGAGGCCCGGACCTCTCGCGACGCCTCGGCCGAACGCCCGCGGTTCGGCTCGCCCGCATGCCGTCGTCGGCGAGAGGAAGGTGCGGCTACAGCACGCCGAAGCGCTGGTAAGGACATCGATACCGGGAGCATGGTCATTGGTATGGCGACCAAGAAGATAACGGTGACGATTCCCGAAGAACTCCTTGATGAGATCCGCACGGATGCGGCCGAGCGGGGATTGTCGGCGTACGTCGCCGAGGCGTTGCGCTTCAAGCGTGACCGGGATCGGCTTCTGGAGGTGGTGAACTGGCTGGAGGAGGAGTACGGGCCGGTCACCGAGGACGAACGCGCAACGGCGCTGCACGAACTGGAAGACCTCGATGCCGAGCACGAGCGCCGCCGCGCCGGGGGGAAGCGGAACGCGGGAGAGGCCGCGTGAGGAAACGAAGCAGCGAGCGTGAACAGCCGTTACGGATCTTCGTGTTCGACTGCCGAGCCTTGTCCCTGGCCGTTCGGGGTGACAGAAAAATGATCGCCTGGCTCGATCTCGCGGCCCGGGGACAGGCGGAGGTGGTGACGTCTCCGATGACCGTGATCAAGGCGTACGACGGCAGGATCACCGAGCAACGCTGGGACTGGGTCCTTTCCCGGATCAACGTCGCCGACATCGGAAAGGACGAGGCTCGTCAGGCCCGCCGGCTTCTGGCGGACGCCGGACTGCACGGCCACAAGTACGCCATCGACGCGGTGCTGGCGGTCATCGCGCGACAGCAGAAGGGACAGGTGACCCTTTTCACCTCGGATATGGACGATCTGGAGAAGCTGGTCCCCGATTCGATCGTCCTGAAAAAGGTGTGACGTTCTCCGCCTCGCCATTTCGCAGGCCCATTCGAAGGCCCCGGGTGAACACCTCGGCAGGTGTCGTGTGAAATTCATGGGTTCGTAGCGCTCTGACCCTTTGTTCTGACTCACCCCGTAAGAGATGCTGACGGTGCCCTCTCCCCCCAGCAAGGAGGACCCCGTGCCCCCCACGCACCGCTTCCGGCCGTCCTGGGCGAAGCGACTCATGGTCGTGATCGCCGCCGTCGTGTCCCTGACCGGAGTGACCACCGCCGTCCCCGCCCACGCGTCGGTCTACGCCTCCTGCACGATGACCCGCTGCGCCGACGCGCGCTCGGCCGACTCGATCTGGGCAGGAAAGGGATATCCCACCACCGCCGGCTGGTACTCCTGGTCCGACGGCAGGTACAACTACACCGGCGGGCGCTTCTACAACCGGGAGGGCCAGCTGCCCAGCGGCGCCACGTACTACGAGTACGACGTGTACTCCCGGGCGTACGGCGCCGCGCGCGACGCGTACCGGATCGTCGTCAACCGCAGCACCGGCGTGACCTGGTTCTCGCCGAACCACTACACCGACTTCTACCGCCTCTAGGCTCCGTTTCACGGATCCTCGCCGTGGCGAGGATCCGCGGACCTCTCAGAACCCCTTGGGACCTCTCATGACCTCCACCGCACGTCCGCTGCCGCCGTGGCTGACGGTGACCACCGCCCCGGCCCCGGCGGTGGTCGACGGGCGGGCCTGCCGGACCCGCGCGGCCTTCTTCGAGGAGGCGGCGCGGGCCCTGCGCCTGCCGGACCACTTCGGCCGCAACTGGGACGCCCTCACCGACTGCCTGCGGGACGTGGGAGAGGTCCGGCTGATCGTGGAGCACGCGGAGGAACTGCTGGGCGCCGAGCCGCCGGAGCAGTTCGCCGTCCTGCTCGCCGTACTGGCCGGCGCCGCCGAGGCCGGGCTCACCACGGTGCTCCACACCGACCCCGCGAAGAAGCCCCTGCTCCGCGAGCGCATCGTCGCCGCCCTCCCCTGACCCGGCCGCCGCGCTTCGAGTCCCAGGATCATTCCGCGAAGACCGTCATGTGAAACGGCCAGAGCCTACGTGGCACGTGAGCACCGGCAACGGCTTTTCCGGATGGCCGCGACAGGCCACCGCCTTCACACGCAGGGGCAGATCACCGTGGCCGATCGGGGATGGACATGATGGTCCCTGGTGGCCCAAGGTGAGGACATGGCACGGAGAGTGACGTCTTTCGGGGACCAAATCGGGGACTCGGCACGTAAATACCCCTGGCAGGAATGGGCGGATGGGAGCCCGTGGGAGATCCGGCGGGGCGAGGACTACGACGTGGCGACAGAGAACATGCGGGTCAACCTCCACATGAAGGCGAAGCAGCTGGCCTGCAAGGTGCAGACCCGCAAGATCACAGGCTCGGGCGGAGAGGGCCTGGTCTTCCAGTTCCTGCGATTCGAGGCGGAGAAGGACATGGATGAATCCGTATCGGCGGCTGACAGGGCGGCGGCTGCCGAAGCCCTGTACGAGGACTGCCGTTACATCTATGAGACCGCCCGGCAGGAAGTGACGATCCCCCGCAGCGACGGAACCCGGCAGAAGTACGCGGCGGTTCGCTTCATGCAGCAGATGAAACGAGCCCACGAGGAAGGACGGCTGATCGATGCCGTGGCGCAGACGGTCGAGAGCCGCACCCAGGGGTTCGGGCACCTTGAGGCGGCCGGTCGCGACGACCTCATGCTCGAGAGCTTCGTGCTCGACGAGGGCAGGCCGTACCACCACCTGTTCGGTGATCAGACGGTGAGGGTGGCACAGGCCCGTATGACCGAGTACTACCGTCGACACCCTCGCCGGTACGGCCCCTCGTCCTCATGACCGCCGGCCTTCGGAAGGCGTCGGCGGGTCAAGGACGGTGATTCCCCACGCGGCGCCGTTCCGTGGCTACGGTGTACAGCGGCGGCCGGGGCCGGGGGCGGGTCAGCCGGTGAAGGACTCCGGACCGAAGCGGCCCCACGCCACGAACACGGCCATGGCGAGATAGACCAGGTCGGGCACGATCGTCGCCCTCTCCCCACGGCGGAGACGCATGGTCGCCGCGCCGGCGAACAGCAACGCCACGCAGACGGCGGTCACGGGCACCATGACCGGCGCGACGCCGAGTACGGCGGGCAGGATCAGACCCGCCGCGGCCAGGATCTCGAGGACTCCGATGCCGCGGAGAGCGCCGGGGCTGAAGTCCAGGACCCATTCCCCGGCGTGGCCCACGGAGGCGATCTTCTCCCTGGGCACGAACATCTTCGACGTGCTGACCAGCAGGACGGCGGCCAGCACGCCGGTGACGATCCACAGCGCGAGGTTCATGAGGATCTCCATACGAGGTCGTCGACGGTTTCCGTTCTCCGGTCAGAAGATGCCGGCGACCCGAACCCTGTGACAGCGTGGTCATGTGACATACGCCATCGATCCCGGGTGTCACAGAACGGCGGGGACCGGCATCTCGTGTACGGCGTGATCCGAGGGCGAACAGGCAGGAGCCGGTCATGAGCGAGTACGGCGAACACGCGGCGGACACGGCCGGACCGTCCGCCCGTGGCGACCGCGTGGACCCCGCCACGGAGGTGTTCCTCGCGCATCGCAACCTGCTGTTCACGGTCGCCTACGAGATGCTCGGCTCGGCCGCCGACGCCGAGGACGTCCTGCAGGAGACCTGGCTGCGATGGTCGGGCGTCGACCTGGACACCGTGCTGGATCAGCGTGCGTACCTGGTCAAGGTCGCCACCCGTCAGGCGCTCATGCGGCTGCGCGCGCTCGGCCGGCGCAGGGAGTCCTATGTCGGCCCCTGGCTGCCCGAGCCGCTGCTGACCACGCCCGACGTGGCCGAGGACGTCGAGCTGGCCGAGAGCGTCTCGATGGCGATGCTGCTGGTGCTGGAAACGCTTCAGCCGACCGAGCGGGCGGTGTTCGTGCTGCGCGAGGTGTTCGGCCTCGGCTACGACGAGATCGCCGAGGCCGTCGGAAAGAGCCCGGCCGCCGTACGGCAGGTCGCCCACCGGGCCCGGACGCACGTCGCCGCCCGCCGGCCGCGCGGCACCGCCTCCCCGGCCCAGACCCGCGACGTCCTGGCGGCGTTCCGGCGGGCCGTCGAGACCGGTGACCTGCAGAGCCTGCTCGACATCCTCGCGCCGGACGCCGTCCTCCTGGGCGACGGCGGCGGAGTCGTGCAGGCCGTGCCGCGGCCCGTCGTGGGGGCCGGCAAGGTGGCCCGTCTGCTGGCCGTCGGGCTGGGCAAGGCCGGCGCCGCGATATCGCTCGAACCGGTGCAGGTCAACGGTGGCCCGGCGTTGCTCGTCCGGCTCGACGGACGGATCGACACCGTCATGGCGGTCCGCGTCGACGACGGCCTCGTCACCGGGCTCTACGCCGTACGCAACCCGGAGAAGCTGTCGCGCATCGCACGGGAGACTCCGCTGAGCCGCCGGCGGTTCCCCTCGCTCTCGGTCAGGTCGGAGAGCACGTCGTAGTCCGGAGCCGACAAGCCGGAGTCGCGCCGGAGGTCGCGGACGATCTGCGCGTCCAGCAGCGGGCGCATCCCGCGGTAGCCCGTCCACGCTCGTTGCTCCCGGTCGCTCAGCCAGCGCGGCGGCGCGTCCGCACGTCCCGGCCTGGAGCGTTGGTTGACATGTAACCGATCAGCGGCCTAGCTTTTCGGTTACATGTAAACAAAAATGATCCGGTGTGACGCCTTCGGTCCCGGCAGTACGGGACACCGGGCGCTTCCCCCGGTGAAAGGCGGTCACATCATGGGTGGATCACTGTTCGGGGTGGGTCTCTCCCCCGCGGCCGGCCCGGGAACGGACCCGGTTCGCGACGCCGTGGCGGCTGAGGAACTGGGCTTCGACTTCGTCTCCACGTCCGATCACCCGTGCGGCGACTCGCCGACCCATGAGACCTGGACGATGCTGACCTGGGTCGCCGCAGCCACCTCCCGGATCCACATCGCGACCCGCGTGCTGGGCGTGCCCTACCGTCCGCCCGCGATGGTCGCCAAGATGGCCGAGACGCTGCACCGGCTGTCCGGCGGCCGCCTGATCCTCGGGCTCGGCGGCGGCCACTCCGACGACGAGTTCCGCGCCTTCGGCCTGGACGTGCCCTCACCCCGCGAGAAGGTCGACGGGATGACCGACGCCGTCCACATCCTGCGCGGCCTGTGGTCGCAGCAGCGGTTCACCTACCGGGGCGACCGCTACCACACCCAGGCCGCCGAACTGGAGCCGAAGCCGGACACCCCCATCCCCATCTGGCTCGGCACCTACGGTCCCCGGGCGCTCGCGGCCACGGGACGACTGGCCGACGGCTGGATCCCGTCGCTCGGCTTCGCCCCGCCCGAGCAGGCGACGGCCATGCGCGAGCGTGTCCTGGCCGCCGCCGCCGAGGCCGGCCGGGATCCGGCGGAGATCGCCTGCGTCTACAACGTCCCGGTGTGGATCGACGGTCCCGAGGACGACGCGGCCGTCCTCGGCGGCCCCGCGCAGGCGGTGGTCGAACGGCTGACCGGCTTCGCGAAGCTGGGGTTCACCTCGTTCAACTTCATGCCGGCCGGTCCCGAACCGCACACGCAGACCGAACGCCTCGCCCACGAGGTCCTTCCGGCACTGCGCGCCGCCCTGTCCTGACGCCCCCTGCCGACCCGGGTCCAGGGCCGGATCGACCCGGGTCGAGATCCCGGGCGACGAGCCTGGACCCGGGTACGGCGGCCCTCGCCCCAGGACCGATGACCGGCGGCCCCGCCTGCGGTGAACTGGACCAATGATCGAGTTCAGCCACGTCAGCAAGGTCTACGGAGAGGTGAGGGCACTCGACGACGTGTCCTTCACCGTCGAGGCGGGGAGCGTCACCGGGTTCCTCGGCCCCAACGGCGCCGGGAAGTCGACGGCCCTGCGCGTCCTCCTCGGCCTCTCCCGCGCCACCTCCGGCTCGGCCACCGTGCTGGGCCGGCCGTACGCCGAACTGGACAGCCCGGCCTACCAGGTCGGCGCGCTGCTCGACGCCGGCGCCCAGCACCCCGGCCGCACCGGCCGGGAGATCCTGACCCTGGGCGCGATGACCCTCGGCCTGCCGAGATCGCGGGTCGACGAGGTCCTCGACATGGTCGGGCTGAGCGCCCGCGAAGGCGGCCGGACCGTCCGGGGCTACTCGCTCGGGATGCGGCAGCGGCTCGGCATCGGCCACGCCCTCCTCGGCCGTCCTCGGGCGCTCGTCCTGGACGAGCCCGCCAACGGCCTCGATCCCCAGGGACTCCACTGGATGCGCGGGCTGCTGCGCGGACTGGCCGAGTCGGGGTGCGCGGTGCTGCTCAGCTCGCACCTGCTGCACGAGGTGGAGCGGATCGCCGACCGCATCGTGATGATCGGCCACGGCCGCGTCCTCGTCCAGGGCCCCGTCGAGGAGCTCGGCCGGGGCCGGAGCCTTGAGGAGGCCTTCCTCGAACTGACCGCGGGCACCGGCCGGCACCCGGCATGACCACCCCCGACACCCTCGCGTCCAGGAGCATCATGAGCGACACCACGACCGTCGGCCCGGACACCGCCGGCATCGACCGGACCCGGACACCGACCCCGTTCCGGCGGCTGCTGGCCGTCGAGACCCGCAAGCTCTTCGACACCCGCAGCGGAAAGATCATGACCGCGGTCATGATCGTGCTGACCGTGGGCGCCATCGCCGGACGTGGCCTCTACGCCGGCCCGCGGCTGGAGGTCCTGATCGGCACCGCCGGGCTCAGCCTCGGCACCCTGCTGCCGGTGCTCGGCATCCTCACGGTGACCGGCGAGTGGAGCCACCGCACCGCCCTGACCACCTTCACCCTCGAACCCCGGCGCGGGCGGGTGCTGGCGGCCAAGTGCCTGCCGCCGCTGATCGCCGCCGTGGCGGCCTCCGTGTTCGCGATCCTGGTCGCGGTGCCGGTGACGGCCGCCGTCTCCGCCGTCCGGCACGTCCCGGCCGACTGGGACGTCGCGCCCGTGGCGCTGCTGGGCTGGACCGCCGTGAACGTCCTCGTGGTCGCGATGGGCCTCGCCCTGGGCATGCTGCTGCTGAACGCCCCCGCCGCGATCGTGATCTGCCTGTCCGCTCCCGCGCTGTGGAGCGCGGTCGCCAGGATCGGCTCCGTCGGCGAGACCCTGGCCGGCTGGCTCGACCTGAACACCACGGCCGGCCCCCTGGTGGAGGGGCACATGACCGGCGGCGACGTCGCCCGGCTGGCCGCCTCGGTGTCCTTCTGGATCGTCGTCCCGCTGGCGGCCGGTACGGCGCGCGTGATCCGCAAGGAGATCGGCTGAGATGGGAGACGCCCGCACCCGCACGCCGCTCACCGCCGCACTGGCCGCACTGGCCGCACTGGCCGCGCTGGCCGCGACCGGCTGCGCGGCCACGAAGGTGGACACCTCCCACGTGACGTCCGACGCCGTGGTCGCCGTCGGCGAAGCACCGCTCGACGCCGCCGCGGCCAGACGCCTGGTCGGGATCGGTGAGGCCACCCATGGCAACAGGGAGTTCGCCCAGGTCCGCCTGTCGATCATCCGTACCCTGGTGCGCGAGCACGGTTTCCGCGCCATCGCCCTGGAGGCCGACTTCGGCGGCACCGCCGCCGCCGACGACTACGTCAGGGAGAACCGGGGCAGCGCGGAGGAGGCCGCCACCGCGCTCGGCTTCGACATCTACCGGACCAGGGAGACCGCGGACCTCCTCACCTGGATCCACGACCACAACGCCACCGTCTCCGACGCGGACAAGGTGCGCCTGTACGGCTTCGACATGCAGCGCTACGACCTCAACAAGAAGCGGCTGCTGAGCTACCTCGCCCAGGTGGATCCGGCGCTGGGCCGGCAGGCGGAGACGTCACTGGCCGGCCTCACCGACGCCGGCCGGGCCACGCAGGACGAGAAGAAGACGGCCGCCGCCGCCACGGCCGCCGAGCGGATCGTCGCCCAGATGAGAACCGGCCGGGAGAGGTACGTGAAGGCCTCCTCTCCGGAGGCGTTCGTCCTCGCCGAGCACCACGCCGAGACCATCCTGCGCGGCGCGCGGCTGCAGACCTCCGGCGACCGGTACGCCGCCGAACGTGACGCCTGGATGGCCGAGAACGTCACGTGGATCACCGACGTCGAGGCCGGCCAGGGGCGGAAGCAGCTCGTGCTGGCCGGTCACAACGGCCACATCGACAAGAGCGGTGCGGCGTTCTCCTACGAGTCGATGGGCCGGCGGCTGGCCGCCGCGTACGGCGGCGACTACTTCACGATCGGCACGGACTTCGGCGAGAGCACCTTCATCAGCAAGGACGAGGCCTCCGGGGAACGCAGACGATTCAGCGTGACCAACCCCTCCCCCCTGGCCAAGCTGTTCGGCCGCGAACCGCTGGGCTACGTGGACATCAGGCGGGCCTCGGCGCAGCCCGCCAACCGGAAGCTGCTCAACACGGAGATCCCGATGGGCAGCGTCGGCGACGCCTTCCAGTCGGCCTACAGCGGCGTGCTCGCGGCCTACACCGTGAAAACGGTCCCCGCCAAGGCGTACGACGCCCTGGTCTACGCACCTCACGCCTCGCCGGTCACCCCGCTGTGACCTCGGAACCGGCCGGTTCGCGGAACAGCAGGCGGCCGGGTCCGACAGCCGCTCCGGCGGGGTGTGGATGATCGCGCCGGGCGCCGGGCGAGACCGCTCCGGTGGTCCTGCGGGGACGCCCGCCCGCGGCGGGGCCTCCGTGGCGGATCTCAGTGGTTCGCCCGCTCGAAATACCCGAGGGCCGCGCCGACCGCCCTGCAGGACTCGACGTCGTCGCCGCCCGGAACGATGCGGTACGGATGCCAGACCTCTACCCGACCGGCCCCGACCCGCGCGTACAGGCAGGTGCCGTCGGCCCCTTCCCTGAGGGCGACACCGATCGTCCCGTCCCTGACGGTGATCTCCTGCGTGATCCTCCGGTCCAGGTCCAGTCGTGACACGGCCTGCCGGACCTTCGCCGGATCCGCCCGGCGGGGCAGGGTGTCCCGCAACCGTTCGATGATCCGGGCGGGAAACCTGGGCGGGCCGGGGAAACGCAGGGGCGTTCGCCGGGGGCAGTCGACGTCGTCGACGGCGACGTCGGATCGGTAGACGCCGATCTCGAAGCACCTGACGGCATCCGGCGGCGGGGTGGACGCCCCAGGACGGGCTCCGCCCGCCGCACCCGTGGCCGTGCCCACGACCCGCACCACCAGCCTCAGCGGATCGGCCCTGTTCCGCTTGTCACCGCCGATGGCCAGAAGGTCCACACCCTCTCGCCGGGAGACGAAGAACCCGAAGTCCTCCGTCTTCCAGGACATGACGTTCCCGAGCGCCTCGGCCAGGCTTTCCGCCTGTGCCCGGGCATTCTCCTCAGCGGCGTCACCGGTGGTGCCGCACCCCGACATCAGAAGGACCAGAACGACCGAGCAGAGAAAAGGGCGCACATGTCATCCGTACCCCATGACGGCACGGCGGGCCGGACGATCCCGCATCGACCGGTGAACGACCACTCTCTTCTGGTGACGCTGACCTTTCAAGCTCGGTGCCATAGGCTCTTGCGCATTCCAAATGGCGGGAGAGACGAACAGCCCGGCTCAGGCCTTTCGAAACGACGGGTCCCTGACGGCACGGCTCCCGTCATCGACTTCCTCCTGCGGGCCTGCATCGATGCCGATGAAAGAGACCTGCGGGCTTGAACCGATGCCGATGAAAGAGAACCGCGCCCCCGCGTACGCCGACCGGCGGCCCGCCGACTCCCGCTGCGCCGGACGAAATCCGGTCGATCCTGCGATATGCGGAGAAAACCGAATTCACATGCCAACCTGCACCGCGGGGCAACCGTCTCACATTTGCCTCATACCTCACATGCCGAAGGACTCACGGTGCGCCCCCTCCCTCTCGCCCTGTTCGCCGCCGCTCTGACCTTGCCGTTCGTGTCCGTCGCACCGGCACAGGCCGCCACGCTCCCCGTGGTCCAGTTCGTGAAGATCTACTACAACTCCCCCGGGTCACCGGACAACGGGGCGAACACCAGCCTGAACGGCGAATGGGCGCAACTCAAGAACACCACCCGGAAGACGATCAACCTCAAGGGGTGGACCCTTCGCGACAAGACGTCCGCGCCGGACCACGTCTACACGTTCGACGCGTTCACCCTCGGCGCCGGGAAGACGGTCACGGTCCGGACCGGCAAGGGCAGGAACACCTCGACCGTCCGCTACTGGGGCCGGTCCGGGGGGACGTTCGCCTACATCTGGAACCAGACCTCGGACACGGGCTACGTGCGCAACCCGTCCGGAAAGCTCATCGACTCCTGCTCGTACAACAACTCCCGAGCCGCGTCGGTCAACTGCCTGTAGCCGTAAGGAACGGGCCCGCCGGCCGGCGCATCCCCTCGCGGAAGGAGCCGGGAGTCGGAATCACTTCGGGGAGACAGCCCGAATTCCAGGAGCGACGAAGTTCCCTGTTGTTCCCCACCCATCGGGTACGGCCGACAGGCTCGTCACAAGGACATTCAGCAGTAGAGCAGCTGATCGTCATCCCTCGCGCGACGTGCCAGACCGACGAGATCCTTGGTGAGCGACAGCATGTACCCGTCGTCATCATCGGTGAAGCGGGAGAACTCCTCGATGGCCGCCCACTGCTCCGCCGGCAGAGGCGAACGCACCTTCCCTGGCCGGAGGCGGACATCGAATGAGTCCTCGGCCCCCTTGTCCTCGCTGGGCGGCTTCGGGCCGCCCGGCAGTCACCGGCGTCTTCGCTCAGGCGGTCGAGGGCTCAACCTGAGGCCTCGTTTTCCCTCAAGGGCTCTTCCCCGTCGGAGAGCCCCTTCCCATTTTCAGCGTCGTGCTCTCCCGGCCAGGCGGCGAGGATCTCGATGCCGATCACCTTGCCGTCCTCGTCGAGGTCGAAGTTCACCATCGCGTCGTCCACCGTGACCGTCCTCACCGCGGCGCCCGGAGAGATCGGGCCGTGCAGATAGACGTAGGTGCCTTCGGCTTCCGGATCGTAGGTCCACATGCCGGGATGCCTCTTCAAGGCCGCCGTTCCTCCCGCTGTCAGCAGAGCGTTAGAAAGACCAAGAATGGGTGGCTCCCAAGCCGGCTCCCAGAATCGGAGTGTCGGCGGGGTTCCGGAGGACTGCGCTTCGAGGAGCATGCGCCCACGAGCTCATTCGGAGTGTCCCGTGGTTGCCGTCAAGCTAGCGTCCATGCTCCCGAATCGCCGCCTCGATCCGTAGGCCGACGCCGACGACAGCGAAGATCAGCGTTCCCATGAGAGCCTGGTCCGGCAGTTCGCCGTCATTGGCGATGAGGGGCAGGAGAGCCAGTGCCGCCCCGAGAGCGAAGGCCGCATTCCCATAGGCTCTCACGGTCTCCAAGTCGCTCTTTTTCTCGCTCGGAGGGACCTTCTCCGGCTCGTTCACAGCGAAGATCATCCCATGATGGCAGGTCACAGCGAAAGAGCGCGGAAACGCCGTCCGCAGATCTCGCCTGCCGGATCTTTCCATCGCCGTCGCCCTGCCCTCCGGGGAGCAGGCCGAGGCCAGAGACCCTCACCGAAGGCAATAGACGGCATGGGATGGATCGGGCAGGCTTGATCGAAATGATCGGATGCTGAAACCAGGGCCGGGTGAACGAGTTGAGAGAGCTGTTCGTATGGCTGTGGGGAGTGCTTTCGTGGTTGTTCTCAATGGTGGTGCTGTTCTTGGTGATCTACGTGGCGATAAGGCTGGCGCTCACGCATGATCGCCGAGGACAGCTTTCACGTCAGCGCGATGCGGCGGACGCGGAGTCGCGGGAGCGTGTGGCGGCGGAGAGAGCAGCGCAGAAGCGGGAGGCGGAGGAGCGAGCGGCTCGACGACGTGAGGCGGGAGAAGGCGATGACGCGTAGCGGCGGTGGGCCGGTGGCCGGCAGGTCAGCCGGGTACGGCGGGCGCGCGGTACGACTGCGGCTCGGGCCGCCGCCTTTTCTCTCGCCGCCCATGACCTGACAGAGCCAGGATCCACAGCCGGCACTGCGGTACTCGTACTATCAGCCGGTCTCGCCGTAGCGGCTACATGTCTACTGGCATTCCCGCTGAATGAGTCTCAGAAATCTTCTTGATCGCTGTCAAAGACGCTGGCCGGCTTCTTTGAGAGCGGCATCCAGACGGCACACAACGCCTAGCGGTTCCAAGCGGACGAGTCCTGGACCGAGCACGGTCCGATCTTCCGGACCGCGTTCGGCAACCCCTCGGCCCCGGGCACCTTCACGCACCTGTTCGCCAGGCCGACGCGCAAGGCCGGCCTGGGGCATTGGCACCCGCACAAGCTGTGGCATCCGGGCGCCTCGCTCATGCTCGCCCAGGGCACTCCCCTGCACGTCGCCGCCGAGATCCTCGGGCACGCGAGCATCTCGATCACCAAGGACGTCTACGGCCATCTCGTGGAAGGCGAGAAGCGCGCGGCGACGGCGATCTCCGGGGCTCTGCTGGGCGGACAAAGACCGGTGGCTCCCAAAGACGCCGAGAACACCGGCTGAGCACCGGATACAGGAAGGCCCCTGACGGCATATCGCCTGTTCAGGGGCCTTTCTCTTTGCGAGCCGACGAGGGGAATCGAACCCCTGACCTTCTGTTTACAAGACAGATGCTCTGCCGATTGAGCTACGTCGGCATGGTCGCCTCCTGAGTTTAGTCGGCTCCCGGCCTGGACGTCACCAACCTGACGGCCCGGACGCCGTCGACCTGAAGGCGCGGACGTCGCCGGGCCGACCACCCGGACGTCACCGGCCCGGGGACCTGGGAACCTGGAGATCACCGCTCCGGAGGAACAACGAAGCGACGAGGGAGATGAGCGCATCACCGGGTTCCCGGATGCGGCTCCGAGCGCGGGGGCGCGGCCTGCTCCGACTTGGCCAGGAACGGTGAGCGGCCGAGGATGAAGATCCCGGCCACCATCGCGATCAGACCGATGACCTCTCCCGCCAGCGCCCCGGACGTGACCCGCACCTGCTCGGAGAAGATCACGATGCCCAGCACGATCCCGACGATCGGCTCGGTGGCGGTGGCGGCGGGCAGCGAGATCCGGAGCGGCGCGGCGTCGAAGGCGCTCTGGCCGAGCAGCAGGCCGACCAGGGCGACGCCGACCAGGACGTACGGCTGCCAGCTCGCGGCGAACACGTCCGCGCCCTCCCGCAGCCTGAGCAGAGAACCGCGGGTCAGCACGTCCTGCACGCCGTACAGCATTCCGGCGGCGCCCGCCAGCAGGGACGCCTCCACCTGCAGGGGGCGGCGGAGCCCGACGGCGACGAGGACGGCGGCGATCGCGACCACGAGGAGCAGTGCGAGCCAGCGCGCGGAGTCCGGGCCGGGTGAGCTGCCTCCCTGTGGCTGCCCGAAGACCAGGAAGAGCGCCACCCCTCCGCTGACCAGCGCCGCGCCCAGCCATTCCATCCGGCTCAGGTGCTCCTGGTAGACCACGTGGGCGGCGGCCAGGGCGAACAGGAGGCTCGTCGCCAGGAGCGGTCCCACCTTGGTCAGGTCGGCCTGGTACAGCGCCACCGCGGTGACGACCTGGCCGGCGAACATCAGGCCGATCCCGGTCAGCCAGAGGCGGGAGCGGATGAGGTGCATCAGCAGACGCGGGTGGAGGATCTCCCCCAGCGGCTCACGGTACGCGGCGTGCTGCTGGGCGACGAACCCGAGGCCGAGCAGGCACGCCGAGACGAGAGCGATCAAGAAGATCAACTTCTGTCCTCCGGGGCTCGGCCCGCCGCCGGCCGGGCGGGCGCCGCGAGAGAGCGTCTCCTCTCCCGGACCCCGCGGGTCCGCCGGAGGCGGCGCTCCCACCTCTCTGGGAGATCTCCCGCCCGGCGGGCCGTACGGCTTCCGCGGGCGGTCGCCGTCGAACGGGTTTCCCGCCCCCTACCTACCCGGGACGCCGAATCCCTACCTGACCAGGGAAGACTCCTTCAGGGAGCCGCCGACCGGCCGCGCCGTACCCGGCCGGTCGGCCGTGCGGCACCACCCCGCGCCCGGCCGGCCGCGCCGCGTCCGGTCGGCCGTACGGCATGGCCGCGCGTCCGGCGCCTGGACACGGTCGCACGCCGGATCCGGAGGCCCGCCTCCGTACCCGGAGGCACGAAGGCGCGGAGGCGGAGGGCCGGTGCGTCAGCGCTTGCGGTGGCGGGAGACCTCGTAGAGGGCGATGCCCGCGGCGACGCCCGCGTTGAGGGACTCGGCCGCGGCGTTCATCGGGATGCGGACCACCAGGTCGCACGCCTCGCGGACCAGGCGGGACAGGCCCTTGCCCTCCGAGCCGACGACCACGACCAGCGGGCCGTCGAGGAGGTTGGCGTCGGCGAGCTCGACGGTGCCCTCGCCGTCCAGGCCGACGACGAAGAGCCCGGCCTCGCGGTACTCGCGCAGCGCGGCGGTCAGGTTGGCCGCCCGGGCGACCTTCAGGGTGGCCAGCGTGCCCGCGGAGGTCTTCCAGGCTCCGCCCGTCACCCCGGCCGAGCGGCGGGAGGGGACGAGAAGGCCGTGGGCGCCGAACGCGGTGGCCGAGCGGGCGATGGCGCCGAGGTTGCGCGGGTCGGTGACGCCGTCGAGCGCCACGATCAGCGGCACCTCGGCGGCGTCCTGGGCGATGGCGACCAGGTCGTCGGGGTGTGCGTAGTCGTAGGGCGGGATCTGCAGGGCCAGGCCCTGGTGGATCCCGCCCTCGGTGAGGCGGTCGAGCTTCTCCCTGCCGACCTCGAGCATCGCGATGCCGCGGCCGGCGGCGATCCGCATCGACTCCTTGACCCGGTCGTCGTTGTCGATGCGCGTGGCGACGTAGAGGGTGCTGGCGGGCACCCCGGCCCGCAGCGCCTCCACGACGGGGTTGCGCCCGCCGATGTACTCGGGGGCGTCGTCGCCGCGCTTGGCACGGGCCGGGGTGCGCGAGGAGGAGGACCTGCCGGTCCGATCCTCGCGCTCGATCCGCTCCGTGCGCGCCTTGTCCTTGAACCAGTGCCGCATGTGCGCCGGCGGGGTCGCCCCCTTGCCCTCGAGGCCACGGCGGACGTTGCCGCCCGTGCCCTTGGTCGGACTCTTCTTCTTCGCGGGCCGCCCGGACCCTCTACCCCCACCAGCCATGCTGTATAGGGTACGGCCTGCTTTTACCGGGACAGTTCCCAGCGGGGGCCCTGGGGGGTGTCCTCCACGGTGATACCGGCCTGGGAGAGCTGGTCGCGAATGCCGTCGGCCGCCGAGAAGTCCTTGCGGGCACGGGCCGCCTGGCGCTGTTCCAGGGCCACACCGACCAGCGCGTCGACGACGGCGCGCAGCCCGGTGTCGCCTCCGGAGGAGCGCCACTGCTCGGAGCGCGGGTCGAGACCGAAGACGTCGAGCATGTTCTGCGTCTCGGCGAGAAGCCTGGCGACCTGCTCCTTGTTGCCCTGGGCCAGCGCCACGTTGCCCTCGCGGACCACCTCGTGGACGACCGCGAGCGCCTGGGAGGTGTTCAGGTCGTCGTTGAGGGCGTCCACGAACGACTCGGGCAGCGGCGCGTGCGCGTCGACGTCGTGGATGACCTCGGCGGCACGGGTGACGAAGCCCTCGATGCGCTGGTAGGCCGCGGCGGCCTCGAACAGCGCCTCCTCGGAGTACTCGATCGCGGAGCGGTAGTGCGGGGCGGCGAGGTAGTAGCGCAGCTCGACCGGGCGGATCTTCTTGGTCACCTCGGGCACCAGCAGGGAGTTGCCGAGCGACTTGCTCATCTTCTCCGCGCCGATCTTGAGCATGCCGTTGTGCATCCAGTAGCGGGCGAAGCCGTCCCCGGCCGCCTGCGACTGCGTCAGCTCGTTCTCGTGGTGCGGGAAGACCAGGTCGACGCCGCCGCCGTGGATGTCGAAGGTCGGCCCGAGGTACTTGGTGGCCATGGCCGAGCACTCCAGGTGCCAGCCGGGGCGGCCGCGGCCCCACGGGGCCGGCCAGCTCGGCTCGCCGGGCTTCTCGCCCTTCCACAGCGCGAAGTCGCGGGGGTCGCGCTTGGCGGTGTCGGTGTCGGTGTCCGCCGCAGCGCGGAGGTTCTCGAGTTTCTGGTTGGACAGCGAGCCGTACCGGTCGGCGTAGGAGACCACGTCGAAATAGACGTCGCCGCCGGAGGCGTAGGCGTGGCCGCGCTCGATCAGCCGCTCCATGAGCTCGACCATCTCGGGCACGTGGCCGGTGGCCCGCGGCTCGACGGTCGGCGGCAGGCAGCCGAGGATCTGGTAGGCCCAGGTGAAGGCGCGCTGGTTGCGCTCGGCGACGACGAACCACGGCACGCCCTCGGCCGCCGCGACTCGGATGATCTTGTCGTCGATGTCGGTGACGTTCCGGCAGAAGGTGACGTCATAGCCCGACCGGGTCATCCAGCGGCGGAGCACGTCGAAGTTGACTCCGGAGCGGATGTGCCCGATGTGGGGAGGAGCCTGCACGGTGGCGCCACACAGGTAGATCGACGCCCGGCCGGGTTCGACCGGAACGAATTCGCGGACCGTACGTACGCTGGTGTCGTATAGGTGCAGGGTGCTCACGAAGGAAAGGCTAACGCCTCACCTCACCTCACAGGCCGGGTTACGCGACGTTGACGTCGCTCAGGCGAGTCTTTTGCGACCATTGACGGCCAATGGCATCAATGCCCATTTACGCGTGCTTCGTGATGAGCGCCCCGCCGATGACGCGACCGCGCCCAGTCTCTCCTGCTTCCCTGCCGGTCCCGGCCGCCCGGCCTGCCTGTCTCCCGGCCGGCCGGCCTGCCTCCTGGTCTCCCTGCCGGCCGTGCCACCCTGCCTGCCGGTCGGCATGGTCGCCGCCGGGCCGACCGGGGTACGGCGGGCCCGCCGTACCGGACGTCCGCGCCGGTCGATCACACAGTTCGCCGGACCGATCATTCCGTGCCCGATTCTGTAGGCTCGAAGGGCCATGGACGTGAAACCCCCCGCGGCGGCGGACCCTGTCTCCCGCCCGTCTGCGCCCCTGCCCGCACCCGCCCGGCCGAGCAGGGCGGCGGCCGCGTTACGACGCGTCGGAATCGCCCTCGCCGGCCTCTGCGTGGCCGCCCTCACCGCCGCCGCGTGCGTGCTCTCCTTCAAGGATCTGCGCGCCCTCGCCGTGACCGGCGAGGCGGATCCCGGGCTGGCCTACCTCTATCCCGCGGCCTTCGACGCGCTGCTCGTCATCGCGATGACCACCGTGCTGCTGCTGCGGAAAGGCCGCTGGCCGGCCCGCCTGCAGGCGGCCCTGGTTCTGGCGCTGCTGCTCGTCGCCGCGGCCGCCGCCGAGGTGATCACGGCCGTGCGGGCCTCGCTGGACGTACGGCAGGCGGCCGTCGGGGTGGCCGTCTCGCCGTGGGTGATGGTGCTGCTGGCACTGTGGCTCTGGTTCCTGCTGATCAAGCACGGCGCCGGCCGGCGGGCCGCCGCCTCCGGCCCGGGTACGGCGAGCCGGGACGGCCACGGCGGGGACGCGGGAGGCGCCGGGGCCGCCGGGAACGTGGCCGGGCGGCGGGACCGCGGTGACATCGTGCCGTTCCCGGACGCCGCCTCGGACTCCGGCGCGGGCGGGTCCTCCGCGATCGCAGGCAGGCCTTCCGCGGACACCGATTCCGGTTCCGCCTCGCGCGGCTCCTCCCCCGTCGCGGGCACGCCCTCCCCGGACTCCGGCGCGGATGCTCCCTCCGCCGTCACGGGGACGTCTTCACCGGGCGCCGTCCCATACGCCGCCCCGACCGGCAACGCGATCGGCGCAACCGACACGAAGGACGGCGCGGCCGGCGGCGAGCGTCCGCGGCCCGCCCGCCCCGTGGAGCGGGCCCCGCACACTCCTCCGGGGGAACCGGTCCACCACGCTCCGGTGGAGACCCCGCTGGATCCGCAGGCCGCCCCGCCGCTGGAGTCGGCGCCGCACCACGACCTTCCGCCCGCGGTTCCGCTGATCGGCCCCACCCCGGCTCCGGTGACCCCCGAGGTCGACGAGCTGCCGCCCATCGACGCCCCGGACCCGGACCCCGCCCCGGACGGGGACGCGGACCCGGACCCCACCCCGGCGCCGCCCACGGCCCCCGAAGCGCCCACCGGCTCCGGACCCTCCGCCGGCTCCGAGCCCTCCGGTTCCGAGGACCGTACCGGCTCCGGTTCCGCGGTCTCACCGGCCGCCGGGCCGGCCGCGGTCCCCGCGCCCGGCAGGCCGGTGCGCTGGGGGGATCTGCTCCGGCCCTCGAAGGGGGACGTGCTGGTCCATCCGCTCCGCCCCGCCGTACCGGAGGCCGTGGCCGAAGAGCAGGAGGCCGACGAGCGAGGGGCCGACACCCAGCCGATGCTCGCGATCTCCGACGCGGACGAGAACGGAGACGGGAGCGGGGACGAAGAGCGGGACCCGGCGGGGAGGTCCGGCACGCCGGGCCCCGTTCCGGATCCCGATCCGGCACACGGCGCCGAGACCGCCGACCCCGATGAGGAGCCCGCAGACGGCGGCACGGCCGCGGCCCCGCCGCCCTCGGGGCGCATGCGGAGCACTCCCACCCCGCCGGACGAGTGAGGTCCTGACCGGCCGTCCCCGCGCCGCCGGACGATGGAAGCCGCACCATAGGAGCCGCACCGCGGGAGCCGTACCACTCGATGGGATCCGGAGCCGCCGCGTGTGGGCGTACCGACGCGGGTGGGCGCCCGTACCGGCGCGTGACGGGAACCGGGGACGCCGGGGCATGCGGTGGGGCCGGAGCACCGGGTGGAGAGAACAGGGTGGAGAGAACGGGGCGGCCGTAGGGCCCGGATGTCACCGCATGAGAAGAGGGCGGTGGCCGCGTAACGACGCGGCCGCCGCCCTCTTCTCCGATGCCGGACCGGCCCGCAGCTATTCGCTCACACTCGGTGAGCGGCGCCCCGCTGCGGGCCGGCGCCCTGCTCACCTCCGCGCCCGTCCCCGGATGGACCAGGGCCAGCCATTTCATGAAATGTCTAGAAATGGGGGAAACGGTGGTGACCCACTCTCCTGGGGCATGCCGAGCGGGTCACCCGCGAGGGCGGCGACATCGTGCGGGCCGCTGCCCTCACCTCCGGGCGGGAGGGCGTTCGTCCGGGTCACGGCGAGACCACCGGGGTCGGGTGCCCCGCCGTACCGGTTGTTCTCCGACCGCCCCCGGGTCCTGTTCCGTGGATCCCCCCGAAGCAGACGGGACGATCCGCGGGACAGGGCCCGGCGGCGGCTCGCTTCGCGGGCCGTCGGGCCGGTGACTCACACCCTGGAGTGCGGCCGCTTCAGAGCGGCGACCAGGCCGACACCGACGGCGGCGAGGACGACCTGCATGACGAGCTCGATCCAGTCGATTCCGTCCGTGGTGGCCACGCCGAGGGACTGGGCGATCGCGGTGCCGATGAGCGCGGCGACGATGCCGACGGCGATGGTCAGGAACCAGCCGATCGGCTGCCGGCCGGGAAGCACGAGACGACCGAGGGCGCCGACGACGGCACCGATGACGATGGCCCCGAGGATGGACGCGATGGTCATATGAACCTCCTCAATGGGATGAGATCTTCACCTCACGGGAGGTTGGCTACCCTCCGGGCCGGAGTTATGCGTGACGGCTGGGAATTCGAGGTCACAGAGTTTTCTTCTGTCGCAGCTGGGCCACGGCCAGCACCCCGATGACCGCGAGGGCGAGCTGGATGATGTGCTCCCACCAGTTGATCCCCGGCGTCCGGGCGAGCCCGAGGGCGGCCGCGATGGCGGTGCCGATGAGCGCGGCGACGATGCCGACGATGACCGTCAAGCCGACGGAGATGTTCTGCCTGCCTGGAAGGATGAGGCGCGCCAGCGCCCCGATGACGGCACCGATGATGATCGCGGCGATGATGGATCCGATCATGTCCGGCTCTCCCCCCGGTACGGAACATGTCATCAGGGGATTACCCAGGACGTTCACCGGTCACTCAGGAAAGGTGGTGGCCCGCACCGCGCCAGTTGACGGGCCACCGCCCCGGATGTCTCGGCGGGCATTCCGCGCCGCCCGCCGGAACGCTTTCGCGTTCGTACAGAAGACGTCCGTCTCCCCGCTCGGGTTCACCCGCCGGGGGAGATCCTCCCTACGAGGGAGCCCGGTTCATCACGATCGCGGTCGCGACGGCCGCCACGCCCTCGCCGCGCCCGGTGAGCCCCAGACCGTCGGTCGTGGTGGCGCTGACGCTCACCGGCGCGCCCACGGCGGCGGAGAGCACCCTCTCCGCCTCGGCCCGGCGCGGCGCGAGCTTGGGCCGGTTGCCGACCACCTGGACGGCCACGTTGCCGATCTCGAAGCCGGCCGCGCGCACCGTACGGGCCGCCTCACCCAGCAGGGTGACACCGGAAGCGCCCGCCCAGCGGGGATCGGCGGTGCCGAACAGCCCGCCGAGGTCGCCCAGGCCCGCCGCGGACAACAGGGCGTCACAGGCGGCGTGGGCCGCCGCGTCGCCGTCGGAGTGCCCGGCGAGGCCGGTCTCGCCGGGCCAGTGGAGCCCCGCGAGGTGCAGTTCGCGGCCGGATGCGAACGGGTGGACGTCGACTCCGACGCCCACCCGTGGAAATATCGTGTTCAGGAGTTGAGAACCTCGTCCAGAAGTGCCTCGGCCTTGTCCTCATTGGTCTTCTCCGCGAGCGCGAGCTCGCTGACCAGGATCTGCCGGGCCTTGGCCAGCATACGCTTCTCTCCCGCGGAGAGCCCGCGCTCCTTGTCTCGTCGCCACAGGTCGCGAACGACCTCGGCCACCTTGTTGACGTCACCGGACGCCAGCTTCTCCAAGTTGGCCTTGTAGCGGCGGGACCAGTTCGTGGGCTCTTCGGTGTGAGGCATGCGAAGCACGTCGAAAACGCGCTCAAGACCCTCTTGCCCGACGACATCGCGAACACCGACGAGTTCGGCGTTGTCTGCCGGCACCTGGACGGTAAGGTCGCCCTTGTCGACCTTGAGAACCAGGTAGGACCTTTCCTCACCCTTGATGGTCCGGGTCGTGATTGCTTCGATCCGAGCAGCCCCGTGGTGGGGGTAGACGACAGTGTCGCCGACCTGGAAAGTCATGTGACAAGTACCCCTTCCGCTGTACTCAAGAGTACCACGTATCCACAGCCTCCCGGAACAGTGAAATCACCATAACTGCAGGTCAAAGCGGCGTCTTATGGCTTGACAAACGCCCGCCCCTGTGAATCGCCAGGCTGAAAAGCGGTCCCGGCCTGCATTCGGCGTCCTTCCCCGAGCGGGCGGGCCGCCGGAAAACCCGGTATTGGACACGGATAGGGTTGGCCCTGTTCTGCATCCAGTGTGACAAGGAGACCCCGTACCGTGACCCGCAACAGCCGTCGCTGGGCGACCGTCGCCGCCGCGTTCCTCGCCGCCGCCCCCGTCCTGGCCGGCTGCGGTACCGGAATGGACGCCAACACCAGCAGGCCCTACCACGCGACCGAGGCCGTCACCGTCCGGCAGAACGGCATCGACGTCTCCCAGGCGTTCTTCCTCGGCCCCGAGCCCGGCTCGCAGATCGCGGCCGGCGGGGCGACCCCCCTGTACATGTCGCTGGTCAACAGCGCGCAGGCCCCCGACCAGCTCGTCGGCGTCGGCGTCGACCCGGCCGTGGGTACCGCGAAGATCCCCTCGCCGGTCGAGCTCAAGCCGGGCCAGGGAGTGCGGATCGGCACGCCCACGCCCACCATCGTGGTGGACGGTCTGAAGCAGCCCCTGCGCGGCGGGGAGAGCATCAAGATCCAGCTCCAGTTCGCCAACGCCGGCATCATCCCGGTGACGGTTCCGGTCATCACCCGCAGCCGCGAGTTCGCCACCCTGGCGCCGGCGTCGGGCGGGGGCCAGGGCGCCACGCCGTCGGCGAGCCCCTCGGCGAGCCCCACGGAGGGCGCGACGGCGTCGCCGTCCCCCAGCCCCTCGACCACCGAGTGACCGGCGGCCCGCACGCCGGAGCCGGCGGAGCGGGCCCCGACCGGCATGCGAAAGGGCGGACGGGGGATCACCCCGCCCGCCCCTCTCCCGTTCTCCACGTCCTCCTCACGGCCCCGCCGCGGCCGTGGGCGGGGCCGGGGACGGACCCCGGCCGTACGCGATGGCGACGCCGGCCGTACGCGGGGACGGAGCCCGCGGGCGGCGTCAGCTCTCCACGGGGTCGAACTTGTAGCCCAGCCCGCGGACGGTGAGGATGCAACGCGGGTTGGAGGGGTCGGCCTCGACCTTGGCGCGCAGCCGCTTGACGTGCACGTCCAGGGTCTTGGTGTCGCCCACGTAGTCGGCGCCCCAGACCCGGTCGATGAGCTGGCCCCGGGTGAGCACCCTGCCGGCGTTGCGCAGCAGCACCTCCAGCAGCTCGAACTCCTTCAGCGGGAGCTGGACCTGGTCCCCGCGGACGGCGACGACGTGCCGGTCGACGTCCATCCGGACCGGGCCGGCGGCGAGCACGGCCGACTCCGGCTCCTCGGCGTCGCCCTGGCGGCGCAGCACCGCGCGGATGCGGGCCACCAGTTCCCGCGAGGAGAACGGCTTGGTCACGTAGTCGTCGGCGCCCAGCTCCAGCCCCACGACCTTGTCGATCTCGCTGTCCTTGGCGGTGAGCATGATCACCGGGACGTTGGAGCGCTGGCGCAGCGAGCGGCAGACCTCGGTCCCCGGCAGGCCGGGCAGCATCAGGTCGAGCAGCACCAGGTCGGCGCCGTTGCGGTCGTAGGCGTCCAGCGCCTCGGGGCCGGTGGCCGCTACCGCGACCTCGAAGCCCTCCTTGCGCAGCATGTAGGACAGGGCGTCGGAGAAGGACTCCTCGTCCTCGACGACAAGCACGCGAGTCACTGCGCGGCCTCCAGGGGGATCGGGGTGGTACGGGGTACGGCCACCGCCGTCCCGCCGAAGGCGGGCAGGCGGAGGGTGAAGGTGGAGCCGGAGCCTTCCTTGCTCCACACCGTCACCGCGCCGTTGTGGGCGGCGGCGACGTGCTTGACGATGGCCAGGCCGAGGCCGGTGCCGCCGGTGGCGCGTGAGCGGGCGGCGTCGACGCGGAAGAACCGCTCGAAGATCCGCTCCTGGGCGCTCTCCGGGATGCCGATCCCCTGGTCGCTCACGCTGATCTCGACCGACTCGTGGTGCGGGCCGACGGCCCGCGCGCTGACCACGACCCGGGTCTGCTCGGGACTGTAGGCGACCGCGTTGTCGATGAGGTTGCGCAGCGCGGTGACGAGGAGCTCGTCGTCACCCCAGATCCGCAGGCCCTCGACGCCGCCGGTGACCAGGCTGATGTTCTTGGCCGCGGCGGTGGTGTTGCAGCGGTCGACGGCCTCGTGCACGGCGTCGTCGACCGGGACGGGCCCCGGGGTGGGGATGGGTTCGGCCCCCTGGATGCGGGAGAGCGTGATGAGGTCCTGGACGAGGTAGTTCAGGCGTGCGGCCTCGTGCTGCATCCGCCCGGCGAAGCGGGTGACCGCCTCGGGGTCGTCGGCGGCGTCCTGGATGGTCTCGGCCAGCAGTGACAGAGCGCCCACCGGCGTCTTGAGCTCGTGGCTCACGTTGGCGACGAAGTCGCGGCGCACCGCCTCGACCCGGCGGTGCTCGGTCTGGTCCTCGGCGAGCACGAGCACCTGGCCGTAGGAGCCCAGCGGGGCGACCCGGACCGCGAACGACGTGGAGTCCTGGCCGAACTTGTGCCCGGCGACCTCGATCTCGCTCTCCCGGATCTCGCCGTCCCGGCGGACCCGCCTGGCCATCGCGAGGAGTTCGGCCACCACCAGGTGGTCGCCCTTGACGAGACCGAACGCCCGCGCGGCCGAGCTGGCCCGGAGCACCCGGTCGTCCCTGTCGAGCACGACCGCCGAGGACGGCAGTACGGCCAGCACGGAGGCGACGCCCGGCGGCAGCGCGCCGGGCGCGACGTCGTCCACCGGCGTCAGCACGACACGACGGCTTTCGACGTTGTGCCGGACGACCATCACGGCCAGCGCCCCGACGACGAAGCCGGCCAGCGCGGCCAGGCTCGCCAGCAGCTCACCCATAGGGTCCTCCTGTAGGCTTCACGGTCCCGATGGTAGGCGGGCGTTTTCCTCTTCAGGCAGCTCAGAGCGGCACTACAACGGCCTTTCCCACAATGTTCACTTTACGGTCGGGGTTCGTTCACCGTCGCCCGCGTACGTTGAGGGCCATGCGCGACCTCTACCACGAAGAACTCGACGCCCTCACCGACCGGCTGATCGAGATGACCCGCCTGGTGCGATCCGGGATCTCCCGGGCCACCACCGCACTGCTGGACTCCGACCTCCAGCTCGCGGAGAGCGTCATCTCCCAGGACGAGGAGGTCGACCGGCTCTTCACGGAGATGGAGGCGTCGATCTTCGACCTGATGGCCCGGCAGCAGCCGGTGGCCGTCGACCTCCGCATCATCATCGCCGCCCTGCGGATGGGCACCGACCTGGAGCGGATGGGCGACCTCGCCGAGCACGTGGCCAAGGTCGTACGGCTGCGCCACCCGGAGTCGGCGATCCCGCCGGAGCTGCGCGCCACCATCCTGGAGATGGGCCAGGTCGCCGAGCGCCTGGTCACCAAGACCGGCAGCTGCATCGCCTCGCGCGACGTGGAGTCCGCCATGGAGATGCACGGCGACGACGACGCCATGGACCGGCTGCACCGCAGGCTGTTCAAGACCCTGCTGGCGGACGACTGGAAGCACGGCGTCGAGCCGGCCATCGACGTGACGCTGATCGGCCGCTACTACGAGCGCTACGCCGACCACGCGGTCCGCGTCGCCAACGACGTGGTCTACCTGGTGACCGGCTCCCGTCCGCAGGACGGCGTTCTGTAGGCGCCCTGCGGCGGAACTCGGGATCGGGGCCCGGAGCCCGTCACCACGGGAGCCGGGGCACGGGATCGGGGAGATCGAGGAAGATCGGGGGAAGGGGAAGGGCCCGCCGTCGCGGCGGGCCCTTCCCCTTCGTTCTCTCCTCGCGTGTTCCCGCGGCCCGGGCTACCTGCCCTGGTTGGCCACGGCCTCGATGGCGGAGGCGGCGGCCTCCGGGTCGAGGTACTCGCCGCCCTTGGTCACCGGGTGGAAGTCGTCGTCCAGCTCGTAGCGGAGCGGGATGCCGGTGGGGATGTTGAGCCCGGCGATCTCGTCGTCGCCGATCCGGTCGAGGTGCTTGACCAGCGCCCGCAGCGAATTGCCGTGCGCGACGACCAGGACGGTACGGCCGGCCGCCAGGTCGGGAACGATCCGGTCGTACCAGTAGGGCAGCATCCGCTCGACGACGTCCTTGAGGCACTCGGTCCGCGGCAGCAGCTCACCCGGCAGCAGGGCGTAGCGCGGGTCGCCGGCCTGCGAGAACTCGTCGTCGTCGGCGATCGGGGGCGGCGGGACGTCGTAGGAGCGGCGCCAGAGCATGAACTGCTCGTCGCCGAACTCGGCCCGGGTCTGCGCCTTGTCCTTGCCCTGGAGCGCGCCGTAGTGACGCTCGTTGAGCCGCCAGGAGCGGTTGACCGGGAGCCAGAGCAGGTCGGCGGCGCCCAGCGCGAGGTTCGCGGTCTGGATCGCCCGGGTCAGCACCGAGGTGTGGACCACATCGGGCCGCACCCCGGCCTCCAGCAGCAGCCGCCCGCCGCGCCGTGCCTCCTCCTCGCCCTTCTCCGACAGCCCGGCGTCCACCCATCCGGTGAACAGCCCCTTGGCGTTCCATTCGCTTTCGCCATGCCGCAGCAGCACCAAAGTCGCCATGCGGCCAAGCCTAGAGCGTGCCCGCACCCCGGCACGGAGCGGCCACCGCATCGGAACCCTCCTCACCACCGGAGCCCGTCGGCCGCCGGGCCCTCCCCGTCACCGGGACCCGCCAGCCGCTCGACCTCCTCGTAGGAGGGCGCCTCGGCCACCGGGTGGCCGCCCGCGGCGACGGCCAGCGCCGTACCGGTGACCGCGCCCAGCGCCGCGCGGAACAGCAGCGAGCCGAAGCTGATCCGCCGCACCCCCGCCTCCGCCAGCCGGGACGGCGGCACCCCCGGCTGGACGAGCACGTTCAGCGGCACCCCGGCCGCCGTGGCGAGCGCCTCCAGGTCCCGTCCGGCGGTCGCACCCGGGACGAACACCCCGTCGGCTCCGGAGTCGGCGTAGATCCGCGCCCGCCGTACGGCCTCGGTGAGGGCGCCGGGCATGCCCAGCCAGAACGGGTCGGTGCGGGCGTTGACGAACAGGTCCGGCGCGCTGTCCTTGATCGCTCTGATCAGCCTCCCCTGCTCGGCGGGACCGGCCAGCCGGGCGCCGCGGCCGTCCTCGACGTTGACGCCCGCGATCCCCATGGCGGCCAGGTTCCCGGCCAGTTCGGCGACCTCGGCGGGCGAGCCGCCGAAGCCGTCCTCGATGTCCACCGTGACCGGGACGTCCAGGTGCGCGATCCGGCGGGCCAGCGCCAGCGTCTCGGCGCGGGTCGCGCCCGCGGCGTCCGGCTTGCCCGCCGCGGCCGCCACTCCGAGGCTGGTGGTCCCCACGGCCGCGAACCCGGCCGCCGCCAGCACCGCGGCCGAGGCGTGGTCCCAGGCGTTGGGAAGCACCAGCGGCTCGGGGCCGTGGTGCAGCGCCCTGAAGCGCTCGAACACCGTCTCCGCCGTCATCGCCGTACCGCCTCGACCACGCCGGCCGCCAGTGCCAGCGCGATCCGTTCGGCGGGGCAGGGCCGCGGTCCGGCGCCGAAGGTCAGGTGCCGCGGGGAGCGGCCGGGCCGGAAGCGGTCCGGATCGTCGAACACGCGCGGGTCCCGGTTGGCCGCGGCCACGTCCAGCAGAACCGTCGTCCCGGCCAGGACTCCCCCGGCGGCCCGCCGTACGGCGACGCGGCGCAGCATCCGCACGGGCGGGTCGTGGCGCAGCGTCTCGGTCAGCAGGCTCTCCACCGGGCAGAGGCCGGCGCCGGCCTCCGGCGTACTCCCGTCGGGATCGGCGGTTCCCTGCGCTTTCCGAGCGGCTCCGCCCGCTCCCGGCGTGTTCCGGGTGGGTCCATCCGCCGCCAGGGCGTTCCGGACGAGACCCGCGGTGGCCGCGCACGCCTGGGCGAGCAGCCCGGCCAGTACGGCGAGCCGCTCCGGCTCAGGGTCGCCGAGCAGCCGTGACAGCTCGGCCAGGCCCGCGTCGGCCGCGTCGTCGTCCGCAGGGGTGGACGGGGCGGCCTGGACAGGTGAGGTGGGCGGGGTCGCGGGGGGCGGATAGGCGGGGGCGAGCGCCGCGACCGCCCGCGCCGCCCGCGCGCCGTCCTCGGCCCGAACGCCCAGCGCGACGGCCAGCACCTCCACCGGCACCAGTTCCGGGCTGGAATGCCCCGCCGTACGGCGGAACGCCTCGGCGCGCAGCGTCCGCTCGTCCAGTCCGTCGAGCACGCGCACCGCCGCGGCCCGGCGGGCGGCGTGCACGGGGCCGTCGGCGAAACGGCCGACCGCGCCGCGCAACCAGGCGACGGTCAGCGAGAAGGGCGGTCGCGGCACCTCGGGCACGGTCAGGGCGGGGTCGGCCAGGAGCGCCCGCACCTCGTCGTAGCGGCTCACGACGATCGGCTGGGCCGGCCGGGCCGTGCTGTTCGGCTGAGAGGTCATGACCCGCACGCTAGGCGCGGAACCCTTCGGCGCCGGCCGAAACGTCCGGCGGGGGATCAGTCGCCGGGTTCGGCGAACCGGGCGAACGCCCTGAGGTTGGCCAGCGACTCGCCGCGCTTGGCGCGCCACTCCCACTCGCGCCGGATCGAGGAGGCGAAGCCCAGCTCCAGCGCCCGGTCGAAGCCCTCGTCGGAGTAGGTCAGCACGCAGCCCAGCAGCCGGTCGATCTCCTCCTCGGAGACCGCGCCGAGCGGCGCCCGGCCGACGAGGTAGACGTCGCCGACGGGGTCGAGGGCGAAGTGCACGCCGTACATGGAGCCGTTCTTGGTCAGCAGCCAGCGGTAGAACTCGATGTGGTTCTCGTCCGGCTGGCGGCAGAAGAACGCCTCGACGTGCAACGCCTGGTCACCGACGATCAACCACGTCATGGTGGCGAGCTTGTGCTGGCCGGGGAGCTTGACCAGGAACGCCCCCGGCCGGGGTTCCTCGTAGGAGACCTCTGCGCCTTTCAGCGCCGCCTCGATCACTTCGCGCATGCGTCCACCCTACGAGCCGCCCGCGCGGAGGGACGCGGAGCGGGGGACGGCGGGCGGGACGGGGAACCCGGAGAGGCGTGCCCCGCCGTACGGCGGAGGGACGACGGGCGGGACGGGGAGCCCCGGAGAGGCGTGCCCCGCCGTACGGCGTACGGGCGGCGGGGCGCGGGATCAGCAGGAGACGGCGATCGGGACCCGGTGCAGGTGCGCCATCGCCCCGGCGTAGACCTCCGAGAGGCGGGCGGCGGTGGCCGACCACCCGAAGGCCGCCGCGTGGTTCACCGCGCCCGCCGACAGCGCGTCACGCCAGGCGGGCCGGTCCACGAACCGGGTGAGCACCCGTCCCCAGTCGTACGGGTCGTGGCCGTCGACGAGCACGCCGGAGACGCCGTCGCGCACGGCGGTGCGCAGGCCGCCCACGGAGGCCGCGGCGACCGGGGTGCCGCAGGCCTGCGACTCCAGGGCGACCAGGCCGAACGACTCGTTGTGCGAGGGGACGGCGGTGACGTCGGCCGCGCGGTACCAGTCGGCCAGCTCGGGCTGGGGCGCTGGCGGGACGATCCTGACGACGTCCTCGATGTCCAGGGAGGCGGCCAGGTCGGACAGGTACGAGGGACGGCTCCGGCCGTTGCCGCTGAGGCCGCCGACGCAGGCGACGACGAGTTTCTCCCGGAGCGAGGGGCGCTCGGCGAGCATCCGGGCCGCGGCGCGCAGCAGCACGTCGGGGGCCTTGAGCGGCTGCACCCGGCCCACGAACAGCAGCACGTGGGCGTCGCGGGGCAGGCCGAGCCTGCGGCGGGCCGCCCTGCGGGATCCCGGCCGGAAGACGCCGAGGTTCACCCCGGGGTTGACGACGGCGACGCGGCCGGAGGCGGCGCCGTACAGGTCGACGAGCTCGCGGGCCTCGGTCGGGGTGTTGGCCACCAGGCGGTCGGCGACCTGGACGACCTGCTCCTCGCCCAGCACCCGCCCGGTCGGCTCGGGCTTGTCGTCCTCGGCCAGCAGGAGGTTCTTCACCTTGGCCATGGTGTGCATGGTGTGCACCAGCGGCACGCCCCAGCGCTCCTTGGCCAGCCAGCCCACCTGGCCCGACAGCCAGTAGTGGGAGTGGATCAGGTCGTAGCGTCCCGGGTCGTACATCGCCTCGGTGCGCAGCACGCCCGACAGGAACGCGCAGAGCTGGCCGGGCAGGTCGCCCTTGTCGAGCTCCTCGTACGGTCCCGCGGTGATGTGACGGACGGAGACGCCCGGGACGATCTCGGCGACCGGGGGAAGTTCACGAGCCGTCTGCCTGGTGAAGATCTCGACCTCGATCCCGAGATCGGCCAGGCGCTTGGCCACCTCCACGATGTAGACGTTCATGCCGCCGGCGTCCCCGGTCCCCGGCTGGTCCAGGGGGGACGTGTGCATGCTGATCGTCGCGATCCGGCTGACCCGCCGTCGCCTCACGGACACCACCTCCGAAAACGCTTTAACCACTCAATACTTCGCAACATTCCCAGCATCCGGACTCCCCGGGGGTACCGGTGAACCGCCCTGGCAGGATGGGACGCCATGAGGAAGACAGCGGTCGTCACGGGTGCAAGCAGCGGGATCGGCGCGGCCACGGCGCGCCGGCTGGCCGCGGAGGGATTCGACGTGGTGGCGGGCGCGCGCCGCCGCGACCGTCTCGACGAGCTGGCGGCCGAGGTGCCCGGGATCCGCCCGGTGACGCTGGACGTGACCTCCCAGGAGTCGGTGGACGGACTCGCCGCCTCGCTCGACCGCTGCGACGTCCTGGTGAACAACGCGGGCGGCGCGATCGGCCTCGAACCGGTGGCCGGCGCCGACCTGGCCGACTGGCAGCGGATGTACGACGTCAACGTGCTCGGCTCGCTCCGGATGACCCGGGCGCTGCTGCCCCGCCTGATCGCCTCGGGCGACGGCGTGCTGCTGATGCTCACCTCGGTGGCCGGGCTGGTCTCCTACGAGGGCGGCGGCGGTTACGTCGCGGCCAAGCACGCCCAGAGCTCGATGACCGAGGTGCTGCGGCTGGAGCTGTGCGGCGAGCCGGTCCGGGTCGTCGAGGTGGCCCCGGGGATGGTGCACACCGAGGAGTTCTCGCTGAACCGCTTCCGGGGCGACTCCTCCGCCGCCGACCGCGTCTACGAGGGCGTCCCCGGCCCCCTGTCGGCCGACGACGTCGCCGACGCCATCGCCTGGTGCGTCACCCGCCCCGCCCACGTGAACGTCGACCGGCTGGTCATCCGGCCCCGCGCCCAGGCCGCCCAGCACAAGGTCCACCGCGTCTGACGATGGCGAAACCGGTCGGGGAGATCACCAGGGGGACCACGGGCCACAACCGGCTGCGGCGGGTGGACCGGTGGATCACCGCCGCCTGCGGCCGGCTCCTGCGGTCGGCGGACCGCCCGCTGGTGGTCGACCTCGGCTACGGGGCCTCGCACGTCACGACCCTGGAGCTGTTCGGGCGGCTGCGCGCGGTCTGCCCGTCGGTCGAGGCCGTCGGGGTGGAGATCGACCCGGCCCGGGTGGCGGCGGCCAGGCCGTACGAGCGGCCGGGGCTGTCCTTCGCGCTCGGCGGCTTCGAGCTGCCGGTGGGCAGGCCGCCGCTGCTGGTGCGGGCCTTCAACGTGCTGCGGCAGTACGGCGAGGCCGAGGCGTGGGACCACTGGGCGCTGCTGCGGAGCCGGATCGCGCCGGGCGGGATGATCGTCGAGGGCACCTGCTCCGAGGTGGGGCACCGCGCGACCTGGGTGGGGCTCGACGGGAACGGGCCGCGGACGCTGACCTTCGCGGCCCGGTTCGACGCCTTCGACCGCCCCTCCGACCTCGCCGAGCGGCTGCCCAAGACGTTGATCCACCGCAACGTCCCCGGTGAGCCCGTCCACGCCTTCCTGCGCGACTTCGACCGGGCCTGGGCGGTCAACGCCGCGCTCGGCGCCCACGGCGCGCGCCAGCGCTGGATCGCCGCCGCCCGGACGCTCGCCGCGTCCTGGCCGGTGGCCGAGCGCCCGCCGCTCGGGGGCGAGGGCCGCTGGCGGCTCGGTGAGCTGACCCTCGACTGGGCGGCGGTCGCCCCCCGGAACCCGTGACCGGGGCAGTGACCGGGGCCGGGGCAGTGACCGGGACCGGGACCGGGAACCCTGACGGGAAGGCCATTTCCGCGTGACCCGAGGTGACTCGACAACCCGTAGTACTACCCCTCGTGGTGCGGGAGCTAGGCTTGTTCCCGTGAAGGGTCTGGGCGAGCTGGAACGCAGCATCATGGACATCATCTGGGCGCAGTCATCTCCGGTGACGGCGCGCGAGGTCGGGCGTCTCATCGCCGACCGCGACCTCGCGCCCACCACCGTGATGACCGTCCTCGACCGACTGACCCGCAAGGGCTTCCTCGTGCGCACCCGTTCCGGGCGCGCCTGGCGCTACGAACCGGCGGAGAGCCGCGACGCGTACGTCGCGGAGCTTATGCTTGAGGCGTTGGACATGACCGGAGACCGGTCCGCCGCGCTCACCAGGTTCGCCCAGGCCGTTTCCGGCAGCGAGGCGGAGATCCTGCTCAGAGCCCTTTCGGAGCTGGAGGACGAGTGATAACCGCTGCAGCCCTGGCGATACTCGCCGTGGTCTGCGCGGTCGGAGCCTGGCGGTTCACCCACGCGCGGTGGACCTACCGCGCCCCCCATGTGGCCATCGTCCTGTGGCAGGCGCTCGGAGTGACCTGGGGCCTGGCGGGGACGGGCGCCCTGCTGGCCTACGCCCTGGAGCCCTACCGGCAGGGAGTGCTGCACGGCCTCCTCTCCTTCGTCCGCTCGGCCTTCGACGGCGGCTACGACGCCCCCGGCCCCTACGACGTGCCGAGGATCCTCGCCCTCATCACGGGGCTGACCGCGCTGGCCGTGCTGGTCGTCGTGCTGCTCACCGCGGCCTCCCAGACGCTCCGCGCCCGGCGCCGCCACCGCGTCCTGCTGGCGCTCGTCTCCCATGACGATCCCGGCGTCCCGGGGGTGCGGGTCCTCGACCATCCCGGCGCCACCGCCTACTGCGTGCCCGGCCTGCGTTCCCAGGTCGTCGTCAGCGCCGGCACCCTGAAGCTGCTGTCCCCCGACGAGCTGACCGCGGTGCTCGCCCACGAGAGCGCGCACGTCCGTGAGCGCCACGACCTGGTGCTGCTGCCGTTCGCCGCCCTGCACCGGGCGCTGCCCTGGTCCCGGCTGGTCAGGCGGATACAGAGCGAGGTCGGGCTGCTGGTGGAGATGGCCGCCGACGACGCCGCCCGCCGCTACTGCTCTCCCCGCCGCCTGGCCACGGCCCTGCTGCGCTTCGGCACGGCCGGCAGCGTCCCGGCCCCGCAGGGCACGCTCGGCGCGGCGGGCACCTGCGACGCGGTGATGGCCCGGGTGCAGCGCCTGGTCACCCCGGCTCCGGACCTGCCCCGGCGGATCCGCTATGCCATCGTCGTCTTCTCGGTCACGCTGACCTCCTCGGCCCCGCTGCTCTGGCTGCTCCCGCACTAGACCGCACCGGCCCCGTTTGCTGGTGTTAGCCATCGTGTTTGCATTTGCAAGCAGTGTGATGCACACTGGAGGCATGGCATTACCGAAGGTCGGTTCGATCGGCGAGTACATCCGGGAGCAGCGCACGCAGGCGAAGATCTCTCTGCGCCAGCTGGCCGCCTCGGCCGGGGTCTCCAACCCCTACCTCAGCCAGATCGAGCGGGGCCTGCGCAAGCCCAGCGCGGAGATCCTCAACCAGATCGCCAAGGGCCTGCAGATCTCCTCCCAGGCACTTTACGTTCAGGCCGGCCTCATCGAGGACCGTGTGCCCGACAGTGACGTGCTGACCGCCATAAGAGCCGATCACAGCATCACCGAGCGGCAACGCCAGGTGCTGATCGACATCTACGAGTCGTTTCGCAAGGAGAACCGGGCGGAGGCGCCGGCCGAGGGAGCGCGTGCCGAGCGGGACGCGCACCCGGCGGCGGAGTCTCCGGGGGGCGCCGCGGACTCCTCGCCCGACGGCACGCCCTCGCCGGAGGACCGCGTGACCACTCCCTCTCCGGGAGGTCCCGCGACCGTCCCCTCACCGGGGGACCGCCCGGCCACGCCGGAGGACGGCGGGTCTCCGAAGGCGGCGGCGAAACCCAGGACATCGAACCGGAAAACCAGGAGGACCGATCAATGACGTTCACCACCGAGGTCAAGAAGCTGGCTGACTCCAAGCCGTTCTACGCCGTGGCGGGCGCGGGCGACTTCGCGGTCGAGAAGCTCCGCGAGCTCCCCGACCAGCTGCAGCGGCTCCAGGGTCGCCGCGAGGAGATCCGCGAGGCCGCCAAGGACCTGCCCGACCGGGCCAGGACGTTCGCCGGCAAGGCCGAGGTCTACGCCAAGGACTTCCCGGAGAAGGCCCGCGTCTACGCCGACCAGTTCACCAGCATGGCGACCGGCCTCTACGAGGAGTTCGCCACCCGGGGCCGCAAGGTCGTCTCCCGGACGACCGGCGAGGCCGCGCTGGAGCTGGAGGAGGTCTCCGAGGCCGCCGAGCCGGCGATCGCCGCGTCGGCCACCAACGCCTCGCCCAGGAAGACCACCCGCACCACCAAGCCGAACAACGCCGCGCGCTCCTGACGCCGGCACCGCGCCCGCCCCGCGTCCCCGCCCGCTCCTCGCGGCGGGGACGCGGGGCGGGCGCCTCTGTCCATGCGCCTCTGTCCATCTCTGTTCGCGTGCCGCACGCGCGTTCCGGCGGCACTAGTCTGAGATGCAGCGGCAAGGCGAGCGTTTAGGAGAGGCGATGTTTCAGATCCACGGCGTGCTGGACCTGATCTTCTGGGTGCTTTCCATCGCCGCGTTCGCCATGTCGGCCTGGGCCCTCTTCCACGCCGTACGGACGTCGGCGCGAGCGTTCGCGGTCGCCGGCAAGAAGAGCAAGAAGTTCTGGCTGATCGTGCTGGGCCTGGCCGCCCTCTTCTCGTTCGCCTCGGCGGTGGGCTACTTCGGGATCGGCCTCGGCCAGCTCAACATCTTCGCCATCGCCGCGGTGATCGCGGCCGGCATCTACCTCGCGGACGTGAAGCCCGCCGTCGGCGAGGTCGGCCGGGGCGGCAACTCGGGCCCCTACGGCCCCTGGTGACCCGGGCGCGCGCCGCCGGGCTCGCCGGCGACGCGGCCGGGGCCCCGCGACCCCCGGCCGTCCGGCCGTGCGCCCGCGTCGCCGGCCCCGCCGGCACGACCCGGACCCGCGGCCCCTGGTGATCCCTGTCCCCAACCCCTGACGGCTCTTGGCCGTAACCCCCTTGTCCGGCGGGTGACGTGCCCGGTAGACATTCCGGATGATGTTCGCCGACAAACCCACCCTGCCCGGGGACCGCGTGACGCTCCGCCCCGTCGGGCCCGAGCACGTCGAGGGGCTGTGGGAGCTGGTCAACGATCCGGAGACCCGCCGGCTGACCGGCTCGCACGCGACGCCCAACCACGAGGCGACGAAGCGCTGGTACGCCACCCGCGGTGAGCACGGCGACCGGCTGGACCTGGCGATCTGCGCCAACGACCAGGACGGCGCCTATGTCGGGGAGGTCGTCCTCAACGACCTCGACACCGACAACCTCTCCTGCAACCTGCGCATCGCCCTGATCGGGCCCAAGGTGTTCGGCAGGGGGTATGGCGGCGAGGCGATCCGGCTGGTGCTCGGCCACGCCTTCACCACCACGCCGCTTCACAGGATCCACCTGGAGGTCTTCGCCTTCAACGAGCGGGCCCTGCACGTGTACAAGAAAGCCGGGTTCGTCCAGGAGGGCGTGCACCGCGACGCCCTGCGCTGGGACGGGGGTTGGCATGACTCGATCGCCATGGCGGTACTCGCCCCTGACTGGCGAGTCAGGGAAGATTGACATACATGTAGTGATTTTTTGGAAACATCTTTTGACACTTCCGAAACAATGCTACGTTCACTGGGAGCGCTCCCACCTGTGCGGAACCTTGGTGTGGAGGAAGTTATGTCAGATCTACCCACACTTGCCCAGGTCGCGGCTGAAGCGGGGGTCTCCCCCGCCACGGCGTCCCGGGTACTCACCGGATCGGTGCGGGTCAGCACGTCGACCCGCAGGCAGGTGCACGACGCGATCTCACGTCTCGGTTACGTACGGCACCGCGCCCCCCGGGGCGGAGCCGGACGCCGGTGCGACCACATGGTGGCCGTGGTGCTCTGCGAACCGGTGCATCGTCTGTTCACCGAGCCGTTCTACGCCAGACTGATCACCGCGGCGGAGGAGGTGCTCACCCGCCACGGCGTCCCCCTCGCGATGATGACGGCCACCGCCGCCACCTCGACCATCGCCACCCCACCGCTGGTCTCGGGCGGCGTCGACGGCGTCCTCCTCATCGGCGCGAGGGAGCGGCACCCGCTCGCGGTCACCCTGGCGGCCTCCGGAGTACCGGTGCGGTGCCTGGGCAAGCCGCCGGAGGGCATCGAACTCCCGCACGTCGACATGGACAACCGCGATGGCGGACGGCAGGCCGCCGAGCACCTGCTGCTCGGCGGACGCAAGTCCATCGCCGTCATCGCGGGCCCGCCCGGCCTTCCGGCGGCGCGGGACCGGCTCGACGGCTTCCTGCAGACACTCGCCCTCGCCGGGATGACCGGGGTGCCGGTGGCCTACGGCGACTTCAGCCACAACTCGGGCGTGCACGGCACACAGTGGCTGCTGCGCCGGATGCCGAACGTGGACGCGGTGTTCGCGGCCTCCGACGTGATGGCCGCCGCGGCCGTCCAGACGCTCCGGCGGGCCGGACGAAGGGTGCCGGACGACGTGGCCGTGATCGGCTTCGACGACGCCCCCATCGCCCGGCGGACCTCTCCCCCGCTGACCACCGTGCGTCAACCCGTGGAGGAGTTCGCCGCCCTGGCCGCCCGCCTGCTGCTGCTGGCCATGTCGTCGCCGTCCACGGCCGGCGGCGCGGGCAACAACCCGGTCCTGCCCACCGAGCTGGTGGTCCGTGAGTCCGCCTGAGCCCGTCGGACTCCGGGCGGGAGACGTCCTCGCCCGCCGCTACGACCTGGTGGAGCCGATCGCGGCCGGTGGCATGAGCGTCATCTGGCGTGCCTTCGACCGGTCCCTGCAGCGGCAGGTGGCGGTCAAGGTGCTGGACGGCGAGATCGGCTCCGACCGGGGAGACCGGGAGCTGATCCGCCGGGAGGCCCGCGCCACCGCGCGTCTCATCCACCCGGACGCGATCGAGGTGTACGACTACGGCGAGACGGTCACCACCCGGGGCCGTCTCGCCGCCTACGTGGTCATGCGCCTGCTGGAGGGCCGGCCGCTGGCCGACCGGATCGCCGAGGGGCCGCTGCCGTGGCGGGAGGCGGCGGCCATCGCCGCCCGGCTGGCCGCCGTGCTGGCCACCGCCCATGCCCGCGGCATCGTCCACCGCGATGTGACCGCCGAGAACGTGCTGCTGACCGCGGACGGCGCCAAGCTGCTCGACTTCGGCATCGCCGCGTTCATCGGCGAGGACGACGACGACCACACCTCCGACTACGGCACCCCTCCCTACGTCGCGCCGGAGCGGCTGACCGGCACGACGGCCGACCCGGCCGGCGACGTGTACGCGCTCGGCGTGCTGCTGTTCGAGATGCTCACCGGCGGCCCGCCGTACCCGGAGCGGACCTGGGAGGAGATCGAGAACGCGAGACGGGAGGGACCCCCGCCGGAGGTCCAGGCGCCGGGCCTGCCGCCCGAGGTCGCCGCGCTCTGCCGGAGCTGCCTGTCGGCCGATCCGGCGAAGCGGCCGAAGGCGCGCGAGGTGGCCGACCGGCTCGCCCGGCTGCCGTCCACGATCCGTACGACGGCGCGGACCGTGATCGTGCGATGGACGCTGGTGGCGGCCGCGGTGCTGCTGGCGGCGGGCGCGCTGACGTGGCACCAGATGTTCGGCCCGGGAAGCCAGCGGCACGGACCGGGCACGGCGCTCGGCCCCGCCACCCGGCCCGCCCCGTCCGCGACCCCGCGTCTCGGCGCCTCTCCCACCCCGGGCCGGGCCCGTTCCCCCGACCCCTCCTCCCCTGTCTCTCCAGACCGGTCCGCGGGCTCCCCTGACCAGCTCGCGGACCTTTCCACGCCGTCCGCGGACCCCCCTGACCGGTCCGCGGACGGCGGGGACGGACCCGTCGGCTCCCCCGAGCGATCCTCGGGGGAGCCGCAGCATGCGGACCGGAAGACCCACGCGCGGCGGTCGCCGCCGGACCGCGGGTCGCTGGAGACCGCCCCCGTGGCGGAGGTGTCGCGACTGCCGGACCTGGAAGGGAGCGTGCGCGGCTTCAACGCGCTGCTCGCCGAGGGGGAGAGCAGGGGCGGCATACGTCCGGATGTGGCGCTGGACCTGCGCCAGGTGCTGGACAACGTCGTCTGCTGCTCCGGTGAGCTCACCGCGGTCCGGGAGAAGATCGACACCCGGTACCGGGAGGGCGCCCTGTCGGACGAGTTCCGTGACGCGCTGAAGGCCCAGCTCCGGTACGTGGCACTGGCGCTGGTCGGCTGACCGGCCGGCCGCGTCCCGCCGGTGACCGCCCGGGGCGCGGCTCCGGCCCGTGACGTCCGGCGCGGGCGCCACCACCGGCCGCGTCCCGCCGTACCGGGGGCGCGGACCGGTGCCGCGGGCATCGGGACCGGTCCGCACCGCGTCCCGCGGGGCGCGGCCGGTGAAACTTTCACGGAACCGGAGGGAAGGCGGGAGCCGTACGGGGCCGGGACGGCGCAGGTCACACGGTCCGCGGGGGAGACGGAGCCGGTGGCGGGCGGTTGACGCGCGTCCGCCGGGCGTCCAAGCATGACGACGCGACCGGCCGCACCCTCCACCCTCCCTCGCGGGGATCCCCCCGCGGGCAGATCCGTCCTCGACTCCTCGAAGGGCACCCGATGAGAGTCCTGCGTGTTCGCAGGTGGATGGCGGCGCTGGCGGCGCTCGTCGTCACCTCGGCGCTGGCGGTCGCGTTCGTCTCCTCCCCCGCAGGCGCGGCGGGCGGCACCGGCACCGGCTACCTGCACACCTCCGGCAACAAGATCGTCGACAGTACGGGGGCGACCGTCCGGCTGACCGGCATCAACTGGTTCGGCATGGAGACCGACAACAGGACCTTCCACGGCCTGTGGTCGAGCAACCCGTGGCGGAGCCAGATCGACAAGATGGCCTCGCTCGGCTACAACACCCTGCGCGTGCCGTTCTCCAACGACGCGCTCAAGGCCGGTGCGACGGCCACCGGCATCAACGACTTCGTCAACCCCGACCTGGTCGGGAACAGCCCGCTGCAGATCCTCGACAAGGTCATCGCCTACGCGGGCGGCAAGGGCATGCGGGTCATCCTCGACCGGCACCGCCCGACCTCCGCCGGACAGTCGGCCCTGTGGTACGTCTCCGCGACGCCGGAGAGCACGTGGATCGACGACTGGAAGACGCTCGCCCGGCGCTACGCGGGCAACACCACGGTGATCGGCGCCGACCTGCACAACGAGCCCCACGCCGAGGGCACCAACCCGGCGGCCACCGGGTCCTGCTGGGGCTGCGGCGACCCCGCGCGCGACTGGCGGCTGGCCGCCGAGCGGGCGGGCAACGCGGTCCTGTCGGTCAACCCCGACTGGCTGATCTTCGTCGAGGGCGTGAGCTGCCCGAGCGGCGGCATGTCCAACATCTGGGACAACGACCCGAGCAACGACGAGGACTGCGGCTGGTGGGGCGGCAACCTGTCCAAGGCAGGGCAGTTCCCGGTACGGCTCAGCGTGCCGAACCGGCTGGTCTACTCGCCGCACGAGTACGCCACGTCCGTCTACCACCAGGCGTGGTTCGACGACCCGTCCTACCCGGCGAACATGCCCGCGATCTGGGACAGGTACTGGGGCTACCTCTACAAGCAGAACATCGCGCCGATCATGATGGGCGAGTTCGGCACCACCCTGCAGTCCCCGATCGACAAGGTCTGGCTCCAGGAGCTGATGAAGTACACCGGGACCGGGGTGAACGGCATGTCGTTCACCTACTGGTCGTGGAACCCCAACTCCGGTGACACCGGGGGCATCCTCAAGGACGACTGGACCACGGTCGACCAGGCCAAGCAGTCCATCCTCCAGCCGTACCTGATCCCGCCGTCGGGCGGGAACGGCGGGACCCCGGGGCCCTCCCCGTCCGGCGACCCCACCGCCACCCCCACGGGGAACCCGTCCTCGTGCACCTCGTCGTACAAGCTCGTCAACTCCTGGCAGGGCGGCTTCCAGGGCGAGCTGACCATCAAGAACTCCGGCGGTTCGGCGCTGAACGGCTGGAAGGCCACCTGGACGATGCCCTCGGGCGTGACGCTCGCCAGCGCGTGGAACGCCGTCGTCACGGCCTCCGGCACGACCTGGACGGCGCAGGGCCCCGACTGGGCGCGGAACCTGGGCGCCGGGCAGTCGGTCACCGTCGGCTTCACCGCCAACGGCACGGCGGGCCAGCCGTCCGGCGTCACCTGCTCCGGTTCCTGATCCCTTCCCGGAGACGCCGGGCCCCGGGGCGGCTTCCCGGGGCCCGGCGTCCCGTCCTTCCCCGGCGACCGGGCCCCCGCGGGCCGGCTGTGTCCCGGGGAGCCGGACGCCCGACCCTCCGGCCTCCCCGGCTCCCCCGGCTCTCCGGCCTCCCTGGCTCCCCCGGCTCTCCGGCTCCCGGGCCCCGGTCCCTCGGCCTCGACTCTCCGTCCCCTGGTTTCCCCGGCCTCTCCGGCCTTCTCGGCCCTCGGCCCGCGCGCTCCTTCCGAGCCCGCGGGCCGGCTCCGTCCCGGAGGAACGGGCCCCCGTCGGCCGTCTCGGGCGCATGAAAGTTTCACCCGGCGGGAAATTCCCCGCAGGGATCTCAGCAGCCTGACGGCCCGCGGCGTGAAACACGGGTGTAACCCGGAATCCATCCCATTGACATCCGGACACCCAGCCTCAAAAAATCCCTTTTGGGAGCGCTCCCACCCCCCTTTCCCCCGGCTCCAACCGGTGCGTGACCGCAACCAGCGGTTTTGCGCCGACCCACCCCCTGGAGGACCTTCCCGATGCCTCAATCCCCGCGTAGAACGGGAGCGCTCCCACGCTTCCGGAGACGGATCGCCGGACTGGCGCTGCTCAGCGTGGCGGCCGGGATGACCACCGCGCTGGCCGCCGCGCCCGCGCAGGCGGCCGTCGCCTGTGAGGTCACCTACACCACCAACGACTGGCAGGGCGGCTTCACCGCCAGTATAACGATCAAGAACCTCGGTGACGCACTGAACGGCTGGACTCTCGGGTTCGCCTTCCCGAACGCCGCGCAGAAGATCCAGCAGGGCTGGAGCGCCACCTGGTCGCAGAGCGGCCAGAACGTCACCGCGAAGAACCTCGACTGGAACGGCGGCCTCGCCACCGGAGCCTCGACCAACATCGGCTTCAACGGCACCTGGTCCGGGTCCAACCCCAAGCCGACCAGCTTCTCGATCAACGGCGCCACCTGCGGCGGTTCCGGCCCCGTCAACCAGGCGCCCACCGCGAAGGTCACCAAGCCGGTCGCGGGCGCCAGCTTCACCGCGCCCGCCACGGTGGACATCACCGCCGACGCGGCCGACTCCGACGGCACGGTCTCCAAGGTCGAGTTCTACAACGGCAACACCCTGCTGGGCACCGACACGACCGCGCCGTACTCCTACAGCTGGACCGGCGTGGCGGCGGGCGACTACTCGATCACCGCGAAGGCGACCGACGACAAGGGCGCCTCCGGCACCTCCGATCCCGTGGGGATCAGCGTGCGGGCCGACAGCGCCCCCGCGGTCGTCCTGAGCCCGGCGACCCTCGCCGTCCCCGAGGGCGGCAGCGCGAACCTGTCGGTCAAGCTCTCCAAGGCCCCGGCCTCGAACGTCACCGTGACGACCACCAGGACCAGCGGCGACACCGACCTGACGGTCGCCTCCGGCGGGACGCTCACCTTCACCCCGGCCAACTGGAACACCGCCCAGACGGTGAAGATCGCCGCAGCCGAGGACGCCGACAAGACCTCCGGCACCGCCGAGTTCACCTCGACCGCCGCCGGCCACACCTCGGCCAAGGCGACCGTCACCGAGGTGGACAACGACACCGCCGGCGGCGACAACGAGTACATCCAGCGCTTCACCACGATGTACAACAAGCTCAAGGACCCGGCCAACGGCTACTTCTCGCCGGAGGGCGTGCCGTACCACTCGGTGGAGACCTTCATGGTCGAGGCGCCCGACCACGGGCACGAGACCACCTCCGAGGCCTACAGCTACTACCTGTGGCTGGAGGCCGCCTACGGCAGGGTGACCGGCGACTGGACCAAGTTCAACGCCGCCTGGGCCTCGATGGAGAAGTACATCATCCCCGCCACCGCGGACCAGCCGACCAACTCCTTCTACAACCCGTCCAAGCCCGCCACCTACGCCGGCGAGTGGGACGACATCAAGCAGTACCCGTCCAAGCTGGACGGCGGTGTGAGCGTCGGCGTCGACCCGCTCGCGAACGAGCTGAAGAGCGCCTACGGCACCAGCGACATCTACGGCATGCACTGGCTGCTGGACGTCGACAACACCTACGGCTTCGGCCGCTGCGGTGACGGCACCACCAAGCCCGCCTACATCAACACCTACCAGCGCGGCCCGGAGGAGTCGGTCTTCGAGACCATCCCGCAGCCGTCCTGCGACACCTTCAAGCACGGCGGCAAGAACGGCTTCCTCGACCTGTTCACCGGGGACAGCAGCTACGCCAAGCAGTGGAAGTACACCAACGCCCCCGACGCCGACGCCCGCGCCGTCCAGGTCGCCTACTGGGCGCACACCTGGGCCAAGGAGCAGGGCAAGGAGTCGCAGGTCGCCGGCTCGGTCACCAAGGCCGCGAAGATGGGTGACTACCTGCGCTACGCGATGTACGACAAGTACTTCAAGAAGCAGGGCTGCACCAGCACCTCCTGCGCGGCCGGCACCGGCAAGGACAGCTCCGCGTACCTGCTGAGCTGGTACTACGCCTGGGGCGGCGCGCTCGACACCTCCGCCGGCTGGGCCTGGCGGATCGGCTCCAGCCACAACCACTCCGGCTACCAGAACCCGATGGCCGCCTGGGCCCTGTCCAGCGTGGACGCCCTCAAGCCCAAGGGCGCGACCGCCGTACAGGACTGGACCACCAGCACCAAGCGGCAGATGGAGTTCTACCGCTGGCTGCAGTCGACCGAGGGCGCGATCGCCGGTGGCGCCACCAACAGCTGGCAGGGCCACTACGCCGCCCCGCCGTCGACCCTGCCGACCTTCTACGGCATGGCCTACGACTGGCAGCCGGTCTACCACGACCCGCCGTCCAACCAGTGGTTCGGCTTCCAGGCCTGGTCCATGGAGCGCGTCGCGGAGCTGTACTACGCGACCGGCAACGCCGACGCCAAGCTCGTCCTGGACAAGTGGGTCAAGTGGGCGACCGACAACACCACGATCAACGCCGACGGGACCTACCAGATCCCCTCGACCCTGGTGTGGACCGGCCAGCCGGAGACCTGGGACCCGAACAACCCGCGTGACAACACCAAGCTGCACGTCAGCATCCGCGACTACACCTCGGACGTCGGCGTGGCCGGCTCCTACGCCAAGGTGCTGATGTACTACGCGGCCAAGGCGGGCGACACCAAGGCCCAGGGCATCGCCAAGGCGCTGCTCGACGGCATGTGGAAGAACGACCAGGACGCCAAGGGCGTCTCCACCCCGGAGACCAAGGCCGACTACAGCCGCCTCAACGACCCGGTCTACGTCCCGGCCGGCTGGACCGGCAAGATGCCGAACGGCGACGTGATCGACTCCAACTCCACCTTCATGTCGATCCGGTCCTTCTACAAGAACGACCCGAGCTGGCCGAAGGTGGACGCCTTCCTGAAGGGCACCGGTCCCGCGCCGACCTTCAACTACCACCGGTTCTGGGCCCAGGTCGACGTGGCCGTCGCCCTGGCGGAGTACGGCCGGCTCTTCGGCTGACCTCCCTGAGGGAGCGGGCCGGCGCCCCGGCCGGCCCGCTCCCCGCCCCGACGGAGTACGGCCGGCTCCCGGCCGGCCGTACTCCCCATAGACCTCGGGGCGTGACGGCACCCCTGACCTGCTGTCACGCCCCGAGCACCATCCATCGGCGGACACGCCGCACCCTTCCCCCGCTCCCCCTCCGCTCCCCCGCCCGGCCGTGTCCCACCCGACACCGGCCCGCCGTACCCCCGGCGCCGGCCGGCCCGCGGCCCCGTCTCATCCGCAAGCACCGTCTCGTCTCCCGAGAGGCACCCCCCGATGAGGAAACACCTGGCGGCACTCGGCCTGGCGGCCGTGGTCGCCGCCCCGCTGCCCGCCGTGGTCCAGGCGGCGCCGGCGAGCGCCGCCCCGGCGTTCGCCTACGGCGACGCCCTGCAGAAGTCCATCTGGTTCTACGAGGCCCAGCAGTCCGGCAAGCTGCCGAGCTGGAACCGCGTCGGCTGGCGCGGCGACTCGGCCCTCAACGACGGCAAGGACGCCGGGCTCGACCTGACCGGCGGCTGGTACGACGCCGGCGACCACGTCAAGTTCGGCCTGCCCATGGCGGCCAGCACGACGATGCTGGCCTGGGGGGCGGTGGAGTACCGCGACGCCTACGACTCCTCCGGGCAGCTCACCCACCTGCTGAACAACCTGAAGTTCGTCAACGACTACTTCATCAAGGCCCACCCGTCGCCGAACGTGCTCTACGGGCAGGTCGGCAACGGCGGCAAGGACCACGCCTGGTGGGGTCCGGCCGAGGCGATGCAGATGGAGCGACCCGCCTACAAGATCGACGCCTCCTGCGGCGGATCCGACCTCGCCGGGGAGACCGCGGCCGCGATGGCCGCCTCCTCGATGGTCTTCCGCCCGACGAACCCGTCCTACGCCGACACGCTGCTGACGCACGCCAAGCAGCTGTACACCTTCGCCGACACCGTGCGGAAGAAGTACAGCGACTGCATCTCCGACGCCCAGGGCTACTACAACTCCTGGAGCGGCTACAACGACGAGCTGGTCTGGGGCGCCATCTGGCTGTACCGGGCCACCAAGGACGCCTCCTACCTCGCCAAGGCCGAGTCCTACTACGACAACCTCGGCACCGAGCCGCAGTCCACAACGAAGTCGTACAAGTGGACGATCGCCTGGGACGACAAGTCGTACGGCGCCTACGTGCTGCTGAACAAGCTGACCGGCAAGCAGCGCTACCTCGACGACGCCAACCGCTGGCTCGACTACTGGACGGTCGGCGTCAACGGCCAGCGGGTGAAGTACTCGCCGGGCGGCCAGGCCGTACTCGACCGGTGGGGGTCGCTGCGCTACGCCGCCAACACCTCGTTCGCGGCGCTGGTCCACGCCGACACGATCACCGACCCGACCCGCAAGGCGCGCTACCACGACTTCGCCAAGCGCCAGATCGACTACGCGCTCGGCGACAACCCGCGCAACTCCTCCTACGTGATCGGTTTCGGCAACAACCCGCCGAAGAACCCGCACCACCGCACCGCGCACGGCTCGTGGACCGACCAGATGACCAACCCGGTCGAGACCCGCCACACCCTGTACGGCGCGCTCGTCGGCGGCCCGCCCGACCCCGACGACGCCTACAGCGACAAGCGCGACGACTACGTGATGAACGAGGTCGCCACCGACTACAACGCCGGCTTCACCAGCGCGCTCGCCCGCCTGTACTCCGAGTACGGCGGAGCCCCGTCGGCCGGCTTCCCCAAGGCCGAGACGCCCGACGGCCCGGAGATGTTCGTGGAGGCCGGGGTGAACGCCTCCGGCACGACGTTCACCGAGATCAAGGCCATCGTCAGGAACCAGTCCGCCTGGCCGGCCCGCGTCCTGGACAACGGCTCGTTCCGCTACTACTTCACCCTCGACGGCGACACCACCGCGAGCCAGGTCACGGTCACCTCGGCCTACAACCAGTGCAAGGCGCCCACCGGGCCGACCCTGCTGTCGGGGAAGACCTACTACGTCACCGTGGACTGCTCGGGCACCTCGATCGCCCCGGCGGGCCAGTCGCAGCACCGGCGCGAGGTGCAGTTCCGCATCGCCAGCACCGGCACGTGGGACCCGTCCAACGACTGGTCGTACAAGAACATCCCGACCACCCCGGGCGCGACGCCGGTCCGCACGTCGAACATCACCCTGTACGCGGGGACGGCCAAGGTGTGGGGCGACCCGCCCGGTGACGAGCCGCCGCCGGTGCCGGACACGACCGCGCCGACCGCGCCCGGCAAGCCCGCCGTCTCCGCCGTCACCTCCTCCGGAGCGGCGCTGACCTGGACCGCCGCGACCGACAACGTCGGCGTCACCGGCTACGACGTCTACTCCGGCACCACCAAACTCGGCTCGGCCACGACCACCACCCTCACCCTCACCGGCCTGACCCCGAGCACCGCCTACACCGTCCACGTCATCGCCCGCGACGCCGCCGGGAACGCCTCCCCCGCGTCCGCCACCACGTCGTTCACCACGACGGCGCCCCCGGCCGGCGGCTGCACCGCCGCCTACAAGATCACCAGCTCCTGGGGCGGCGGCTTCCAGGCCGACGTGACGGTCAAGAACGAGGGCGCCTCGGCCATCAGCGGCTGGACCCTGAACTGGAAGTTCGCGAACGGCCAGACGATCACCCAGCTCTGGAACGGCTCCCACACCCAGAGCGGGGCGGACGTGACCGTCAGGAACATCTCCTGGAACGGCAACCTGGCGCCCGGCGCCACGGCCGCCTTCGGGTTCACCGGGACCCAGAACGGCACCAACGCGGTCCCCGCGGTCACCTGCACCGCGAACTGACCCCGTGAGCCCGCCGCGCGGTGAGTCCTTCCCGCACCGCGCGGCGGATCCACCCCTGACCGCCGTGCCCCGGTTCTCCCACTCTCGCCGCGGGCGCGGCCCCGGGCCCCCGGCCGGACGTGACGGACCCCTCCGTCCGGCCGGGCCCCTCTCCCCCGGCCCCTACGACACCCCCACCCTCGCACGACCTCCGGGTCATCCCGGAAGAGGCAGGTATGAGAATACGACTCGCATTCCTCGTCGCGCTCCTGGCATCGTTCTTCGTCTGGGCGCCCCCCGCCGCCCACGCCGCCACCGGGCTCCACGTGAGCGGCACCAAGATCCTTGAGGGGAACGGCACCCCGTTCGTCATGCGCGGCACCAGCCACGCGCACACCTGGTACCCGGCCCAGACCGGCTCCTTCGCCGGCATCAAGTCCCACGGCGCAAACACCGTCCGCGTGGTGCTGAGCGGCGGGCGCTGGACCCCCAACGCCGCCTCCGACGTGGCCAATGTCGTCTCGCTGTGCAAGCAGAACAAGCTGATCTGCGTGCTGGAGAACCACGACACCACCGGGTACGGCGAGCAGAGCGGCGCCTACACCCTCGACCAGGCCGTCGACTACTGGGTCAGTGTGAAGAGCGCGGTCACCGGCCAGGAGGACTACGTCGTCATCAACATCGGCAACGAGCCGTTCGGCAACACCGCCACCACCCCCGGCTGGACCCAGGCGACCTCCGCCGCGGTCAAGCGGATGCGGGATGCCGGGTTCCAGCACCTGCTCATGGTCGACGCCCCCAACTGGGGCCAGGACTGGAGCTTCACCATGCGCGACAACGCGGCGACCGTGTTCGCCGCCGACCCGCAGCGCAACACCGTCTTCTCCGTCCACATGTACGGCGTGTTCGACACCGCCTCCGAGGTCACCGACTACATGCAGCGCTTCCAGACGGCGAACCTGCCGTTGGTGATCAGTGAGTTCGGGTTCAACCACTCCGACGGCAACCCCGACGAGGACACGATCATGGCCCAGGCGCAGTCCCGGGGCCTCGGCTACCTCGGCTGGTCCTGGAGCGGCAACGGCGGCGGCGTCGAGTATCTCGACCAGGTCAACAACTTCAACTCCGCCAGCCTGACGAGCTGGGGCCAGCGCCTCTTCAACGGGGCCGACGGCATCGCGTCGACCTCCCGCGAGGCCACGATCTACGGCGGCCCGAACCCCGACCCCGACACCCAGAAGCCCGGCAAGCCCGGCAAGCCCGCGGTCTCCGGGATCACCTCCTCCGGCGCCACGCTGACCTGGACCGCCGCGACCGACAACGTCGGCGTCACCGGCTACGACGTCTACTCCGGCACCACGAAGCTCGGCTCGGCCACGACCACCACCCTCACCCTCACGGGTCTCTCCCCGAGCACCGCCTACACCGTCCACGTCGTCGCCCGCGACGCCGCCGGGAACGTCTCCGACGCCTCCGACAGCGCCTCGTTCACCACCCTGGCCGGGCAGGCGAGCGGCTGCACGCCCTCCTACAAGCTGGTCAACTCCTGGCAGGGCGGCTTCCAGGCCGAGATCACCCTCAAGTGCACGAGCGCCGTCACCTCCTGGAAGACCAGCCTGACCTACCCCTCCGGGGTCGGCGTCACCCAGGTCTGGAACGCCACGATGACCGCCGCCGGGTCCACCTACGCCTTCGCCAACGTCGGCTACAACGGCTCGGTCCCCACCGGCGGGTCGGTCACCTTCGGCTACATCGGCTCCTGGAACGGCACCGGCACCCCGCCCGCGCCCACCTTCCCCTGAAGGCTCTCAAACCCTTGAAGGTCCCTGACGGCCCCTCAAGGTCCCTGACGGCCCCCGGCGGTCCCTGACCACCGCCGACGGGCTCCCTCCGGAGAGGGGGTACGGCCCCGGCCGTACCCCCTCACCTCACGCCGATTCTGAAAGTTTCGGCGGCGTGCCACAAGTTTCCGATCCGCGGGTCCCGGACCCGTCTCCCCCCAGGAAGGAACACCCATGTCACGAACGCGCAGGGCGATCACAGCCGGAGCGATCGCCCTCCTGCCGATCGCCCCGGCCCTCGTCGCGGCCGTCGTCACGGCGTCCCCCGCCCACGCCTCACAGCCGCTGCGCGCGCACGCCGAGGCGCGCGGCAGGTTCATCGGCACGGCGGTGGCCACCGGCCAGCTGGCGAACGAGCCGTCCTACCGGACCATCGCGGCCACCGAGTTCAACCAGATCACGGCCGAGAACGCCATGAAGTGGGAGTCCACCGAGCCGAACCCGAACCAGTTCACCTTCTCCGGCGCGGACGCCGTCGTCGCCTTCGCCGAGCAGAACGGCCAGCAGGTGCACGGGCACACCCTGGTCTGGCACAGCCAGACACCGAGCTGGGTGGAGAACCTCGACGCCACCGGCATGCGCTCGGCGATGAACAACCACATCGCCAAGGTCGTCGGACGCTACGCCGACAACCCCGTCGTCAAGTCCTGGGACGTCGTGAACGAGGCGTTCAACGAGGACGGGACGATGCGCGACTCGTTCTGGTACCGGAAGCTCGGCAGCGGCTACATCGCCGACGCCTTCCGCGCCGCCCGCGCCGCCGACCCCGACGCCAAGCTGTGCATCAACGACTACAACGTCGAAGGCGTCAACTCCAAGAGCACCGGAATGTACAACCTGGTCAAGACACTGCGCGGGCAGGGCGTCCCGATCGACTGCGTCGGCTTCCAGGGCCACCTCTCCCTGCAGTACGGCTTCCCCGGCCAGGTCAAGGAGAACGTCCAGCGCTTCGCCGACCTCGGGGTCGACGTCCGGTTCACCGAGATCGACATCCGGATGAAGACCCCCCGCGACTCGTCCAAGGACGCCCAGCAGGCCACCTACTACCGCAACATCATGGACGCCTGCCTCGCGGTGAGCCGGTGCGTGGGGGTCACGATCTGGGGCTTCACCGACAAGTACTCCTGGGTGCCCGACACCTTCCCGGGGGAGGGCGCGGCCCTGCCGTACGACGAGAACTACGGCAGGAAGCCCGCCTACACCGCGATCCACGACGCGCTGGCCGCCGGCGGTCCCGACCCCTCCGACACCACGCCGCCGACCGCGCCGGGCACGCCGTCGGTGTCGTCCGTCACCTCCTCCGGAGCGGCGCTGACCTGGACCGCCGCGACCGACAACGTCGGCGTCACCGGCTACGACGTCTACTCCGGAACCACCAAACTCGGCTCGGCCACCGGAACCACCCTCACCCTCACGGGTCTCTCCCCGAGCACCGCCTACACCGTCCACGTCATCGCCCGCGACGCCGCGGGCAACACCTCCCCGGCGTCCGGAACGGTGGGCTTCACCACCCTGGCCGGCCAGGCGAGCGGCTGCACGCCCTCCTACAAGCTGGTCAACTCCTGGCAGGGCGGCTTCCAGGGCGAGATCACGATCAGGTGCACGAGCGCCGTCACCTCCTGGAAGACCACGCTGACCTACCCCTCCGGGGTCGGCGTCACCCAGGTCTGGAGCGCCAGGATGACCGCCGCCGGGTCCGCCTACACCTTCGCCAACGCCGACTGGAACGGCACGATCCCCGCCGGAGGCTCCACGACCTTCGGCTACATCGGCTCCTGGAACGGCACCGGCACCCCGCCCGTGCCCACCTTCTCCTGATGTCCCCCCGCTGAGCCCCGGCGCGGCCGCCACCGCCTCCCGCGGAGACGACCGCGCCGGGCGCGTTCTTCCGGCCTCAGCCCAGGACCGGGTGGTTGCTCCGGAACACCCCGCGCGGGTCGCGGGCCCGCTTGACGTCGCGGAGCCGGGCCAGGACGTCGTCCGGGAAGGCCGCCGCCGCCCGCTCCCCGCTCCCGAGATAGGTGAACGGCTTGCGCCCGCTGACGTACCGCCCGAGACGGGCCACGATGGCCTCCCGCCGGTCCGCCACCGCGGGCGCCAGCCCGGGATCCGGCACGACACCGATCAGGCCGAGGATGTACGGCTCGGCGAGGTGGCCGCAGGCGCCGCCGCCCTCGGCCGGGCGGGCCAGCGCCCCGCCCAGGTGGCGGAGCTGCACGACGGACAGCGGGGCGGTGGGCTCGGCCAGCAGCGCCCCGGCCACCGTGTCGTCCAGGGCGGTCAGCAGTTCCCCCCGGGAGAGGGTGGGCGACGGGGCGGTGGGCTCGGCGCAGACGCCGCCCAGCTCGGCCACCGGGAGCGTCCCCCGGCCGTCCATGATCGAACCGTCGATCTTGTCGAGGCGGCGCAGCAGCGCCTGGGCCTCACCCGCCTCACCTAGGAACGTGGTGTCCACGGTCACCACCGACCGGCCCCGCAGGAACTCCGGGAGCTCCGGGAGCGGCGGGAGGTTCAGCAGCTGGAACCACACGGTCAGTTCCTCGGGAGCGTCCCCGGTGATCTCCCGGAAGGCGGCCAGCACCTCGGGCGCCCGCTCGGCCGGCCACATGACGCGCCCGCCGTACAGGGCGGGCGCCGGGTGCAGGTCGAACTCGATGGCGGTGACCAGCGCGAAGTCCCCGCCGCCGCCGCGCAGCGCCCAGAACAGCTCGGCGTCGGAGTCGGCGGTCACGGTGCCCCGGCGGCCCTCGGCGTCGACGACCTCGAAGGCGCGGACGCCGTCGGCGGCGAAGCCGTACCTGCGGCTGAACCAGCTCAGGCCGCCGCCGAGGGTGTAGGCCACCACGTTGGGCGCGGGTGAGCTGCCCGCCAGACCGGTCAGGCCGTACGGGCTCGTCGCCGCCAGCACCTCGCCCCACGCCACGCCCGCCCCGACCCGGGCGGTGCGCCGCTCCGGCCGCACCTCCACGCCGCCGAGCCGCCGGGTACGCAGCAGGATCACCCCGTCCGTGTCACCGGACGCGCCGTGACCGCTCGGCTGGGCGGCCACCGACAGTCCCGCCCGGTGGGCGTGGGCGGCCAGCGCGGCCACATCGTCGGCGTCCTCCGCCTCCACCACGGCCCTGACCCGCTGGTCCACCGAGAGGTTCCACGCCTTCCCGGCCTGTTCGAACCCCTCGTCCCCGGCGACCAGCACCCGTCCTCTGATCGTGCGTCGCAGGTCGTCCCCGAATGTCATGATCTCTCCTCTTCTTTCGCGCCGCCCATCCTCACGGCGGCGACTTGCGGAGGAGCTGGGATCGGTTTGCACGCGGCTTGCGTCCTGGCCCGGCGGACCGGCCGCCCCCGCCCTCCGGACCCGCGGGTCCGGAGGGGCCAGGAGCCCAAGGGTCCGGGGTCCGGGGTCCGGGGTCCGGGGCCGGAGGATGGGGAGCGCGGCGGTCCGGCGTGTGCGGGGACGTCAGTAGACGTCCCGGCCGATCCCGTGCTCGCGAAGCGCGGCGACGAGCCAGTGGGCGAGGCGGACGTGGCCCTCGCGGGTGGGGTGGACCCCGTCGGGCAGCAGCGCGTCATCGCCCCAGCGCCGGTCGATCGGGTCCAGGAAGGGCGCCCGCTCCCCCGCGGCGACGGCCGCGACGGCGTCGCGCACCCCGTAGGCCCACGGGGGCGCCGGGGTCATCCAGATGGGGCCGACCACGGCGATCCTGGTGCCCGGCCAGCGGGCCCGGACCGTCTCCAGCAGGGCCCTGGCCGCCTGACCGGCCTGGTCACGGAAGGCCCCTCGATCGTTGTGCCCGCCGGAGACGATCAGCAGGTCGGGGGCCGGCCGCCAGGAGAGCTCCAGGACGAAGGAGTCGAAGAACGTGCGCCCCACCCTGCCGGGGTTGACGTAGCCCGTCCCGGGCGCCCCGGCGGTGACGAGCTGCCAGCCCAGCTCGCGGGCCGTCTCGGCGGCGTAGGTCTGCCACGGCTTCACCGGTCCGGAGCCGGCGGTGAAGCTGTCGCCGAGGATCATGACCAGCGGGGCCGCCGCCCGGCCGGGCCCGGGGCCGTCCCCCGGCCCCCTCTGTGTCCTCAGCGTTCCCGGTGTCCCCGGCGGTCCGACGGCCCGGTTTTCCCCGAGCGCACATCCCGAAATAAGACAGTAAATCCCGACAAGTAGGGCGAGTATCCATGCTCGGGGTCGTCCAGGCACGGGCCCGCGCATGCCACCTCGGGGGTCTCAGGGCTGCCGACAGGGGTGCCGGCGCGGACGCCGGCGGGAGTGCCGGTCCTGCGGGCGCGGCGGCTCGCGCTGCCCGGCGGGACCGTCATGAGCAGACCGGAATCCTAACCGGGGCCGGGAGCGCCGGTCCGCTGATCGGGGAATTCCCCGGCGCGGGCCCGGCCGCCGGGGCACCGGGCCGCCGGGCTCCGAGCCGCGGATGCCCGGGGGGACGATCTCCGGAGGGAGACCGCCTCCCGAGTCCCTTCCGTTCACCCACGCCTCACCTGATCTGCCGCTAGGGGTAGATTTTTGAAATATTGCAGGTTGGGCCTTGCCCAAGGGATCCTAAATAGGCAATATCTGGCATTACGGGCCCCCTACCCCAGCCTCGTGTCGTGGTCACCGCCACCCCGTAGTACCGGTAGGGCGGCCCGTCCAACTCCGCCCCGCCGGCGACGCGCCCGTCCGGTCCGCCCGCGCCGCTCCCCGGCCCGGCCCGCCGTACGCCCCGCGTTCCGGAGGCCGGTTCAGCCGCGGCGGCCTCCCCCGAAGGGGCTCTCGACCCTTCCCTCGGTCACCAGGCGTTCCATCATCCGCCGCATGGTGTCGGAGTCGTTCAGGTGCGGGAACGGCTCCCCCTCGGGGACGTCGACCTCCAGGAACCGGCACAGCGGCTCCCAGCCCTCGCGGACGTCGAAGACCAGCAGCCGGTCGGCGGGCAGGCTCTCCCGCACCGCGTTCACGTGGCGGTGGAACGCCGCCACGGCGATCTCCTCGCTCGGCAGTCCCTCCCCGAAACCCCAGCGCTCGCCGAAGACGGATCCCCCGATCATGTCCAGGACCGGGCGGAGCCTGGCCATCCCCTCGAACACGGCGACGGCCCTCTCCGGCATGCCCGGCGGCAGTTCCCTGCCGGGTCCGTTGGCGAGCAGGTTGCCCATGCTGTCGTACCAGCGGTGGGGGTCGCGCACGGTCAGGACGACCTTGGCGTCCGGATACGCCTCCGCCTGCTCGCGCCAGAAGAAGCTGGCCGGCCAGTCCTGGGTCGACCGATAGCCCTCGAACACCCGCTCCCAGTCCATCGGCTCGCCGGAGGCGGCGGGCAGCCACCGGTCGACGTGGTCCGGGTTCGAGAGGATCTCGAACATGTGGTAGCAGGGGCCGAACCCCAGCCGTTCCAGAGCGGCCTTCGTGGAACTGGTCCCGGTGCGCGGGAACCCCGCGCCGATCACCTTCAGCATGCCGTCCCTCGCATTCGACGATCTCCGTACTCGTCCCCCGGCGGCATGCCCGCCGCGTCGTCCGCCCACACCCGCCGGGTCCGCTCTGTCCCGGAACGGCCACCGCGCCGTACGGGGCCGCCGTCGAGCATCCGGTACGGCCGTCGCGCCGTACGAAGCCGTACAAAACGGTCGCCGCCTCAGGGAGGCACCGTACGGCATGGCCGCCCCACCGGCCGAGTACGGCGAAGCCCCGCCCGGCCGGGTGGAAACGCAGTAATGTCCCGCCATGCGCTCCTCATACGGATTCATCGGCGCCGTTTCCCTGACGTCGTCCGCCGCCCTCCTCACCGCGGGGATGACCGGCGCTCCCGCGACGGCGGCCGTGGATCGCGTCGCCTCCGGCGGAGCGCCCGCCGCCGCGGCACGCCTCGCCCCGGGCGACCCCGCAGGCCGGGTCCCCGTCCCCGCCGAGGCGCGCGCCGTGAACACCTCCCGCCCGACCCGGGTCGTGGGCAGGGGGACCCCGGCGAGCTGCACCTCCGAGGCCGTGGTCCGGGCGGTCGCCGCGGGCGGGATCATCACGTTCTCCTGCGGCCCGAAACCGGTGACGATCAGGATGAAGGCGACCTCGAAGGTGGTCAACACCAGCGCCCAGGTCGTCCTCGACGGCGGCGGAAAGGTCACCCTCAGCGGCGAGGGAAGACGGCGGATCCTCTACATGAACACCTGCGACAGGGCCCAGAAGTGGACCACGTCGCACTGCCAGGACCAGGAGACGCCCCGGCTGACCGTCCAGAACCTGACGTTCGCCGACGGCGACGCCACCGGGCAGCGGACCGACGGCGGAGGCGGCGGCGCGGTGTTCGTGCGCGGCGGCCGGTTCAAGGTCGTCGGCTCCTCCTTCGTCCGCAACCGCTGCGACACCACGGGACCCGACCTCGGCGGCGCGGCCATCAGGGTGCTCGACCAGTCGCGCGACCTGCCGGTCTACGTCGTCGGCAGCACCTTCACCGGCGGCGTGTGCTCCAACGGCGGCGCGCTGAGCAGCATCGGCGTCTCCTGGGTCGTCCTCAACAGCGTCATGAGCGGCAACCGGGCGGTCGGGAGAGGCGCCAACCCCGCGCGCGGCGGCACGCCCGGCGGCGGCAGCGGCGGAGCGATCTACAACGACGGCGACCGGTTCACCACCCGGATCGCGGGCTCGGTCATCCGGGACAACGCCGCCAACGAGGGCGGCGGGGCCGTGTTCTTCGTCAGCAACGACCGCACCGGCACCCTGACCGTCGAGCGGTCCACCCTGCGGGGCAACCGCAGCGCCCGGTTCGAGACCGAGGGCTACCCGGGTGTCTTCTTCCTCGGGTCGGGAAAGCCCCGGGTGGTCTCCTCCACGCTCGCCCGGTGAGGAACGATGAGGAACGGGGACGGTCCCGGAGGGGGCCGGCGACCGGTCAGCTGACCTGGGAGGCGGGGACGACCCAGGTGTTGCAGTAGCCGATCTTGGCGTACCGCCAGCCCTGGTGGATCCAGGCGGCGAAATGCTCGCCGCTGCCGTGGTCGCGCAGGCCCGCGCCGTTCTGGTCGTCGCCGCGGCCGTACTCCGACTCCAGCACCTCCTGCCAGCGTGAGCCGGTGATGGCGAGCGGGGTGCGGACGCTGCGGGCGAATACCCCGGCCAGGCACTGCGCCTGGAGCTCCGACCGGCGGCTGTAGGCGTTCTGGGCGGCCTTGGACCGGTTGGAGACCTCCCACCACCAGGCGCCGCCGATGCCCGCCATGGACTGCACGTGATGGCCGTACTCGTGGGCGAGGACCGTCAGGTAGGGCACGTGGTTCCCGGCCGGGTTCTGCCGGCCTGTCTGCTCGATCACGTGGCTCAGGCCGATGTACATGCCCCGGTTGGAGGGGCAGTAGTAGGCGGCGGCGTTCGGGGCGGGGTAGGTGCCGCAGGGGCCGCGGCCCGGACGGGACCAGTAGACCCGGCGGGGAGCCTGGAACACCGCCCCGGCCTGCGAGAACTTCCCCTCCCACGCCCGGTCCAGGCACGCGGTGACGGCGTTGAGGTAGGCGAGCATGTCCTGCGACCGGACCGAGGGGCGCGGGGCGCGGCAGGACGTGGGGAGCATCACGCCGGTGCCGTACAGGGGGTTGCGCTTGAGGCGGGCGGCGGTGTCGGCCCGCCGCATGGTGCGCAGGTCCACGACCGGGCGGCGGGCCGCGACCGGCGCGACGCGGGAGCCGGAGGCGGAGCCGAGGTTCAGCCGCTGCGGGGGCCGGAAGCTGGGCGGGGCGACCTCGGCGCCCTCGACCCGCTCGGGGACGGGGCTCTCGGTCGCCACGGGGCCCGACCCGGGGGCGGCCGGGGCCTCGGCGTCGTCCCCGCCCGCCAGACCGGCGACGACCACGACCGCGGTGAAGGCCGTGGCGAGGAGCCCGAGAACGCCGAAGGCCAGGGGGCTCGACCCGCGCGACCGCATGTGACCGCCTTCCCGACGAATGATCTCCGTCCGGCAATCTAGCGGATATCCCTATATAGACGTTTAAGGACTGAAAAATTGGTTATGGCCTGGCCGCCACGGATGGGCGGTTCTCGATAGGCTCCCGAGCCATGGCGGGATCTCTGATGCACCGAGCGGCGAGGGGCCTGGCCGTTGCCGCCACCCTCGCACTCACCCTGGGCGCCTCTCCGGCCCTCGCGACGGACACGGCGGGCGCGGCGGACCCGGCCCTCGCGACGGACGTGGCAGGCGCGGCGGCCGTACCGGCCGGACGGACCGCGGAGGCCGGGCGGGCAGCCCGGGCCGGACAGACCGGGCGGGCCGCGGTGACCGCGCCGCTCGCCGCACCCGGACGCGCCGCGCGGGGGACACTGAACGAGCGGAGCGCGCGCGACGGGAAGGTGACGAAGGACGCCGTCGAGCTCCAACTGCGGCCGGACGGCGTCCTGCACGTCAAGGAGACCCTGGAGTTCCAGGGGACCGGACCGACCCGCAAGCTGGTCACCCGGACCCGCTACGACGACGGCCACGACCGGATCTACCAGATCACCGGCCTGCGGGGCGGCACCCTGCAGGGCGACTCCCTCACCGTCACCGGCCGGAGCCCCGCCACGCTGGAGTACGACGTCAAGGGCGCGGTGACCCCGCTGGGCGACGCCCAGGAGCTGCGCTGGTACGCCGTGGGCGGCTGGCCGGTCCCGGTGGACCTGGCCACGGTGAAGGTGACCGGGCCCGCCCAGTTGCAGAGCCTGTCCTGCTTCGCGGGCGTGCTGACCTCCGCGATCGGCTGCACCGCCGCCTCCCCCGACCACACCGGGACCACCGCGGACTTCGAGCAGCAGGAGCTCGGGGCGAACGAGGTGCTGACCGTCGTCGTCGGCTACCCGGCGGGCGCCACCAAGGGCGCGCCGATCCTGGAGCGCCGCTTCGAGCTGTCCAACGCCTTCACGCTGGACGCCGTCACCGGCGGCGCGCTGGCGGGCCTGCTGGTCCTGCTGCTCGGCGGCATCGGCCTGCTCTACTGGACGCGGGGCCGCGACGCCCGCGTGGTCGGCCACGAGGCCGGCGCGCTCGACGCGGTGCAGAACGGCCACTTCGCCCCGCCGGACGGCGTGCGCCCCGGCCAGATCGGCACGCTCGTGGACGAGCAGGCCGACGTGGTCGACGTGACCGCCACCATCGTGGACCTGGCCGTCCGCGGCTACCTCCGCATCGACGAGCAGCCGCGCCAGACCTACGACGCCCCCGACTGGACGCTCGTGCGGCTGCCGGGCGCCCAGGTCGGCTCTCTCATGCCGTACGAGCGGGCGCTCTACGACGCGATCTTCGACGGCCGCGACGCGGTGCCGCTCTCCCAGCTCAAGGGAACGTTCGCGGCGAACCTCGGCAAGGTCCGCGACGCGCTCTACCGGGACGTGGTCACCCAGGGCTGGTTCGCGCGCCGCCCCGACACCGTCCGCACCCGCTGGACGACCGTCGGCGTGGTGCTCACCTTCGCCGGTGTGCTCGCCACCGTCGCGCTCGCCTGGTTCACCACGTACGGCGTGCTCGGCCTGGCCCTGATCATCGCGGGCGCGGCGCTGGCCGTGGGCGGGCAGTACATGCCGGCCAAGACCGCCAGGGGGTCCGCGGCCCTGGCCCACACCCTCGGCTTCCGGGAGTACCTCGCCCGGGGCGAGCTCGGCTCCGAGGTGCCCCCGGCGCAGCGGGTGGAGCTGTTCTCCCGCTACCTGCCGTACGCGGTGATCTTCGACAGCGTGGACCGCTGGGCCCGCGTGGTCTCCTCGGTCACCGGCAACGGGCAGCAGGCCGACAACCTGTACTGGTATCACGGCCCCGCCGAGTGGGACCTGTCGAAGTTCGCCGACTCGATGCGGACGTTCACCACGACGACGTCGGGTGCGATCTCCGCGACCCGGCAGCTCCGCTCCCTGTAGGCCGTTCCCGGGCGGCACCTCTCCCGGGCCATGCCTCTCCCGGAGCGTGCCGGGCGGACCGTGGACGGCCTCCCGTCAGGAGGACCGTGGGCGGCTCCTCGCCAAGAAAGGACAAATCGGGCGTGCGCCTCGCGGGCGGGGGAAGGACCACGGTCCCCCGCCCGTCTCACCGGCGATGGGAGGAGCCGCCATGAGGATCACCGCCCGACCGCACCAGCTTCCGGCCCGCGTCGCCGCCGGGCTCGTCATCCTGGAGTCCGGGCTGTCCATGGCCGCCGCGAACGACGAGCGCGCCCGGCAGACCCACGGCATGGCCGCCGGAACCTACCCGTTCCTCAAGGACCTGGACCCGCAGGAGTTCACCCGCTGGCTCGCCAGGTCGGAGATCGCCCTCGGCGCGGCGCTCCTGCTCCCCGTGGTGCCGTCGGTGTTGGCCGGCGCCGCCCTCGCGGCCTTCGCCGGCGGACTGATGGGCCTGTACCTGCGGACCCCGGGCCTGCGGCGGCAGGGCAGCCTGCGCCCCACCCCCGAGGGGCTCGGCATCGTCAAGGATGTCTGGCTGCTGGGCATCGGGACCAGCCTGGTGGCCGAGGAACTCCGCGAGAGCTGACCGCCCCGGCGGCGCGTGACCACCGGGGCGGCCTGATCGCGAGCGGTCAGGGACGGCGCAGGCGGATCTCCTGATCGCGAGCGGTCAGGGGCGGCGCACCCGGACCTCGCCGACCGGACGGCCGCCGCCGTACAGCACCCCGGCCGCCAGCTCGTCGAGGTCGTCACCGGAGAAGCCCAGCGCGCGCAGCGCCTCGACCGTTACGGGCGTCCGCGCCCGCTGGCCGCCGTCCTCGATCTTGACGGTTCCGGCGCGCCCGTCGCCGAAGGCGAACGCGTCGAACGCCTCGGCGCCCGCCTTGAGCATCAGGCCGGGCACCGCGCGCATCAGCCGGGCCTCGGGCCGCCGGGTGCCGGACGTCCACTCGGGGTGGGCGCGGAAGGCGTCGGCGACACGGCGCTCGGGGGTTCCGGGCTCGGCCAGCACGAACGCGCGGAACGCCCGGGTCACGCCCACCATCGAGACGAAGAACAGCGGGGCGCCGCAGCCGTCCACGCCGGTGGCGGCGACGCGCTCGCCGGTCAGCTCCTCGACCACCTCGCGGATGGCCCGCTGCAGCGGGTGCGCCGGGTCGAGGTAGGTCTCCACGGGCCAGCCGTTGGCGACGCAGGTGGCGAGCATCGCCGAGTGCTTGCCGGAGCAGTTCATGTGAACGCGGGACGGCCCGCCGCCCGACCGCAGCAGCTCGTCGCGGGCGGCGTCGTCCGCGGGCAGGTCCTCCGGGCAGCGCAGCGCGCTCTCGTCCAGGCCGGCCCCGGAGAGGATCTTCCTGGCCCCCTCCACGTGGAACGGCTCCCCGGAGTGGCTGGCGCAGGCCAGCGCGAGCAGCTCGCCCTCCAGGGCGAGGCCGTGGCGCACCATGGCCAGCGCCTGGAGCGGCTTCATCGACGAGCGCGGCGACACCAGGGCGTCGACCGCGCCGTGCACCCTCACCGGGGACCCGCCGGCCTCGACGGCCAGCATCCGCGCCCGGTGGGTGGACTCCACGAACCCCGAACGGACGACTTCGACAACCAACGACTCAGCAGACACCTTTGTCTCCTTTCGCGTGGATTCTAGGGTCACCGGATGCGCGAGATGATGGGGGGATGCGTGCGGTGGTGCAGCGGGTGAGTTCCGCTTCTGTGACGGTGGACGGCGTGACGGCCGGGGCGATCGACGAGCCCGGCCTCCTGGTGCTGGTGGGGGTGACGCACACCGACACCCCGGCCGAGGCCGCGAGGCTCGCCGCCAAGCTGTGGGGCCTGCGGATCCTGTCCGGCGAGAAGTCCTGCTCCGACGTGGGCGCGCCGCTGCTCGTGGTCAGCCAGTTCACCCTGTACGGCGACGCCCGCAAGGGCCGCCGCCCCACGTGGCAGGCCGCCGCGCCCGGCCCGGTGGCCGAGCCGCTGGTGGAGGCGGTGTGCGCCGAGCTGCGCGCGCTGGGCGCCCGGGTGGAGACCGGGGTGTTCGGCGCCGACATGAAGGTCACCCTGGTCAACGACGGGCCCATCACCCTGGTGCTAGACATCTGACCGGCGGCCCCGGGCGGTCGCACCCCCTGTCCGCCATGCCTTATCCATCAGATTTTACCCATGAATCGTGGATAGCGTCAGTTTAGGGTTGCTTTTGGGGGATTCCGTCAGCAATCCTGGGTCGCATGCAACCCGGCGTCCCCGTCGACGAACTCGACCGCGCGATCGTCGCGGCCCTCCAGCTGAACGGGCGGGCCCCCTGGAGCCTCGTCGCCCGCCTCGTCGGCGCGAGCGAGTCCACCGTGGTCCGCCGCGCCGCCGTCCTCGGCGAGAGCGGCATGCTCCGCGTCATCGGCGTGGTGGACGTGCTGCGCTGCGGTCTCGGCGTGCCGGTCCTCACCCGGTTCCGCTGCCGGCCCGGCGCCACCTACGACGTCGCCGGCGCGATCGCGGCCCGCCCCGAGGCGAGGTTCGTGGCGGTGGTGTCCGGCGCCGCCGACTGCGTCGCCGAGTTCGTCGTGCCCGACCACGCCGCGCTCGGCCGCGTGCTGGTCGCCGACGTGCCCGGCGGCGACCGGGTCATCGAGAGCGAGACGCACGCGGTCATCCGGACCTTCGTCTCCAACCACGACTGGAACCCCGGCGTCCTCACCCCGGAGGCCGCCGCCGAGCTGCGGGACGCGGCCGAGCTCCCCTTCGAGGACCGGTTCCGGGACGGCCCCCCGGAACGGCTCGACGAGCTGGAGCAGGCGATCGTCCAGGCCCTCGGCCGGGACGGGCGGATGCCGTACAAGGCCCTCGCCGCGGCCGTCGGCAGCAGCGAGTCGACGGCGAAGCGGCGGGTCGAGTCGCTCGTCCGGCGGGGCTGCCTGCGGTTCCGCACGCTCGCCGAGCCCGAGGTGCTCGGTTACGCCGTGGAGTTCATGCTCTGGCTGGAGGTCGAGCCCGGCCGGCTGGAGACCGCGGGCCAGCAGCTCGCCGCGCACCCCCTGACCCGCTACCTGTCGGCGACCACGGGGCGCTTCAACCTCGCCGCCCAGGTGGCGCTGCGCCACTACGGCGACCTGTTCCGCTACATGACCGACGACGTCGGCTCGCTGCCCGGCCTGCGGGCCGCCGACGTCACCCTCCAGCTCACCACCTTCAAGCGGGCCTGGGTCCCCACCCCCGCCGCCCGACCGGACCGGAAGGAACCGTGACCGCCATGACCGCCCGTGTCCCCGACCCCACCGAAGCCCCCGGGCAGCAGCCCTGGCAGTGGTCCGAGCAGACCTGGCGCGGCCACGTCGACCGGGTGCGCGCCGGGCGTGGTCTCACCCCCGGCTCCTGGCCCGGCGGCGCCCGGGTCGCCGTCGCGCTCTCCTTCGACTCCGACCACGAGACGATCCCGCTGCGCGAGGGCGAGACCCGGCCCGGCAAGCTCTCCCAGGGGGAGTACGGCGCCCGCGCGGGCACGCCCCGCGTCCTGCGCCTGCTGGACCGTCACGGCATCCCGGCGTCGTTCTTCATGCCGGCGGTGTCCGCGCTGCTGCACCCCGGCGAGGTGCGCGACTACGTCGCCGCCGGCCACGAGGTCGCCATGCACGGCTGGATCCACGAGCGCAACATGCTGCTCGACCCGGCCGACGAGCGGGAGCTCGCCTTCCGTGCCGCCGACACGCTGGAGCGGCTCAGCGGCACCCGTCCGGTCGGCATCCGCACCCCCTCCTGGGACTTCTCCGACCACACCCTCGCCATCACCCGGGAGCTCGGCCTGGTCTACGACTCCTCGCTGATGGCCGACGACGAGCCGTACGAGCTGCTGGCCGACGGCGAGCCGACCGGCGTCGTGGAGATCCCGGTCGAGTGGATCAGGGACGACGCGCCGTACCTGATGATGGAGCGCTACGGCGGACTCCGGCCGTACACTCCGCCGCGGGACGTCGCCGGCATCTGGCGCGACGAGTTCGACGCCGCCTACGCCGAGGGCGGGCTGTTCCAGCTCACCATGCACCCGCACATCATCGGGCACCGCTCCCGGATGGCGGCGCTCTCCGAGCTGCTCGACCACATCGCCGGGCACGACGGCGTCTGGTACGCCACGCACGCCGACGTCGCCCGGTACGTCTTGCGGGAGTCCCCCGTGGACCCCGCCCCCGCCCGCCGGCCGGAGCCCACGTGACGAGCCCCGCCCCCGCCCGCCGTACGGCCGGCCCGAACGGCCCGGACGACCCGAACGGCCCGGACGGCCGAGAGCGCACCGAAGGAACCACCATGAGCGTCGAGACACCCACCGGAGCGCCCGCCACGCGCCTCACCCCGGCACAGCGCAGGGCGATCGTCGCGGGCGCGATCGGCAACACCGTCGAGTGGGTCGACTGGGCCATCTACACCACCTTCGCGTCGGTGTTCTCCCGCCAGTTCTTCCCCTCCGGCGACCCCACCGTGAGCCTGCTGTCCACCCTGGCGGTCTTCGCCGTGGGCTTCCTCATGCGCCCCATCGGCGGCGCGATCCTCGGCGTGTACGGTGACCGGCACGGCCGCAAGAAGGGCATGACGCTGACCATCACGCTGATGGCGGCGGCGTCCTTCGTGATCGCGATCTGCCCCGGCTACGAGGTCATCGGCATCGCCGCGCCGATCGTCCTGGTGCTCGCCCGCCTGGTCCAGGGCTTCTCCGCCGGCGGCGAGTTCGGCACCTCGTCGGCCTTCCTCATCGAGTCGGCCGCGAGCGGGCGGCGCGCGTTCGCCGGGTCCTGGCAGCAGGTCTCGGTCGGCGGCGGCGTGCTGATCGCCTCGGCGCTCGGCACCGTCCTCACCTCCTTCCTCGACGAGGCCGCGCTGGGGAGCTGGGGCTGGCGCATCGCCTTCGCCATCGGCGGCCTGCTCGGCCTGATCGGCCTGTGGCTGCGCGTCTCGGTCCCCGAGACCGAGGCGTTCTCCAAGGCCGAGGCGTCCGGCCGGACCCGCGCCAACCCGCTCACCGCGATGTTCCGGGAGCACCCGCGGGCCGCGCTCCGCGTCATCGGCGTGACCATCGCCGGAACCCTGCTCTACTACATCTGGGTCAGCTACATGCCGACCTACGCCCACGTCGACACCGGCATCCCGCTGAACCAGGCCCTGCTCGCCAACACCATCGCGGTGGTCGTCTTCCTGGTCCTGCTGCCGTTCGGCGGCCTGCTCTCCGACCGGATCGGCCGCAAGCCCACGATGACCGCCTTCGCGCTGGGCTTCCTCGTCATCGCCTGGCCCGCCTTCCACTTCCTCGACGGCGGCTTCGGGGCCCTGCTCGTCATCGAGATCGTCGGCATGGTCTTCCTGGTCGGCTACTCCGCCAACTGCGCCGTCGTCATGGCCGAGCAGTTCCCCGCCGAGGTCCGCACCACCGGCATCGGCCTGCCGTACGCCCTGTCCGTCGCGGTCTTCGGGGGCACCGCCCCGTACGTCACCACCTGGCTCAGCTCGAACGGCTACCGCGAGCAGGTGTGGCTCTACGTGGTCGCCGCGGCCCTCATCGGCGTGATCGTCTACACCACCATGCCCGAGACCAGGGGAAAGGAGCTGACCTGATGACCGGGCCACGTCACGCGCCCGCCACCGCGGCGACCACCGGGACCGCCGAGGCCACCGGGACCGCCGAGGCCGCCGAGGCCGGAGCGACCACCGGGGCCGCGGGAGTCTCCCCGGGCGCGCCGTACACGATCGTCGGCGGCGGGGCCATCGGCGGGAGCGTCGCCTTCCACCTCGCCCGGGGAGGGCACGACGTGCTGCTCGTCGACGCCGACCCCGCGCACGTCGCCGCGGTCCGCCGCGACGGGCTGGTGCTCCGGGGGGCGGCGGGCGACGAGACCACGCGGGTCCGCGCCGCGACCCCCGAGGAGGTGGACGGCCCGCTGCGGCACGTCCTGCTGTGCGTCAAGGCCCAGGCCACCGGAGGCGCGGCCGGCTGGATCGCGCCCCGGCTCGCCCCCGGCGGCTTCGTCGTCTCGGTGCAGAACGGGCTCAACGAGCGGCTCATCGCCGAGCACGTCGGAGCGGACCGCGTCGTGGGCGCGTTCGTCAACCTCTTCGCCGACGTGGTGGAGCCGGGCGTCATCCGTGACGGCGGACCCGGCGCCTTCGTGGTCGGCGAACTGTCGGGCGAGTCGAGCCCCCGGGTCGACCGGGTCGTCTCCGACCTCGCCGGGCTGGGCGCCAAGGCCACCGGGAACATCAACGGCTACCTGTGGTCCAAGCTGGGCTTCGGGATCATGCTGACCGCGACCGCGCTGGCCGACGCGCCGATGGCCGGCCTGATCGACCAGCACCGCCCGTTGATGTACGCCCTGGTGGCCGAGGTGTTCGCGGTCGCCGCGCGGCTGGGCCACCGGCTGGAGCCGTTCGACGCGTTCGATCCCGGGACGTACCTGCCCGGTGCACCGGAGGACGCCCGCGAGGCGGCGACCGACCGGCTCACCGCCTGGCTGCGCACCCAGCCCAAGGACCGCAGCGGAATCTGGCGCGACATCGCCGTACGGCACCGCCCCGTCGAGGTGCACGACCACTACGGGGCCGTCTTCGCCGAGGCGGACGCGGCCGGGGTCGCCACCCCGCTGACCCGCGGCGTGCTCGCCCGCCTCGCCGACGTCGAGGCCGGGCGCGTCCCGATGAGCGAGGACCACCTGCGCGACCTGGAGGCCACCCGATGAATGCGGGAGGCTTCACGGACATGAGCGGAGCGGGAGACGCGGACGCGGAGGGCGTGAGCGACGTGCGGGACACGAAGGACACGGGGAGCACGGGGAGCGCGGGGAACACGGGAAGCGCGGGAGGCGCGGGGAGCGCGGGAGGCGCGGGGAGCGCGGGAGGCGCGGGGAGCGCGGGAGGCGCGGGGAGCACGACGGACGCGCGGGCGCTGCACGCCTGGATCTCCCGGCACCGCGCCGACCTGCTCGCCGACCTGTCGGAGTACGTCTCGCTGGAGACCCCCAGCAATGACAGGGCGCTGCTCGACATCGGCCTCGCGTGGCTCGACGGTTACCTGGCCGAACGGCTGGGCGCCCCCGTGGCCACCCGGCGCGCCGACGGCGGCCCGTACGGCGACATCCGGGTGAACGACTACCCGGGCCGGGGGACCGCGCCGATCCTGCTGCTCGCCCACTACGACACGGTGTGGCCGGCCGGCACCCTCGCCGCCTGGCCGTTCACCGTCGAGGGGGACCGGGCGAGCGGCCCCGGCGTCTTCGACATGAAGGCGGGGCTGGTCCAGCTCGTCTGGGCGCTGCGCGCGCTGGACGCCGCCGGGCTTCCCCGGCCGCCGCTGCGGCTGCTGCTCAACGGCGACGAGGAGATCGGCAGCCCCGCCTCCCGGCCGCTGATCGAGGAGGCGGCCGGCGACGCCGCCGCGGCGCTGGTGTTCGAGGCGAGCGTGGACGGGGCGCTGAAGACCGAACGCAAGGGCGTCGGCATCTTCCGCCTGGAGTTCACCGGGGTCGAGGCGCACGCCGGCCTCGAACCGGCCAAGGGCGCCAGTGCGATCGACGAGCTGGCGCGGGCCGTACGGCTGCTGCACGACCTCACCGATCTCGACGCCGGGACGACCGTCAACGTCGGCGTCGTCTCGGGCGGAACGGGCTCCAACGTCGTCGCCGGGGCGGCCCGCGCCGAGGTGGACGTCCGCGTCGCCAGCCAGGGTGAGGCGGCCCGGGTGGACGCCGCCCTCGCCGCCCTGCGCCCGCACGACCCCCGCGCCTCGATCGAGATCACCGGCGGGTGGAACCGCCCTGTCATGGAGCGGAGCGAGGGCACCGCCCGGCTGTTCGGGCAGGCCCGGGATGTGGCCGCCCGGCTCGGCCTCGACCTGGGCGAGCGGTCGGTCGGCGGGGCCAGCGACGGAAACTTCGCCGCCGCGCTCGGCCTGCCGGTCCTCGACGGGCTCGGCGCGGTCGGCGCCGGCGCGCACGCCCGGCACGAGCACATCAGCGTGGACGGCATGGTGGAGCGCGCCGCCCTGACCGCCGCGCTTCTGCACACCCTGGCCTTCTGACCTGCGGCGGCCGTCTTCCGGCGGCCGGAACCTTTCCGGTGACCTGGGCCTTTCCGGTGACCTGGGCCTTTCCGGTGACCTGGGCCTTTCCGGTGACCTGGGCCTTTCCGGTGACCTGGGCCGGCGAGCGGTCCGGCCCCTTCGCCGAGGGCCGGGCCGCTCGCCTCTCAGGGCCCGCCGCCGGAGGGCGGGGTCGTGTCAGCGGATGCGGCGGCGCAGGGAGGGGTCGATGGTGACGTTGCGGCCGGCGTCCGGCGGCACGACGACCTCCTGAGCCGCGGCCACCCCCCCGGCCTGGAGCGTGGCGTCCACCGGCACGGTCCGCTTGACCACGGCCAGCGCGACCGGACCGAGCTCGTGGTGCCGGGCGGCGCTGCCGACGAAGCCGACCTCCGCGCCGTCGCAGGTCACCGGGTCACCGTGCCGGGGCAGGGTGTCCACGCTGCCGTCCAGGTGCAGGAAGACCAGGCGGCGCGGCGGGTGGCCGAGGTTGTGCACCCGGGCCACGGTCTCCTGGCCCCGGTAGCAGCCCTTGCTCAGGTGCAGCGCCGGGCCGATCCATCCCACCTCGTGCGGGATCGTCTTGTGGTCGGTCTCGAAGCCCAGGCGGGGGCGGTGCCCCTCGATCCGCAGCGCCTCGTAGGCCCACAACCCGGCCAGGGCCATGCCGCCCAGCCGGTCGGCCAGCAGCGCCCGCGGCAGCAGCACGTCGCCCCCGATGACGACGGACCCCTCGGGCGGGGCGACCGGCGTCCCCTCGGCGACGGAGACGACCGCGTGGTCACCGGTCACGTCGGCGATCTCGACCCGGAGCATGAACCGCATCTTCTCCAGGAACGCGACCAGCCCGGCCGACGTGCCCGGCTCGACGTGCGCCCACACGGCCTCGCCGTCGTCGACGAGCGTCAGGTGGTGCTCCACGCGGCCCTGGGCGTCCAGGAACAGCGTCTGGGTCGGCACGCCGGGCGCCAGGCCGTCGAGCTTCTGCGACGTCAGGTCGTTGAGCCAGCTCAGCCGGTCGGGCCCGGAGATCCGTACGACCTCCCGGTTGCTCCGGTCGACCATCGCCTCGCCCGCGAGGAACGCGCGCTGCTCGGCGAACGGGTCGCCGTAGTGTCCGGCGACGTCGGCGTCGGGGGCCTCGGCCGCGACCGCGCCGGGAGTGTCCAGCAGAGGGCTTCGCATGGTCCCAAGCCTACGAGCCCTCAGCGGCACTTACGGCAACGCCCGAACACCGTCAGGTGGTGGACGTTGACCGCGAACCCCAGCTCCTCGTCGAACCTGGTCACGAGGTCGCGCACCAGCTCGGGCTCGACCTCGTCGATCTCACCGCACTCGTGGCAGACCAGGTGCACGTGGTCGGCGTCGGCGGCCAGGTGGTAGGTCGGGGCGCCGTGCCCGAGGTGGGTGTGGGTGACCAGGCCGAGCTGTTCGAGCAGTTCGAGGGTGCGGTAGACGGTCGAGATGTTCACCCCGCGCGCGGTCTCCCGCACCTTGGCGCAGATCTCCTCGGGGGTGGCGTGCCCGGCGGCCTTGACGGCCTCCAGCACCAGCTGGCGCTGGGGGGTGACCCGGTAACCGTGCGCCCGTAGTTGCTCGTGCCACGACGTCTCGGACATGCCCAGAGTCTAGGAGCAACCCCGGCGGACCGGGGCCGCACACTCCCGGAGAGGAGACGGCGACCCAGGTCGGGATGGGCGGCGGCCGGAACGGTCGCCGGAGCGGGGAAGCGGCCCGGGATCCGCCGGAACCGCTCCGGCGTGCCGGCCTTCTCGCGCGACCGGGGGGCCGCCTGGTTAGTTAGGTGAGGCTATGTTAACTTTTACGGCAAGTAGCGGAGCCGTGGCCGGGCTCTCCTCCGACGACTCTGAGGAGCATGCTGTGCTCGCCGTCATGAACATCGCCGCGCGCGATCCGGGCCCCGCAGGCGGATCGCCTGCCACGCCGTAACGCCATTTCGCGCTCATCACCCTCGGAGTTGGAGCAACAGTGTTCGCCAGCTATCTCATCGGCCTGCGTGAAGGGCTCGAGGCGACGCTCGTCGTCTCGGTCCTGGTCGCCTTCCTGGTCAAGAGCGACCGCAGGGACAAGCTTCCGCACGTCTGGGTCGGTGTGCTCACCGCCGTGGCTCTTTCGGTCGGCTTCGGAGCGGTCCTGACCTTCACCGCCGCGCAGCTCGGTTTCCAGCAGCGGGAGCTGTTCGAGGCGATCACCTCGCTGCTCGCCGTCGTGTTCGTCACCTGGATGATCTTCTGGATGAGACGGGCCGCCCGCGCCCTGTCCGGCGAACTACGCGGCAAGCTCTCCGAAGCGCTGGCGCTGGGCTCCCTGGCCGTCGTCATCATGGCGTTCCTGGCCGTGGCGCGTGAAGGGCTGGAGACGGCGCTGCTGTTCTTCGCCTCCGTGCAGGGCGCCACCGCCTCCTCCCAGCCGCTGATCGGCATCGCCCTCGGCCTGCTCACCGCGGTCGCGCTCGGCTACGGCCTGTACAAATCCGCGGTGCGCGTCAACCTCACCCGCTTCTTCACCTGGACGGGCCTCCTGCTCATCCTGGTGGCGGGCGGAATCTTCAAGTACGGCGTGCACGATCTGCAGGAGGCCGGCGTCCTGCCCGGCCTGAACACCTACGCCTTCGACATCAGCGCCGTCCTGCCCGCCGACTCGTGGTACGGCGCGCTGCTGTCGGGAATGCTCAACATCACCCCGCAGCCCAGCGTCCTGGAGACCATCGCCTGGGCCGCCTACGTGATCCCCTCCCTCTATTTCTTCCTGCGTCCTTCACGCACGCAGCTCGCTCCCGCGCACGCGGCCTGAACAGGAGCATCATGTCCGCCATCATCCGTCTCGCCGTCGGCGCCCTGGCCCTGGCCTCGCTGACCGCCTGTGCGGCCGAGACCCCTGCCACCGGCGGCCCCGGCGCGGCGGCCAAGCCCGCGAAGGTCACGGTCGCCGCCAGCGACACCGAGTGCAAGGTCGCCGTCTCCGAGGTCGCCGCCGGCGCCAGCACGTTCTCCATCACCAACGGCGGCAGCAAGGTCACCGAGTTCTACGTCTACGCACCGGGCGACCGGGTGATGGCCGAGGTGGAGAACATCGTGCCGGGCCTGACCCGTGAGTTGATCGCCGAGTTGCCGGCGGGCAGCTACGAGACGGTGTGCAAGCCCGGCATGACCGGCAAGGGCATCCGCAACCCGCTGAAGGTCACCGGCGAGCACAAGCCGCTGAACGCGGACGCCAAGCTCGCCGAGGCGACCGCCGGCTACAAGCGGTACGTCAAGAGCCAGAGCGACACGCTGCTGGTCAAGACGCAGGAGTTCGTGGACGCGGTGAAGGCCGGCCGGATCGACGAGGCCAAGGAGCTGTTCCCGGTGGCGCGCACCTACTGGGAGCGCATCGAGCCGGTCGCGGAGATCTTCGGCGACCTCGACCCGGCCATCGACGCCCGCGAGGCGGACCTGGCCGAGGGTGAGGAGTGGACCGGCTTCCACAAGATCGAGAAGGATCTGTGGGTCACCAAGGACATCAGCAAGGACGGCCCGGTCGCCGACAAGCTGATCGCCGACGTCAAGACCATCGTGGAGAAGGCCAACGCCGCGGAGCTGACCCCGCTCAACCTGGCCAACGGCGCCAAGGAACTGCTCGACGAGGTCGCCACAGGCAAGATCACCGGTGAGGAGGACATCTGGTCGCACACCGACCTGTGGGACTTCGCCGCCAACCTGGCCGGTTCCGAGGCGGCGGTGCAGTCGCTGCGTCCCGTTCTGGAGGAGCGCTCCCCCGACCTGGTCAAGATCCTGGACGAGAAGTTCGCCGCCGCCGAGGCCGAACTGGGCAAGCACCAGAAGGGCAACGGCTGGAGGCTGCACAACGAGCTGTCCAAGGAGGAGCTGAAGAGCCTGTCGGATGTGATCAACGCGCTGGCCGAGCCGATCAGCAAGATCGCGCCTGTCGTGGCCGGGTAGGGGCTCTGCCATGAACCAGCGCATGAGCCGGAGAGCGGTGCTGGGCCTGGGCGCGGCCGGCGTGGCGGCGGCGGGGACCACCGCCGTCGCCACCCGCTCGCTCAGGACCGACCCACCGGTCGCACATGTCTCATCCGCCTCCGACCCGTTCCCCTTCTACGGCGAGCACCAGGCGGGCATCGTCACTCCGGCCCAGGACCGGCTGCACTTCGTGGCCTTCGACGTCACCACCGACAAGAAGTCCGAACTCGTCGACCTGCTGCAGGAGTGGACGGCCGCCGCCGCCCGCCTCACCCAGGGCAAGGAGGCCGGGGCGTTCGGCGCCGTCGGGGGACCGGCCGAGGGCGCGCCCGACGACACCGGCGAGGCGCTCGGCCTGCCCGCCTCCGGACTCACGCTGACGGTCGGCTTCGGCTCCACGCTGTTCGACGACCGCTTCGGGCTGGCCGACCGCCGGCCCGCCGCCCTGGCCGACCTGCCGAGGTTCCCCGGTGAGCATCTGATCCCCGAGATCTCCGGCGGCGACATCTGCGTGCAGGCCTGCGCGCACGATCCCCAGGTCGCGGTGCACGCCATCCGGAACCTGGCGCGCATCGGGTTCGGGCGGGTGTCGGTGCGCTGGTCCCAGCTCGGCTTCGGCCGTACCTCCTCCACCTCGCGCGCCCAGGCCACCCCGCGCAACCTGATGGGGTTCAAGGACGGCACCAACAACATGAAGCTGGAGGACACCGCGCTGGTGCGCGACCAGCTCTGGGCCACCGCGACGGACGGGCCCGGCTGGATGGCGGGCGGCAGCTATCTGGTCACCCGCAAGATCCGCATGATGATCGAGACCTGGGACCGCGCCCCCCTGCGGGAGCAGGAGGACATCTTCGGCCGCGACAAGGGCGAGGGCGCGCCGGTCGGCAGGAAGCAGGAGTTCGACCCGGTGGACCTCACCGCGATGAAACCCGACGCGCACGTACGGCTCGCCCACCCCTCGGCGCACGGCAACGCGCATCTGCTGAGACGCGGTTACAACTACGTCGACGGCTCCGACGGGCTGGGGCGGCTGGACGCCGGGCTGTTCTTCATCGCCTACCAGCGCGACCCGCGCAAGCAGTTCGTGCCGATCCAGACGAGTCTCGCCAAGGCCGACTCGCTCAACGAGTACATCAAGCACGTCTCCAGCGGCCTGTTCGCCTGCCCGCCCGGAGTCCGGGACGCCGGCGACTACTGGGGCCGGGAGCTGTTCGGGTAGCCGGGCGGGACGGGTGGAAAAACGTTTGCCTTGAGCTGACCCGGCCGCATAGCTTTGGGGCACGCAGAAAGGAGGTGGTCCAGACAATGGTTGACAGTTCTAGGGCTAGCGAGGTGGCTGTCCGCTAGGACGCCGCGACTCCGGACTCTGTCCGGACGTCTCGCGACGTTCGGCGAATCCATGGCAATCACCGGAACCCCGGGCCGCCGGAGGGCGGGACACGAAGATCCCGTCTTTGGTCCATCCGGCCCCGCCGCGAGCGGCGGGAGCAGGCCCGGGGTTCTTTTCTTTTCCTGCCCTCCGGCGCGAAGCCGGTCCTATCCTGCCTCCGGCACGAAGTCGGCCACCTTCTTGAGCTCGGCGGAGATGTGCGACTGGAGCGGCTGCCCCTCGGCCGCCATGTCGTAGGCCCACATCAGGTTGCCGTTGACCAGGCCGTACAGGCGGTGGCCCGCGGTGTACTCCTTGGCGGTGGCGGTACGGGCGACCACGTCGGTCCGCAGCTCGATCTTGTGGAAGACGACCTCGCCGACGTAGATCTCCACGATCCCGGTGGGGTGCGTCAGGCACACCTCCAGCTGGCGGTCGGGAAGCTGCCGCCAGTAGCCGGTCTCGGTGGCCAGCTCGCGGACCCGCTCGCCCGCGTCGTTCAGGAGCCAGGTGCGGCTGGTGTAGGTCAGGAACGGCTTGCCGTTGTGACCGAAGACGATCTCCTGCCCGAAGTTGAAGCTCTCGATCGTCGGATATCCGCCCACTCCGGCGCCCTCCCACCGGCCCAGGAGGAAGGCGATCGGCTCAAGGCCGGGATGCAGCTCGGGAACGTCCATGCACACGAGCCTAAGGCCGCCCCCACACGGCTCGCGCCCCCGGTTCCCCCCGCGCCGGGCCGCGCGTCGAGACCGCCCCGGTACGGCCCGTGCCCGCGGTTCCCGCCCGCATTAGGCTGCCTACCATGGCACGTTCACTGGTGATAAAGGTGACCGCCGGCGCGGACGCCCCCGAGCGCTGCAACCAGGCGTTCACGGTGGCCGCGGCGGCGCTGGCGAGCGGGGTCCCCGTCTCGCTGTGGCTGACCGGCGAGGCGTCGTGGTTCGCCCTGCCCGGCCGGGCCAAGGAGTTCGCGCTGCCGCACGCGGCGCAGCTCGGCGACCTGCTCGACGCCGTTCTCGCCGGGGGCCGGGTGACGCTGTGCACCCAGTGCGCGGCCCGGCGGGACATGACGGCGGACGACCTGATCGACGGCGTGCGCATCGCGGGCGCCCCCACCTTCGTCGAGGAGGTCCTCGCCGAGGGTGTCCAGGCGCTGGTCTACTAGCGGGCCGCCCAGGAGGACGGGCACCGGAGGCGGCCGATGCCCGTCCCGAGGGAGGACCGTCAGGCCTGCTGGGGCAGGACCGCGGTCAGCCGCTCCTGGCGGAGCCGGTCGTACCACGAGTCGTCGATCGGCGGGAGCTGCGCGCCGACCGCCCAGGTGAGCAGGAGGTCGGCCAGGCCCGGGTTGCGGGCGAGCGCCGGGCCGTGGAGGTAGGTGCCGACGGCCTTCCCGGCGTAGCAGCCCTCGGTGCCGTCGCCGTTGCCGACGCCGACCGCCGTGCGCGCCAGCGGGCGGACGCCCGGTCCCAGCCGGGTGACGCCCATGTGGTTCTCGAAGCCGGTGAGCATCGGGATGCCGAGCGCGGGGTCGGCCTCCCCGGCCAGCTCGCCGACCGCCCGGCCGGTGCCCCGGCCGCTGGCGATGTCGAGCAGGCCGATGCCCTGGACCGGCTGCCCCTCCTCGCCGCCGAACGTGCTGCCCATGATCTGGTAGCCCGCGCAGACCGCCAGCAGGGCCGCGCCGCGCGCCATGGCCCGGTGCAGGCCGCCGTCGCGGCGCAGCCGTTCGGCCGCCAGGATCTGCGGCCGGTCCTCGCCGCCGCCGATGAGGTAGATGTCGCCGCTGTCCGGCACCGGGTCCGCCGAGCGGACGTGGATGGTCTGGACCGGGATGCCGCGGCGCTGGGCACGCTGCTCCAGGACCAGGACGTTGCCCTGGTCGCCGTAGGTGCTCAGCAGGTCTGGGTAGATCCAGACGAGCCGCAGGACGCTGTCAGACTGCACGGTCGAACTCCGCTCGGATCTGCTGGAAGGCGGTGTAGTTGGCGATCACGTCGACCTTGCCCGGCGGCTGCGCGGCGAGCGCCTGCTCGAAGGACGCCACGAGCTGGAACGGCACGTTCGCCACGTCCAGCCGGAGCGCGAGGTCGAGCATCCGCTCCCCGGTCACGAAGACCGGCCTGCCGCGCAGGACGCGGTAGTCGACGTCCCACAGCCAGGAGGTGTCGCGGCCGTCGGGCCCCTGGGCGTTCACCGAGAGGATGACCGGCAGCGAGCGGTCGAGCACGTCGAACGCCTCCAGCCACCCGGCGGGGTTCTTGGCCAGCAGCAGCCGGGCGCGGCGGCCGTCGCGCTCCACCGTGGTGTAGCGGCCGGCGACGGACCTGACCTCGCGCAGCCGGGGCAGCGCCGCCTGGACCGGCAGGCCGAACGCCTCGGCGACGGCCAGGGCGATCGCGGCGTTCGCCCGGTTGGCACGGCCGGGAAGCTGGAGGTCCAGGACCCAGCGCTGCCCGCGCGGGTCGATCACCGCGTCGTCGTCGAGGAACCAGGAGGGCTGGGGCCGCCGGAAGGAGCACTCACGACAGGCCCAGTCGTCCTCGGCCGGGCGCGGGACCATCGCCAGGGGGGCCGCGCCGGCGACGTGGCCGCCCGGCGGGGTGTAGTCGACGCCCTTGCGGTCGAGCGGGCCGCCGCACTCGGGGCAGCACCAGGAGTCCTCCTTCCAGGGCTGTCCCGCCGCCACCCAGGTCACCCGGGCGGCGGTGGATGCTCCCCAGGCGACCAGCGGGTCGTCGGCGTTGGCGATCACGTGGGTGTTCTTGCCGGCCAGGGCCCGCCGCCACTTCTGGGCGAGCAGCCAGATCTCGCCCGCCCGGTCCATCTGGTCGCGGCTGAGGTTCATCAGGGCGATCACACCCGCGCCGGTGGCGTCGATCACCGCGGGAAGGTACTTCTCGTCGACCTCCAGCACGCCGTACGGAGCGTCCTTGGCCGACGCCAGCGCCGACACGTGCCCGGCGGGCATGTTGGCGCCGAAGGCGTTGGTGGCGACGTCGCCGAGCTCCTGGAGGGCGGAGGTGATCAGGCGGGTCGTGGTGGTCTTGCCGTTGGTCGCACTCACCAGGGCGAGCCTGCGGTCCCGGGCGAGCTGGCTCAGCAGGCCGGGCTCCAGCGCCAGGCCGATCCGGCCACCGATCACCGAGCCGTCGCCGCGGCCGGTGGCCCTGGACAGGGTCGCGGCCGTCCGTCCGAGAGCGCTCGCGAGCTGAGCCCGCAGCGGAAGCTGTGTCATCGCCTCTCCTCGCCAAGCGGCCCCGTCGCGGGAGGACTCGGCATCCGGGGCTGGTCCGCCGAATCGTTCATGCCGCGATCCTAGCCGGGGTTCGGCATGGTCACGGTCCGGCAACGCCCGCGAAAGGGCCGATCACGAAGGTCGCACCGTCCGTCCCGTTCGTACGGCACGTCCGGTTCGCCTCCTCCCGGCCGGGACTCGATCCGGACCGCCCGAACCACCTGAGCCACCCGGACCGCCCGGACGCCCGGGCCGCCGGACCCTTCGGGCCCCCGGACGCGCCTCGTCCGCAGGCCCCGTACGGCGCGCGGCGGTCAGTCGGTGAAGGCGAGCTCGACGTCCTCCGGCGCGGCGGCGTCGAACGGCAGCACGAACCGGCGCGGCCACGACAGCACGGTCTCCAGCCACCCCGCGCCCATCGTCTGGGCGACGTGCCGGAGCCGGTCGGCGGGATCGACGCCGATCGTCACCGTCTGCATGTCCCGCTCCACGCTCTCGCGCTCGTCGTCGCCGAGGATGACCCGCCAGGCCAGCGCCCGGTTGCGGTCGGCCTCCATGGACAGCGGGTGGTGGCGCAGCGCCCTGGCCCGGTGCCCGAGCAGCTCGGCGCCGCCCGGCGGAGGCGTGACCAGTGGGTAGTCCAGGGCCGGGGCGGGCGAGCGCGGGTCGGGCGCGGGCCGGTCGTGCGGGAACAGCCGGTCCACCTCGTGCAGCCAGCGGACCTGCGGGATGACCCACTCGGGGCCGGGCCGCTCCGTGCCCTCCCGTTCCGGGCCGAGCAGCCGGGTCGCGGTGGCGGCCACCCGCTCGGTCAGCCTCGCCGGGTCGGCGACGGTCCGCAGCGACCACGCCCTGGGGGCCACGGCGCGCTCCACCGCCGTGGCCAGCAGGCACTCGCGGCGCCGCAGCGGCAGCTCCGCCCACAGGTCCGCGAGGGCCCGCGGCACCCCCGGCAGCGGCCGGTCGGCGCAGAAGGCCAGCACCAGCGTGTCGGCCCAGATGCGCAACCATGCCCACTCGGGGGCGTCGGCAAGCAGGTCGGCCTCGCGCAGCTCCACGAGCGTGCAGGCCCGGCCGGTCCGGCACTCCTGGCCGCAGGCCGCCGAGCGGCGGCCGTTGATCGGCGGCGTGTGACCCAGGACTCCGGGGACGGCCCGCTCGCGCTCCTCCCCCAGCGGAACCCTGATCCGCAGCGGCCGGTCCATCCCGTCGGCGAAGACCGCCGCGACCCCCGGCTGGAGGGAGACGACCTGCCGCGACTGCTCCTCGCTGAGGTTCATCGCGGCCCCGACGAGCTGCCGGTCGTCCTCGGCCGGCAGGCGGTGCACCACCTTCAGCGCGGTGTTCTTCACCACGTCGGAGACCAGCTTGGTGGGGATCTGCTCGGCCACCACGATGCCCTCGCCGTACGCGCGGATCTCGGCGAGCATGCCGGCCAGCAGCTCGACGGCGTGGGTGCTGGCCCGCCCGGCGCCGCGGTCGCGCAGCAGCCGGTGCGCCTCCTCGATCACGATGACGTGCCGCAGGCCGCTGCTCCGCTCGGTCCTGGCCCGCATCCGCAGGTGCTCCACGATCCGGATGATCAGCGTGCCCATCAGGAACGCCTTGTCCTCGTCGTTGGCGACGTCCTCGATGGCCAGCACCACGTTGCGCCGGAGCAGGTCGCCGATGTCGGCGGGATGGCCGCCCTCGAAGAACCGGCCCGCCGAGCCGACCCGCAGCGACCGCAGCCGCAGCGAGATGAAACCCTCGACGTCGGCCTGCACCTCCCGGCCGTAGCCGATCTCCTGGATGACGTCCATGGCGTGCTGCTGGAGCTGCGCGAGGGTCGGCACGGCCGGCCGTACGGCGGCGCCGGGCGCGGCCCAGCCGGTCACCACGTCCCAGCCGTTGGCCTCGTAGACGCGCTGCAGGGCCAGCGACATGATCTGCGGGAACGGCTCCTCGGCGTCGAAGGCCGCCATGAACAGCGCCCGCACCATGTCGATGTGCGCCTGGACCGGATAACCCGGCTCGGGCGCGAGCGGGTTGACGCTGAACGGCACCGCCTCGGGGGCCGACGGGTTGATCACCGTCACCGGGGCGAGGTGCTCGACCCGGCCGCCCATCGCGGCGTACTCCGACTTCGCGGGCTCGATCGCCAGCCACGGGATGCCCGCGCCGGTGAGCTGCTCCAGCAGGTGCCGTACGGTCTGCGACTTGCCGGAACCGGTGGCTCCGGTGACGAAGGCGTGCCGGTTGAGGGTGGCGAGCGGCACCCGGAACGAGCCGACCGCGCGGTTCTGGCCGTCCAGGATCGCCCCCAGCTCGACGGTCCCGGCCCCGGGGGCGACCTCCGCCTCGCTGGTGACGTCGAAGAAGCCCGCGTCGAGCACCCGGACCCCCGGCACCTCCCGGCGCGGCAGCCCGGCGAGCGCGGCCAGCGCCCCCGCGGTCGCGGCGAACGGCGCGGCGCTGCCGTCGGCCGGGTCCTGGAGGGTCACCGACAAAGCCTCGGCGAAGCCGTACACCGGGCCGGAAAGGGCGCTGCGCAGCCGGTAGGGGTGGTGGCTCATCTCGGCCGAGCCGACCAGGACCGGCGCGATCTGCCGCAGCTCCTCGGGCCCCGCGGCCCCGGCCAGCACCCGCACGCTCCACAGCCCGGCCTCGCGGAAGGCGTCCAGCTCCTGCATGCGCCGCTCGGCGCGCTCGGCGTCGTAGCGGGAGCGCTCGGAGGCGTCGCCGTACTGGCGCAGCACGTTGAGCTGGGTGCGCAGGTGCGCCACCTCGGCGTCCAGCAGGTCGGTCCGCTCGGCCACCACCAGCCAGGCGAACGGCCGCGACATGAGCGTGACCAGCGTGGACTCGAACAGGGTGGGCCGCCTGACCTCGTCGGCGTCCGGCTCGCGGCGCCCGCCGAGCGGCGGGGCCTGCCGGCCGGGGCAGGCGGTCCAGGCGAGGTCGGCCAGGTCGCGCAGCCACTCGTCGCCGATCCGCACGCCCCTGGCCCCGGCGGGGAACAGCAGCGGCTCCGAGCCGGCCGGGACCGGGTCGGCCTCGGCCGTCCTGTCGGCCGACCGGCGCGGCGGACGCGGCGGGGTCAGCGGCCCGGCGTTGGTGACGAGCTCCAGCGGGGCGCCGGAGCCGCGCGACAGCCAGCCGACCACGAACGGCCGGTCGCGCTGGGCGGCCGACAGCACGGCCGGCAGGACCGTGACGAAGTCCCACTCCGCCGACGAGCTGCGGGAGGGCGCGGTGATCGCCTGGATCCGGTACCAGGGGCCGGTCAGGCCGCCGGCGGGAAGGGACACGCTTGGCTGCATCTGTTGGTCTCCACCCGGGGGACCCGGCTCTACGCCGGGGTGTTGACGCGTCACGGGCGGTCCCGCCGTACCGGCCGGTGCGGGCCGGGAGTCGGACCACCCCGGCCACCAGCGTCGAACCTCCACGGGGGAGGACACCCGCTCACTGACCATCCCCTTACCCGAAAAGAACGCTTCGTTGACGCGCACGCGGGCCGGGCCGGGCCGGTCACCGGCGGACGCTCCGGACGGGCAGGGCCGGCCACCGGCGCGTACGCGGGCGCCGGACCGTTCGTCAGCGCGTACGCAGGCCGCGCCGGACCGGTCATCAGCGCGTACGCCAGTCGAGGCGGGCCGGCGGGGGGCCCAGGTTGGGCGGCGCGTCCACGAACGGCCCCGGCTCGGGAGGCTCCGGCTCCTCCTCCTTGCGGCCCCGCTCCAGCACGGCCTCCTTGATCTCCTCGAACTCCCCCAGCGTCGTCTTGGGGAAGGTGAGGATCGCGGGGTTGGCGTCGGCGAGACGGACCCGGCGGCCGTGGGCGGTGGCGTCGGTCACTATCACCGAGGTGGTGGGGAGCTGCTGCAGCTCGTGCGGCTCGACGAGGAACTCCCTGGAGCGGTGCAGCACCCGTTCGGTCTCGCCCATCGCCTCGGTCGCGCGGCGGCCCCACTCGGTGGAGGAGGTGATGTCCTCCTTCAGGTCGGGACGGCCGGCGTCGCGGTCGTCGCCGTCGTCGGTGTGACCGATGGTGGAGACGTATCCGCCGTCCATCCCGGCCCCGGCGGCGCTGATCGTCTCGGTGAGCTGGGCCAGCTCCAGGCGGTGCTCGGTGCCGACGTGCTCGCTGGCGACCCGGGCGTCCTCCGCGTTGCCCAGCCGCATGAACGTCACCGCCGCGTGCCCCCGGCCGAGCCGCTCCCGCACGGTCGGGGTGAGCGACCGGTAGGTGAGCACCAGCCCGGTCCTGGACGTCTCGCAGGCGTCCATCAGCCGGTCCAGGACGTCGCCGCGGAGCTTGTCCGCGCCCGCGACGACGATCGTGTGGTACCAGGGCCGCTCGGAGGCGGGCGACTGGCGCAGGATGTGGGTGAGGGCCGTCGCCACGTACGTCCCGAGAACCCGGTTTCCGAACACGCCAGCCTGCCGGTCCATCGACACCACCCGCAGCCGCGCGGGCGGCAGCCGTACGGCCTCGGAGCCGAGCGTCTCCAGCTTGCGCAGCTGCGACTCCAGCGCCCAGGCCCGCTCGATGACCACCCGGTCGCTGACGCCCCGGCCGAACAGCGTGCCGATGCGCTCCAGCTGGGTGGCGGTGATCAGGCCGAGCCTGAGGTCCTCGCGGGGGTCGCCGACCTGGGCCAGCGCCCGCAGCGCGGCGGTGACCTGGTTGATCGTGGCGTTCTCGCCGAGGACCTCCAGGACCCGCTCCAGGATCGCGTTGTCGAACGACAGGTCGCGGGTGGTGCGGTGCTCCTCGCTGACGCTCACCACGTGCGCCAGCACGTCGGCGAACGCCTCGGGCGCGAGCGTCGCGCCGAGGTCGAGCCGGGGCAGGTCCACCGGCAGCACCCACACCAACGGGTCGTCGCCGCCGCGGCGGGCCAGCTCGATCAGGTCCTTGGCGATCGCGCCCTCCGACAGGTCGAGGACCGTCAGGTGGCCTCCGCTGTAGAGACGGGTCGCGCCGAGCAGGGTGATCAGCGCCGACCAGCCGGTCAGCGTGCCCCCGGCGACGTCGATCCGGTCGAGCTCGTCCGGCACGGTCACGGCGTACCAGGTGAGCTGGCGGTCGTGGCGCTCCTTCTTCTCGGCCCACTCGCGGTATCGGGCGGCGTGCTCCTCCTGGGCGCGGTACAGGCTCCTGTCGCGTTCCCGGCGCAGCCGGTCGCCGGCCTCCTCGTGCTCGCGGATGCGGTGGCGGACCGCCCTGCCGCCCTGGTGGATGGAGTAGCTGCAGAACACCGCCACCCCGCAGGTCGCGACCAGCCCGGCGACCGCGAACGACCAGCTCAGCAGGTGGCTGACGCCGAGGACGAGGATGAGCGCGGCGAGCACGCCCATGAACGCGCGGAAGGTCCGCATCGGCCGGTTCAGCAGGTCCTCGTTGAGCCGCTCCCGGCGCGCCCACTCGGGGTCGATCTTCGGCGCCTCGGCCGCGACGGTCTCGTCGGCGGGAGAGGGACGTCTGGGCGCGGGCCCCGGGTCGGGGTGGAGCAGGGCATACTGCCAGCCCAGGTAGATCCGGTCCGCCTGGAGCTGCGCGTGCTCGGGATGCACGTCCGCCACGGAACCTCCGCCATAGGGCCCTCGCCGCCTCGGTGACAGCGTAGGAGCTGGATCTCCGTTCCGAGCGGCGTTCTCACCAATCTGCTGTATTTTCCGTTGGTTATCCAGTGCTCGTGGGACTTGCGAGGCGAATGACATGAAGATCAGCGGTTACGATCCTGTGCCATGACGTCTCCCCCCGGCGCGGCGGCCCGAAGGCGCCGCCCGGTCGCGGTGCCGATCGCCGTGCTCGTCGCGGCCGCCGGCCTGGGGATCACCGCGGCCCTCGGCGGGCTCGGCGAGGCCCCCGACGACCCGCCCAGACGTCTGGGCCCCGGCGCCGTCCTCGACCAGGGGGAGTTCACCACGAGGTTCGTGGAGTCCCGCACCACCGTCCGGCCCGGCCGGTACGGCGGGCCGGACAAGCGCTACCTGGAGGTCGTGTTCCGGGTGACCAACAAGGGGGACGAGACCACCGGCGTGGGAGCGCCGGGGCAGGGCGGGAAACCCGGCTACCTCTTCGCCGGGTCCCTGCTGAGGATGACCCCGGAGCTCGGAGGCGACTTCGGCCCCGACGTGTTCGTCGAGGGTGACGGCGTGCCCGGCAGGCAGCTGCACCCGGGGATGGAGTCCACCGTCGTGGTCCGGTACGAGCTGCCGGAAGGACGGCGCGCGCCCGAGCGGGTGCTGCTCGACGTCGGCGCCTTCGAGCACCCCGAGGGGTTCACCCAGGACATCGGCTGGCTTCTGGTGAAGAAGGACGACGACGGGCCCCCGGCCGTCGCCGCACAGGTCACCCTGCCGGTCCGGAAGGCGGCCGGGTGATGACCGCACCGGCGCCCGGACACGGCGGAGCGGACTGGTTCGGCGGCCCCGGACCCGGCGATCCCCACGGCCCCGGACCCGCCGTCCCCGGGCCCGCCGTCCCCGGAGGGCCTGGCGGAGCGGACGGGTTCGGCGGGGCGTCGACGTCTCAGGGGCCCTCCGGGCGCTCCGGCGCGCGGGCCCGGCGCAGCGGCTCCGCGACCCCGGGCCGGTGGCGCAGGCTGGGCGGTCTGCTCGCCGGGGCGGTCCTCGCCGTGGCGGCGGTCGCCGCCCAGTCGTTCGCCTTCTCCCGCGACGACTACAGCGGCCCCCTCACCTGGACCGGCGGTCCCGGGGAGACGGTCACCGCCTCCCGGATCTCGGTGCGGGTGGAGGGGGTCCACGCCGCCAGGGCGATCGAGACCGGCGCCTCCCCCGGCACGTCGTCCAGCACGTCGTCCGGCTCCTCGTCGTCCGGCTCCTCGTCCGGCGCGAAGCAGCGGGCGACCACCAAGGGGATCTTCCTCGTCGTCGACCTGGCCGCGACGTCCGTCCGCGTCCCGCAGCGGATCGCCCCGCCGGCCCTCCTGACGGAGAGCGGGCGCCGGTACTCCGCCACCGACAAGGTGAACGGCGACCTGACCATCACGAGCCCCTTCATCCAGTGGGGCTGGTGGACCAGGAGGGCCGCGGTCTTCGAGGTCCCGCCCGCCGAACTGGCCGGGGCCAGGATCGTGGTGCACCCGCAGGAGGGGAACGGGGCGCTGGTCGAGCCCTCCGCCCCCGAGGTGGAGATCGACCTCGGGCTGGACGAGGCCGCCGCGGCGCGTCTGGTCTCCACGGCGAAGGACGTCCACACGCCGGCGGGCAAGCCGTGACGGCGCCTCCCGGCGGCCGGAGCCCCGGCGACTGGTTCACCCCGCGCCCCCAGGACGCCCCTCCCTCCGGCCCCGGGCCCGTGAAGCCCATGGCTCCTCCTCACGGTCCCCGGCCCGCGGCGGCTCCCCACCCGGGAGCGACCCCCGGGCCCGGCGCCGGCGGGGCGCCCTGGCTGTCCGGTGGGCGCCGGGCCTTCCCCGACCGCCAGGTCTGGCCCCCCGTCGTCCCGGACGAGCCTCAGGGCGCCTCCACGCAGCCGTTCCCCGCGGTCAGGTCGGCCCCGTTGCCCCGGTCCGTGCCGCCCCCCGGCCCGCTGGAGGTCCCCGGAACCGCGGCTGAGGCCCCCGCGGACCTCCCCGGGTCCCCGGCGCCCGCCCGGCGTCCGGCCCGCACCGCGCTCCGGGTCACCGCGGCGGTCCTGGCACTGGCCGTGGCCGTGGCCGTCCCGACGTGGAACGGGTACCTGACCTACAAGGACGCACGTCCGGACGACCAGGTCCACACGTTCGCGGCCGGCCGGACCGCCACGTTCCGGCACGTCTCCTGGCAGGTGGCCGTGACGGAGTCGGACGGCCTGCCCGGCGACCGCCCGCTGGAGCCGGACCGGCGGTGGCTGAGGATCAGAGTCACCCGGACCGCCCTGGACCCCGAGGGCGTGATCCGGCGCGGCACCCCCGACATCGAGGTGCGCCACCCCGACGGCCGGTCGTGGGCGGCGCAGATCGCCAAGGACGACGTGCCCCTTGAGGCCGCCGAGCACCGGATCGGCACGCCGTACCACTACGACGTGCTCAGCCTGGTGCCCAGGGCGCTCGCCCGCGAGGTGTCGGTGTGCGTGCGCCCGAGCGCCGTCCGGACGATCGAGAACGAGTCCTTCGAGGACTCGATGAAGCGCGCCGCGCGGGAGAACGAGCTGAACGACAACGTCCTCTGTTTCAGGCGCTGACGTCCTCGCCCGTCCCCCGTCGGCGACCGGCGTGGACCGGCCGGCGGCCGGCGGTCTCCCGGCCGCCGGAGGACCTCAGTCGCCGACGGTCCGGCCGCTCTCCCTGGCGCGGGTGGCGGCGATGTCGAACGTCGCCGCCAGCAGGCAGACCGTCAGCGTGTCGACGACGAGGTCGCGCAGGACCGACGCGGCGGACCCCCACGCCACCCAGCTGAAGGGCTCCGGATTGCCGATCAGCATCTTGACGCCCTGGGTCGTGTAGTCGGCTCCCACCCGGACGAGCACGTAGCACAGGCAGAACATGCCGAACAGAGCGGCGCCCCCTCGGGCGGCGAGCCGGAAGGCGTTCACCGGCGGCACCCAGCGCTCCTGGAACCCGGTCGTCATCCGCGTCGCGACGGACCGGGTGAGAGAGTGGGTCCGCTCCATCCGGTCGGCCACGGCGTCCAGCCGGGTCCCCCGCACGACCGACCTCGTGTCCTCGGCGAACGCGCCGTAGACGAGCGCCGCGACCGTCAGCCAGGTCAGCGGCTCGATCAGCGCGTCCACGACGTACGGCCAGACCTCCCCGATCCACGCCGCGGCCTCCTTCCAGCCCGGGACGCTCTCCTCCAGCCGCTTGACCTGGTCGCCGAGCGCGTCGACGACCACCCGGTGGGACACCCAGTCGGACCGGGCCTCGACGAAGGCGAGCACCGCGTTGATGCCGTAGAAGGCGAACGCCAGCTCGAAGAAGGTGGTCAGCACGCCGCTGCCCTTCACCCTGCCCTGCGCGTGCCACCAGCCGAAGAGTCCCCTGAGCAGGTAGGCGACCACGGCGATGACGATGGAGAGCCGGACGTCGAGGCCGATGAGGCCGGTCCCGGTGGTGGACTCCTCACCGATGAGCGGCCGGAGCAGCAGGTCCTCACCCGCGTTGCGGGTGCGGTCGAGGGCGACGAACTCCCTGGCGTCCTCGGCGTGGAAACTCCAGGCCAGGTAGATGGTGGCGAAGACCAGCGTGGCCCGGTTGAGCGCGCCGAACAGGCTCTCGTCCGCCTCGTCGCCGGTCCGCCGTACCCGGATCTCCCGGAGCGCGCCGCGCACCGAGTGCAGCATGCCCACCATGACCACGAGCTCGTTCAGCACGATCAACGTGAAGATCAGCATCGTGACGACGAGGCGCACCTGCCGGTGGTCGCCGTGGGAGACCTCGGTGCCCGCCCACATCAGGCCGGCGCGGATCGCCCTCCCCGCCGAGAACCACAGCACCAGCGACACTGCGCGGGACCCGAAGATCCGCAACATGTGGAGGGGGAGCGAGTACGCCGTGGGCGCGGCCGGGGCCCGGACGGCGGCCCGCGACGGCGGCGGAGCTGACGTCTGGGACATGACAGGCGTTCCGGGCACCTGACGAATCGTAGCGATCGGCGGCGGCCGGCGCGCCGGCCGTACCGGATCCGTGGGCCCGCCGGAGCCCGGATCCGGCCGCGCGCCGGAGCCGGAGTCCGCCGGGCGTTCGTTCCCGCCGGGAGACGCGGAAGGGCCGGCGCCCCCTGTGGGGACGCCGGCCCTCAGAGCCGTGAGGCGGACCGGACGGGCCGGCCGCCGGGACGGGCCCGGGTCCGAGCGGTCAGACCGCCACGCTGAGCTGGGTCACCTCGCCCAGGCGGGCCTGGGCGGGGACGTCCTTGGTGACGCCGCCGCCCGCGATGATGCGGACGGTCCAGTCACCGGGAGCGGCGAAGAAGCGGAAGACGCCCTCCTCGGACACCACGACCTCGCCGGTGAACTCGCCGGAGTGGTCCAGCAGGCGCGCGTAAGCGGTGCCGGCGCCGGAGACCACCCCCTGGATGACGGCCTGGGTCGAGAGGTCGATCCCGGCCGGAAGAGCAACAGTCTGCTCCGGAGCAGCGCATCCGTCAGTCATTATCGGGCCTCTCCCAGTTCGATCGGCACGCCCACGAGCGAGCCGTACTCGGTCCACGAACCGTCGTAGTTCTTGACGTCGGCCTGGTCGAGCAGCTCGTGCAGCACGAACCACGTGTGGGCCGAACGCTCTCCGATGCGGCAGTACGCGATGGTGTTCTTGCCGAAGTCGACGCCGGCGGCCTCGTAGAGGGCCTTCAGCTCCTCGTCGGACTTGAAGGTGCCGTCGTCGTTTGCCGCCTTCGACCACGGGATGTTGCGCGCGGTCGGCACGTGGCCGGCGCGCTGCGCCTGCTCCTGCGGAAGGTGGGCGGGGGCGAGCAGCTTGCCGGTGAACTCGTCGGGCGAGCGCACGTCGACCAGGTTGAGCTTGCCGATCGCGGCGACGACGTCGTCACGGAAGGCGCGGATCGAGCTGTCCTGCTCCTGGGCGCGGTACTGGGTCGCCGGACGCTCCCGGACGTCCCTGACCAGCTCGCGCGACTCCAGCTCCCACTTCTTGCGGCCGCCGTCGAGGAGCTTGACGTCCCCGTGGCCGTAGAGCTTGAAGTACCAGTAGGCGTAGGACGCGAACCAGTTGTTGTTGCCGCCGTAGAGGACGACGGTGTCGTCGTTGGAGATCCCCCGGGCGGACAGCAGGGCCTCGAAGCCCTCGCGGTCGACGAAGTCGCGGCGGACCGGGTCCTGGAGGTCGGTCCTCCAGTCGATCCGCACGGCGCCCCGGATGTGGCCCTTCTCGTAAGCGCTGGTGTCCTCGTCGACCTCGACGAGGACGACACCGGGCGTGTCGAGGTTGGCCTCGACCCAGTCTGCGTCCACCAGTGCGGCGGAACGGCTCATGGCAATCCTCCGGAATTATCTTGCGGGCAGTGATCGGCGGATGATCAAAAACATCTCGCAGCCGAGGCAGAAGCCGAAGACGGCGTTGAGAAAGGCGGCGAAGAGGGCCGCGGCGGTGGCGCCGAGGGCCAGCGGCGTGATTCCTGTGATGTATCCGACCAGGGCCGCCAGGGCGAAGACGAGGCCGACCCCCTGCGCGAAGCGCGGCGGGGCGGCGTCCTCCAGCTCACTGGGCGGGCTCTTCACTATCCCTTTGAAGACCATCCCGTACGGCGACGCTCCGAACAGGCCCAGCCCGAAGAACACGGTCTGGACGGCGAGCAACCACGTGCTCCCCGTGGCCAGGACGATCGCGAGAACGACGGTCGTCACGGACGCGGAGAAACGGAGTGCTCTGGGATCGGCGTGCATCGCTCGATGCTCCCCAAGGGTGTGCGGATCGGCGCGGCGCGAAGCCGCTTGAGATCGCCCTCAGGAAACGCGACAGAGCGCGGTGGTCACGCGGCAGAAGTCGACCGCGCGCCGCTTCGTCAGCAGCTCTGTCGTCAGGATCATACGAACGACATTACCCCGACGTCCCGCCCTCTGTCACATCCCCGTCCAATTCGTGAGACATCCTTGTTCGGCACACGGGCGGCCCGTGGCTCGGGGGCCCGCGGCCGGGAGGGCGCCGAACCGCAGGTCAGCGGCCCGGGGCCCGCGGTCCGGAGAGCCCGGAACCGCAGGTCCGCGGCTCGGGGACCCGCGGTCCGGAGGGCCCCGAGCCCCGGATACAGGCTCGGGAGACCCTCGGTTCAGTCGCCGACGGCGAGTCCCAGCGCCCCGATGACGTCGGCCTTCCTGGGCTGGCCGGAGGCGCGTCTCACCACGCGGCCCGACCCGTCGAGGACCAGCACGGTGGGCGTGCGCAGGATGTTCAGCGCGCGGACGAGGTCGAGCCGCGCCTCGGCGTCGATCTCCACGTGCGCCACGCCGGGCACCATCGCGGCGACCTCGGCGAGGATCCGGCGGGTCGCCCGGCAGGGCTGGCAGAAGGCGCTGGAGAACTGCACGAGCGTGGCCCGCTCCCCCAGCTCCGCCGCGAGCTGCCCGGACGTCAGGCGTTCCATCCCGCCTCTCCCCCTGCCTCCCACGTCGCGCGGCGCGGCGCGCCGCCGCAGCGCCACCCCGGTCAGTGTCGCCAGGGCGAGCGTGACGAGCAGCACCGCCAGTCCGGTCACGGAGCCGACAACGCGCCGCCGCCGACGGTCATTCCCGCCCTGCCGGACGGCGTCCCGGGCGGCGTCCCGGCGGAGGACGACCGGGCACGGAGGGACGCGCGCGGACGGCGCCCCGGCAGGACGACGTCCCGGACGGGCGCCGCCGGCAAGCGGATGCGGCGGCCGTCAGCGGGGGGTGAGGCGGATCAGCACCCTGCCGCCGGCGACGATCTCGAACCTCTCGACGTCCTCGGGCCGGAGCGTCGTGGTCCCGGTGACCTCGCTCCCGGCGGAGACGCCGGGGTCGGCGTGGACGGCCCGGCTGACGGTCCACTCGGCGGCCGTCCGGCGGACGCCGTCCGTGCCGACCGTCACCAGGCGGCAGCGGGTACCGCCGGGCACCCCGGTCAGCGTGACCGTGACCGTGCTCGGCGCTCCGCCCCGCTCCGCGCCGGCCGACGCGCCCGATCCCGCGCTCGGCCCGGCGCTCGGCTCCGCGCCCGCCGTCACCGTGACCGTGGCGCGGGCGGCACCGCCGCGACCTGCGAACTCGCGGCCCTGAGGGGCCTCCAGCAGGATCCTGACCTCGTCATCGGGGCTCCCGGACGGCGCGGAGCTCCGGGAGGCCGCGGAGCGGTCCGGGGCGGCCTTCCTGTCCCGGAAGAAACCGTTGGTCTCCGAGGTCTCCGGCCGGGACCGCGAGACCGCCGGAGCCGCGGCCGGATGATCCGCGGCGGGCTGCCCGGCGGCCGTCCACACCGCCCCGCCGATCCCGGCGACCACGATCGAGGCCGCCACGGCCAGCAGCGCCCGGGACGTCCTGCGCTTCCTGGCCCGCTCGTCGTGCAGCCGCTCGCTGAGCAGCCGGTCGAGCACCGCCCGGGGCGGGCTGACCGCCTGCGCCACGTCCTCCTCGGCGACCCTGCCGAGCAGGGTCGCCACCCCGCCCAGCTCCTCGGCCTCCGTACGGCAGGCGGCACACTCGGCGAGGTGCGCCTCCACGAGCACTCGTTCCTCGGGCTCCAGCACGCCCAGCGCGTAGACGCCGAGCGACATCCGGACCTCGTCACACGTCATCATCATGGCGCGAGCCCCCGCTCCTCCAGCGCCAGCTTCAGCGCCCGAAGCGCGTAGTACGTGCGCGACTTCACCGTTCCGGCCGGCACGCCCAGCGTCTCGGCCGCCTCCTTGACCGACTTCCCCCGGTAGTAGACCTCGGCCAGCACCTCGCGGTGCTCGGGCCGCAGAGTGGCCACCGCCTCGGCGACGGCCCATGACTCGACGGCCCGCTCCAGCTCGTCGTCGGCGGGCAGTACGGCGAGCGCCTCGTCCCCCGTCTCCGGGGGACGCGCCTTGCGCGCCCGATGCTGGTCGACGACGAGGTTGCGGGCCACCGTGAACAGCCACGCCCGGATGGGACGGTCGCTGAGCGCGTCGGGGTGCCGCCAGGCCCGCAGAAGCGTTTCCTGCACGACATCCTCCGCTCTCCCCGGATCACCCGTCAGCCGCAGGACGTAGCCGTAGAGTGGCCCGCCGTGTTCGTCGAAGAGCGCCCTGACGAGCTGCTCGTCGGCGGTTCCGGCTCGGCTCACACCACCATGACGTACGGCGGGGCGGATCGGTTCGGACACCTCTCCAGTCGACCACGGAGAACGGCCGGCTCCGGACACGCCGGCCCGTCCCGCACGACGGTCCCCCCACGGCGACCCCGGGCGGCGGACTCATGGAGAGGGCGGCGGCCTCTCGGAAAGGGACCGGGCACGCCGGCCGAGGCGGACCGGGCAGGGGCGGAGCGTGGCGGGGCCGGGCGGGTCAGCCCTGCAGGGGGACGCCCGTCGCCTCGCCGGAGATCCGCAGTCCCTCCGGGACGACGTTCACGCCGGTCACCTTGAGGTTGAACGGCAGGTTCCTGAGCGGGATCCGGTAGGAGATCGCCTTCTCGGCGTTCGGCACCGGGATGCCGCCGGCCAGGGTGACCTTCTCCGGGACGATCCGCAGCCCGTCCCCCTCGACCGCGATCTTCATCCGGGCCTCCGCGGCCACCTTCCGGCCCAGGACGGTCAGCTCGCCGTCCACCTTGAGGGCGTCGCCGTCCACCGCGACCTTGAACCCCTGCGGGGCCCTGCGGTTCAGCGTGTCCAGCGAGACGACCGCGGTACCGGCGACCCGGTCGGCGCGGACCTTCGCCTTGCCGCCCTCGGTCACCAGGTCCCGGAGCGGGGCGGTGACCCCGTAGAGGGTGAAGTCGACGCCCGCCAGCCGGATGCCGGAGACCTCCAGGGCACCGGTGGCGACCCGGACCTCGTCGTACCGCCCGGAGATCGCCTGGGTCAGGAAGGGGATGCCTCTGATGTCCACCTCGGGCGGGGAGGAGAGGTCGTACTGGGCGGTCGCCCGGGTGGCGATCTCCCGTTCCACCCCGGCGGCCGCGACCCGGTCGAGGATGCCCGCGAGGACGAGCAGCACAATCAGAAAAGCGATCAGCTTACGCATCCGACTCCCTGTCCGTACCGGGTCAGGCCCGAACGCCACGGCGGCGCTCCCGGGTAATTTCCCGGGAAACGCCCCATCATTACCAGGTGTATGGCGTTTTTGGCCTCTTGTCCCCAGAGCGGAGTCCCTCGTCCCCGAAGTGGAGCCCGTCGCCCACGGGGCGGAGCCCGCCGTCCCCAGGGCGAAGCCCGCCGCCCCTGGGGCGAAGCTCCCTGTCCCCGGGGCGGAGTTCCTCGCCCCCGGGAGGGAGCACGGTCGTCACCCCCCGGCGAAGGGCGGGAGCACCTCCACCGTCGCCCCCTCGGGAAGCACGACGGCGTCGTGCGCCCGCAACCCCACCGGGGCCCCGTCCACCAGGAACGACGACCTCCCGACGACCCGGGCCAGCGGCTCGCGGCCCGCTGTGACGTCCGCCACGAGGCCGGCCAGGGTCTCCGCCTCGAAGGGCTCCTCGGCGACGCCCGCCGCGTCCTTCGCGGCGGCCCAGTAGCGGATCACACCTTTCGCCATCTTCTGACCAACTCCTTCGGAAAACGCGTGGTGACGGCGTCGTCACGGGTAACCCACCGGTGTAACCGGTGTTCATCAGGTGGACGCTCGCTGGATCCTTCGACCCCGTGGGCTATCCTCACCTACTACGGGACCTGGGCGACGTAGCCCCCGGGTCCTTTACGTGTTTGTACGGCTTTTCGCCGCACGACGCGGAAGGAGGCACTGTGAGCAATCTGCTGCTGCTCACCAACGCCCTCGAGCCCTCTGCGGAGGTGCTCCCGGCGTTGGGGCTGCTGCTGCATCCGGTCCGGGTCGCCCCAGCGGAGGCGTCCGCCCTGATCGACGCGCCACCCGCGGACGCCGTGCTGCTCGACGCGCGCCGCGACCTCGTCCATGCCAAGAGCCTGAGCCGGCTGCTGCGGACCACCGGCATCACCTGCCCGCTCCTCGTGATCGTCACCGAGGGCGGGCTCGCGGCGATGACCGCCGAGTGGGGCGCCGACGACGTCGTCCTCAACACCGCCGGCCCCGCCGAGGTCGAGGCCCGGCTCCGGCTGGCCGTCGGCCGGCTGAACCAGGCGGCCGCCGAGGAGGTCCCCGACGAGATCCGCAACGGCGACCTGACGATCGACGAGGCCACCTACACCGCCCGGCTCCGCGGCCGCGCGCTCGACCTGACCTTCAAGGAGTTCGAGCTCCTGAAGTACCTCGCCCAGCACCCCGGGCGGGTCTTCACCCGCGCCCAGCTCTTGCAGGAGGTCTGGGGTTACGACTACTTCGGCGGCACCCGGACCGTCGACGTCCACGTCCGGCGGCTGCGCGCCAAGCTCGGCGCCGAGTACGAGGCGCTGATCGGCACCGTGCGCAACGTCGGGTACCGCTTCGTCCCCGAGCGGGGCGAGGAGACCGGCGACAGGCGCGAGCCCGCCCGCAAGTGAACGGCCGCCCCCCGCGCGTGGCGGGAGGCGGCCGATCGGGCTCGGCGCCGGGTCAGGGCGCGACGGTGATGTGGTCCGGGACCGGCGGCGCGATCGTCCCCGCCGCGGTCAGATAGTCGGTGAAGGCGTCGATGTCGAGCGGGCCGCTCCACAGGTCGGTGCCCGCCGTGAAGCCCTGGAACGTGTCGCCGCCGCCGACGAGGAAGTTGTTGGCGGCGACCCGGATCGTCTGGGCGTCGGTCACGGCGACGCCGTCGATCTTCATGTCGGAGACCTTCGAACCCCACGGCGCGCTCGCGCTGTAGGTGTAGGTGAAGTTCGACGACGGCTGCAGGATCTTGGTGAACGGCTGGGCGTTGGGCCCGCCGGTGAACTGCTGCTCCAGGACGGTCTTGAGCTGGGCGCCGGTGAGCGTGACGACCTGCATGAGGTTGTTGAACGGCTGCACCGTGAAGGCCTCGCCGTACGTCACGACCCCGTCGCCCTCGCCGGCGGGAGAGCCCGCGTAGGTGAGCGGGGCGCGCACGCCGCCCGGGTTCATCAGCGCGATCTGCGCGTTGCCGCCGGTCTTCGTCGCGGCGAGCTGGCCGTCGGCGATGAGGTTGCCCAGGGGCGACTCCCCGGACGGGGCGGCGGTGTTGGTGATGTCCGCGGTGATCTTACCGATCGGCCTGTCGGCGATCTGCTTGACGCGGTCCTTCCACGTCCGGACGAACGTGGCGGTGTCCTCGTCCGGATCCACGGTCCGGGTGACGACCTGGTTGTCGGCCGCGACCGTGGAGCGCACGACGTCACGGGTGCGGACGTCCACCTGGAAGTCCACCTTGGTGATCACCCGGCCGAACGAGCCGCCCTGGCTGAACAGCCGCTTGCCGCCCGCCGGGTCGGTCACCTGGCACAGGTACGCCTGGTGCGAGTGGCCGGTGAGGACCATGTCGATCTGGGGGTCCACCTGGGTGGCGATGCGGGTGCCCGCGCCCGGCTCGGCGCTGCACGAGTCGGGCGACTTGCCCGCGGCGACCTGGTCGCCCTCGTGCACCAGCACGACCTGCGCCTTGACGCCGACCAGCGAGAGGAGCCTGGAGGCGACGTTGGCGGCCTTGACCTCGTCGATGAACCGCAGGTCCTTGATGCCCTCGGAGGTGACGATGCCGGGGGTGCTCTAGGTGACCAGGCCGATGAAGCCGATCGGCACGCCGTTCATCCAGCGGACGGCGACCGGGGGCAGGGCCGGGATGCCGTAGTCCTTCAGCAGCGAGCGCAGCGAGGCCGGGTTCCCGGCGCCGAAGGCGGCGAGCGCCTGCTTCTCGGCGGTCCCGGTGGGCTGCTTGAACAGGACGTTGGCGCCGAGGTAGTCGTAGCGCGCGCCCTTCCACTGCCCGGCGGGCGAGCAGCCGTCCACCGGGTGGCAGCCGCCGTACATGATGCGCCGCAGCTCGCCGTACCCCTCGTCGAACTCGTGGTTGCCGACGGCGGAGGCGGTGACGCCGAGCCTGCCGAGGAACTCCACCGAGGGCTCGTCGTGGTAGGCGGCGGAGATCAGGGGGCTGGCGCCGATCAGGTCGCCCTGGGCGACCTTCAGCGTGTTCTTGTCGGTCAGCTGCGCCATGTGGGTGGCGATGTAGGCGGCGCCGCCGGCCTCGACGGTGGCGCCCGTCTCGTCGACCATGCGGCCGGACGACCCGGTCGGGGGCTCCAGGTTGCCGTGGAAGTCGTTGAGCGCGAGCAGGCGGACCGGCACCGTCCTGGCGGACCGGTCGACCGCCTGGACCGGCCCCGCCGCGAGGGCGAGACCGCTGCCGGCGAGGGCACCGGCGAGGGCCAGCCGCTTGAGGGAGCGAGACATCATGACCCCAGACCCTAAAGCGGCAATCTATGTAAACAATGTCCAGGAGGTAACGATTCACCCTGCCCGGAAGGGGTGATTCCGCCGATCCGGCCGCCCCCCGCGTTCCGGGCTCCGCCTAGAGTCCAGAGCATGAACGTGCGTGTGGAACAGCGAGGAAGGCTCGGCGAGGCGGAGGTGGCCGCCGTCCTGGAGATGGTCGCGGCCGCCACGGAGGCCGACGGGGTCGGGCCGCTCAACGAACACGTGATGCTCCACCTCCGCTACGGCGGAGACGAGCGGGCGGGAGCCGTGCTCCTCTACGACGGGGACGTCCTCGCGGGCTACGCCCACGTCGACCCGACCGACCCGGTCGAGGGGCCGAGCGGGGAGCTGGTGGTCCATCCGGCGTTCCGGCGGCGCGGCCACGGACGGCGCCTGCTCGCGGCCGTGCTGGAGCTGACCGGGGGACGACTTCGCCTGTGGGCGCACGGCGGGCACCCGGGGGCCGAGGCGCTGGCCACGTCGGCGGGGTTCGGCAGGGTCAGGTCGCTGTGGCAGATGCGCCGCCCGCTGGCCGAGCCCCTGCCCCCCTTCCGGCTGCCCGAGGGCGTACGGCTGCGCACGTTCGAGCCCGGCTCCCCGGACGAGGAGGCGTGGGTCGCTCTCAACGCCAAGGCGTTCGCCCACCACCCCGAGCAGGGGTCGTGGACGCTCGACGACCTGCGGCGGCGCGAGCGGGAGCCGTGGTTCGACCCTGCGGGCTTCTTCCTCGCAGAACGGGCGACCGAGGAGCCGCCGGGCCGGGAGCCCGGCGCGCCGTACGACGGGCCGGGTGGCGGGCCTTACGGCGGGCCGGGTGGCGGGCCTTACGGCGGGCCGGGTGGCGGGCCTTACGGCGGGCCGGGCAGTGGACCGGGCGGTGAGCCGTACGGCGGGACGGCCGAGGGGCCGGGCGGCGGACGTGCCGGGGGCGGGCGGCTGGTCGGCTTCCACTGGACCAAGGTGCACGGCGACGGCGACCACGCGCACGACCCGATCGGGGAGGTGTACGTGGTCGGTGTGGATCCGGACGAGCAGGGCGGCGGGCTGGGCAGGGCGCTCACCCTGGCGGGCCTCGCCCACCTGCGTTCCCGGGGCCTTTCCCAGGTCATGCTGTACGCCGACGAGAGCAACGTCGCCGCGGTCCGCCTCTACGAGAAGCTGGGCTTCTCCCGGTGGGACGTCGACGTCATGTACCGCAGGTAGGGCGCCGCTCACCGCTGGAGACGGCGGAGACTGCGGAGACGGCGAAGCGCCGGCCGAGAGGTCCCCGACCGGCGCTCCGCTGACCGCCCGGTTCGCTACTCGACCATCCAGTGGACCGCGAAGTAGCACACCGCGGCGACGGCCGCGGCGGCGGGGATCGTGAGGATCCAGCCCATCACGATGTTGCCCGCGACGCCCCACCGCACCGCGGACAGGCGCTTGGTGGCGCCCACGCCCATGATCGCGCTGGTGATCGTGTGCGTGGTGGAGATGGGCGCCCCGAAGCCGATGGCCGCGGTGTAGAGGACGGAGGCCGCGGCGGCCTCGGCGGCGAAGCCCTGCGGGGGCGTGAGCGCGATGATCCGGCGGCCGAGCGTCCGCATGATCCGCCAGCCGCCGGCGTAGGTGCCCAGCGAGATGGCGGTCGCCGCGGAGAGGATCACCCACTGGGGGATCGCGTCACCCTCGTGCTGGAACCCGCCGACGACGAGCGCCAGGAAGATCACTCCCATGGTCTTCTGCGCGTCCTGGAGGCCGTGGCCCAGGGCCATGGCCGCGGCCGAGACCGTCTGGGCGTGCCGGAAGCCCCGGTTCGTCTTCGCCGGCTGGGAGCGGCGGAAGCCCCAGAGGATGGCGATCATGACGATCGCCGCCAGGGTGAAGCCGACCAGCGGGGACAGGATCATCGGGATGACGACCTTCTCGACCACGCCGTTCCAGTGGACGACGCTCGACGAGGCCAGAGCCGAGCCGACGAGTCCGCCGATCAGTGCGTGGCTGCTCGACGAGGGCAGGCCGAAGTACCAGGTGATGAGGTTCCAGGTGATCGCCCCGACCAGCGCGGACACCACGATCACCAGGCCGTGGACCCCCTTGGGGGCCTCGATGATGCCCTTGCCGACCGTCGCCGCCACCTGTGTGCCCAGGTGGGCGCCCAGGAAGTTCATGGCGGCGGCCATGAACAGGGCGGCCCGGGGCGTCAGCGCGCGGGTCGAAACCGAGGTCGCGATCGCGTTCGCGGCGTCATGGAAGCCGTTGGTGTAGTCGAACGCCAGCGCCACGGCGACCACGCCGATGACGAGTACGAGCGTGAGGTCCACTTAACTTTCCTTGACCGCGATCGACTCGATCGTGTTCGCCACGTGCTCGAAGGCGTCGGCGGCCATCTCCAGCTGGTCGATGACCTCCTTCATCTTGAGGACGGTCAGCGCGTCGTACTCCCCGCCGAACAGCTTGGCGAGCAGGCGCCGGTAGACCTGGTCGGCCTGGTTCTCCAGACGGTTGATCTCGATCCAGTACTCGTTGAGGTTCCGCATCGAGCGCAGCCGCGGCATGGCCTCCGCGGTCAGCTCGGCGGCGCGCTCCAGGACCTCCACCTGACGGACGACCTCCTTGGGGAGGTGGTCGATCTGGTACAGGCCGATGAGGTCGGCGGCGGCCTCCATGTAGTCCATCACGTCGTCGAGGTTCGACGCGAGACGGTAGATGTCCTCGCGGTCGAAGGGCGTGATGAAGCTCTCGTTGAGCCGGTTCATGATCGCGTGAGTACGCTCGTCACCGGCGTGCTCACAGGCACGCATCTTCTCGGCCAGGGCGTCCCTGTCCGATCCGTCGCTGATGATCTCGACCAGTAGCCGGGACGCTGTGACGAGGTTGTTCGCCGAGTCGGCGAACAAGTCGTAGTAGCTGTCCTCACTAGGCGTGAGACGCAGGCGCACGTCGTTCTCCAGATGTGCGGGGATGGTCCGCAGAGAAGGGTACGGGTTACCAGCGGAAATCCGAACTTCACCCAGTAGACGCCTACTCTTCCAACTGCCGCTGCCCGGTGTATACCTGGCGGCACCCTTCGGGAGGAAGCCTTGGGCTCATCTTTCCGATGACCGTTTTGCTGGTTTTGGGCCATATTACGCTGAGCTGGGGCCGACAAGAAGGGTCGCCAGCTGCCGCTTGATCCACATGCCGCGCTTTCTTCTCCCCGCACGCACCCATCGCCGCACCTCAGGCCCGCATGGGCCTTCCCACCTGCGAGGACGCGACCCCGGCCACTCGGGGGTTTCGGACGGGGGCCGTGATTTCGGTCACGCCACCCCCCGAATACCCCGTTCCCCATCAGCCCGAGCAGATCTCATTGGTCCCGTGTTCATCTGATATTCACTTTGCGTTCACTTTCCAGAGGCTTCGCCGTACCGCTGCCGTACGCGGACCGTCCGGCCCGACCGGCGGCTCGGGCCCGGCCGGCGGATCGGGGGCTCTGCGCGGGACGGCGGGCGGTCCGCGGTCCGGGCCGGCGGCCGGTCCGGTTCGAGGGTGGACGGGCAGGCTCGGGCCCAGTCCGGTCCGGGGCGGCGGACGACCCCGGTCCGGGTCGCTCAGATCACGGTCCGGTGGAAGTTCAGGTAGGAACGGCTCGGCGTCGGCCCCCGCTGGCCCTGGTAACGCGAGCCGTACCGCTCCGAGCCGTACGGATGCGCGGCGGGCGAGCTGAGCCGGAACATGCACAGCTGACCGATCTTCATCCCCGGCCAGAGCTTGATCGGAAGCGTCGCGACGTTGGAGAGCTCCAGGGTCACGTGGCCGCTGAAGCCGGGGTCGATGAAGCCCGCCGTGGAATGGGTGAGCAGGCCGAGCCTGCCCAGCGAGCTCTTGCCCTCCAGCCGCGAGGCGATGTCATCCGGGAGGCTGACGACCTCGTAGGTGCTGGCGAGGACGAACTCCCCCGGATGCAGGACGAACGGCTCGTCACCGTCCGGCTCGATCAGCCGGGTGAGACCGGGCTGCTCGACCGCGGGGTCGATGTGCGGGTACCGGTGGTTCTCGAAGACCCTGAAGTAACGGTCCAGGCGCACGTCGACGCTGGACGGCTGGATCATCTCGGTGTCGAAAGGATCGAGCTTGACCCTGCCGGCCTCGATCTCCGCGGCGATGTCACGATCGGAAAGCAGCACGTGGGCAACCTACCAACGCCGCACCCCGGGCACGCCCGGTAACCTCCGACCGGCTCCCCCGGCCGCCACCCCCGTGATCCTCGTGATCCTCGTGATCCTCGGGCGAGGGTCCGCGGGAGGGCTGAGGCGACGGCTCATGTGACGGCCGGAAAACTCCCCCGGGCACGGATGAGAGCGCTCCGAGTTTCCGCTACAGTGGTGGACGCGGCACACCGCTGCGGGTGTAGTTCAATGGCAGAACATCAGCTTCCCAAGCTGACAGCGCGGGTTCGATTCCCGTCACCCGCTCCAAGCTCGAAGGCCCAGGTCAAGGACAGATTTCCCTACCCTAGCTTTGATCGTTTCTACGGGCTTCCTTCACTCCGGGCCACCCACCGCGCAAGACAATCCGGACTCATCCTGGAGAGGGGGACCACGGTGGCAGCGAGGCGTGACTTGGCAGGGAGACATCCGGGGTCGGCGATTCCGGGGTCGGCGAGGGCAGTGAAATATCCGGCGGTGGCATAGCCGGGGACTGGTTTACCCCGTACGGCACCGGCAGCCCACTCGGCGCGTCCAGCACGATCCGGTCGCCGAGTGGCTTGGCCAGTGTGACCTCGGTGGCCCCGACCAATCCCACAGCAGTGCAGACACCGTCGGACGTCTCAATATCGAGATCGACCATCACCAGGTCGTCCGCCTCGAAGCTTCGCACGCCGTGCAGCTCGTCACAGCTGCCAGACATGTATTCGAGCCGGACGGCCGTCCCTTCCCCCGGCTGGTAGCCGTTGACCTCGGCCGCTCCGAGAGCGGGGGAGGGCTGGAGCGTGCCGTCGGAGCAATCGCAACCCGGCTGAACGTGCCTGGTACGTCCCGCACGCTGAACTGCCACGCCGGGACGATGGCCGGACCCCGGCTGGTCTGGATCTGGACCTCGCCCAGGCGCGTCCCAATGACCGTGAGCAGCCCGCACTCGCCTGGAGCGCACTTCTGGTGCAGGTTAGGCACACTCATCTGCTCGTACGCCGCCGAAGCCCGCAGCAGCGGCAATGTCATTGCCGTCCCGTCAAGCCACCGGATCTCACCGTGGGAGGGAGCGCTGCCTGGCAGATCCGCGTGAAGTTCCCATTTCCCGGCGTCGAAGGCCAACTTGCTGCGATCGGTGAACCGGACATCCTTACCCAAGACCGTGAGTGTCTCCTGGGGGACGAACCCGCGCACCCACTCCTCGGACAGCCCTGTAGTCCGCCACCGCTCCGCGACCACGGCCGCGTGCTCGTCAGCGTCCGGCGAACTTGGGGCGACCAAGGCGGTCCCCTGGCCGCATCCGGCCAGCACAATCGCGCCGGCCGGCCACCAGTACGAGCTGAGAAGCCCTCACGCCTTCTACGACGCACCTCGCCTCCAACTGGTTCACCGTTGCCGTACAGAAGCGAGGGAGGGGCGACCACGGTCACCCACGACCGGCCCCCACGCCTTGGGTAGGTGTGTACTGACGCCGTGCCCGTTGCGTGCCCGTCAGGAGGGGCGCCGAAAGGGAATCACGGGGACTCACAGGCAAGGCGAAATCGTCTCTAACCTGGAGTACAGCAGCTCATGAGGCTACACGCCGCAGTCTTGCAAACTGTAGGTCAGGGGGTCGATTCCCCTCCTACGGGTGGTTACTGCATTTCGCCGGCCACGCCCCTCGACCTTGCCCAGGCACCACCAAGGTCCCCCGGAGGCGGCGAACCCACTCTGCGGGAACAGGGCGGCCGGGTCAGATCCGGTTCTGATCCGATGCCGGGTCACCGAGCCATCGGTCGAACCACGCACGGGTACGCCGGAGCACGTCGATCTGGTGGTTGCGTTCCCTGAAGGAGTGTCCCTCTCGCGGGTAGACGACGAACTCGTGCTCGACGCCGAAGTGACGCAGCGCGCGGTGGAAGAACGTCGCCTGGCTGAGCGGCACGTTCGTGTCGTTCTCGCCGTGCCGGATCAGCACCGGGGTGCGGATCTTCGAGGCGAACGAGATCGGACTGAGCCGGTCGTGCGGGTGCGGGCCGGACCCCTCCCAGCCGGCACTGCCGCCGAGCCCCGCATCCAAGGTTGCCTGTTCGCCGGTCGCGACGAGCATTCCCCAGTCGCTGATGCCGGAGCCCATCAGCGCGGCCTTGAACCGGTCGGTCTGCCCGATCGCCCAGGCGGCCATGAATCCGCCGTGGCTCCCTCCGCCGATTCCGAGCCGGTCCGGATCCGCGACTCCGTCGGCGATCAGCAGGTCGATCCCGCTGACGATGTCGGTCCATTCCTCCAGACCGACCCGGCCCGCGACCGCCGCCGCGAACTCATGGCCGTGTCCCCAACCGCCTCGCGGGTTGGGCAGGAAGACCGCGTATCCCGCGGTCGCGAGCCACTGCCCCGAGGGGAACCAGGCGAGATTGAACTCGTCGGTGTACCGGTCGTCGGGACCGCCGTGCACCAGGGTGACGAGCGGGAACGGGCCGTCCTGCCGGCTCCTGCCCGCCGGCAGGATCAGGAGCCCGTCGAGGTCGAGGCCGTCGGACGCCTTGTAGGAGAGGCGTTCCTGGGTTCCCCACCTGATCTGGCGCAGTTCCGGTCTGGTGTCGCTGAGCCGGATGAGCCGACCGCCGGGAGGTCCGGCGTGAACGTTCATGGGCTCGTAGGCCGTGCTCGCCCGAGCGGCGACCACCTCACCCGAGCGGCTCACCGTGAGCGAATCGACACGGCCGTCTCGCGTGGACATCCGCACGAAGCGCTGCGCCTCAGGGTCGAGCCGGTAGATCGCGGTGTCGAGCCCGTCGGCGAACAGCGCCAGCGGCGGGCCGTCCGCGACCTGCGCGAGGTCGGTCGGGCAGACGGTCATGCCCGCGGTCAGGTTGCGCTGCTCGCCCGCGGTATCGGCCGCGGGTACGGTGACGTCGAGAACGGCCAGGCCTCCGACCGGGCTGGGCGGGGTCACCGCCAGGTAGGCCACATGCCAGACGTCGTGGAGGCTCCACCAGGTCGGCGAGCACGCCTGCCACTCGATCCGGCCGAGATCGTGGACCGCACCGGTGACAGGATCGACCACGTGCAACCCGGCGGTGGAAGCGCTGGAATCGAGCTCAGGGCAGGCCCAGCTGATGACCGCCAACGGGCCGCCGTCCGGCCGCTGGACCACCTCGACGACGTGCCTGTCGCCGAGTCGCTCCACCACCCGGAGCTCTCCAGTGCCGAGATCGAGCAGCCGCAACCGGCCGTAGGGCACCCGCTCTCCCCACACCTTCGCGTCGTCGCGCTCGGCCTTCCTGCGCTCGTCCTCCTCGGTCGGCTCGTCCGCGGCGACCACGGCCACCACATGGGGATCGGCGAGCGGGAGATGATCGGAGATCCCGCCCTTCCAAGCGGTCAGGGCCTCGGCCTCCCCGCCGTCGAGCGATATCCGGTGCAACTGGGGGACGCCCCGCTTCATCCGGTCCGAGACGAAGAAGAGCGACGCCGAATCCGGCGCCCACCGCGGGACGGAGTCCTTCGCCGTCCCCGCGGTCAGCTTCCTGGGGGGTGAGCTCCCGTCGGCGGCGGCGACCCAGAGGGCGCCGGTCGGATGCTCCTCCCGCATTCCGATCGGGGTGACCGCATAGGCGACCCAGCGGCCGTCCGGGGAGACCACCGGATACAGGGGAACGGCGCTGTCCACGATCAGCTCAGCAGTCAACTCCGGTGCGCTTTCACTCATGCAGCGTGCCCTTCCATTCCTGCCATAGCGGGGTATGGATCATGTCAGTTCTCATGTGAACTAGCGAGAAATGAATTCTCGTGCCACGGTCGTGCCAGACAAGGCAGTCAACGAGGGGTACTTACGGGGACTCGCGGATAGTGTCGTATGCCTCCTGGCCTGCACATCCGCAAGTCAAGCGACGATGGCCCGAAGCCTTCCAAACTGGTGGTCATGCATGGAGCAGGATGTGCTGATCAAGTACGTCGCAGCAGACATCGAAGCCACTGTGCCGGGGGCATTCGACCTCTCTGGACTGCGGGCAGTAGTAGATGTCCGAGCAGCCGCAAGCAGAGAACTCGGGTAGGGGATCGGGAAAGCTGTTCATGATCGTATACATGTGCCGAGGATCCCATGTTGCGAGGTAGAGCCAGGGTGACCGCCGGGCCATTAGCGGGCCATTAACCAGGGTGGCGAGGGGTCAACCACGGTCACTCACGACCGGCTCGAAGCCCAGGCCGGCAGCCCTACCAGTCGTACTCGATGTACTTCCCAAGCTGACAGCGCGGGTTCGATTCCCGTCACCCGCTCCACCCGAAAGGCCCAGGTCAGGAAAGATTCCGCCCTGGGCCTTGATCGTTCCAGAGGTGGTTCCAGCACCTTGTGAGGTCGAATGCCCCTCCGGTGAGATCAGCTCGCCTCCCGCAGCGGCTGGAACCGGACGCTCAGCCGCATCTCCAAAGCCTCCGCCAGCCGCTCCAGCATCGGGATGGTGGGCATCCCCCCCCGCTTCGAACCGCGCCACCGCCGGCTGCTTCAGCCCTGTGCGTTCGGCCAGCTCCGCCTGGGTCAGCCCAAGCTGCTCACGCCGCAGCCGCACCACCTCACCCAGCTCGAAGCGGATCCTGGCCGCCTCGTATGCCGCTCCCGCACCGGGGCGGCTCATGATCTCGGCCTTCTTGTCCGCCCAGGCTCTGCGTTCCCCCATGCCGCTCACTCCTCATCTGCGGTGTGGGCCTCAGCGACACACCGCCGCATGGCCCGCCACGCACGCTCGATCTCGGCGGACTCCCGCATCCGCTGCTTGCGGAACACCGTCAGCATGATGATCCGCCTTCCCGGAGCGATCCAGTACGTGACCCGTACCGCCTCCCGGTGCAGGTGGAACCGCAGCTCTCGCAGCTTGCCGCGGAGTTGCCGGGTGTAAGGCTCGTCGAGCAGGACACCACGCTCAGCCAGCAGATCGACGTGTGAAGACTCAGATGGGGACACGATCCCCGTCCGGGCCTTGGCTCATACCGCCGACCCTGGTCAGAAGGTCTCTGTCGGTGCGCAAGTACGGTCACTGCGCGCCCGGCCGAGGTGGAACGCAAGCGTATGGGCAGTCATTCTCGACACCAGTCGTTCGCCCGCGCACGGAAGGGGACTCGCGCCCCGGTGAACCCGGGGCCGAGTCACCCCGACGTTGAAATGACGACCTGTCTCGGTGATCAGCCGCAGTGAGTCCAGCTCGATTGCCAGCCCTCACCAACACCGGCGCTGTTCGAAGCATGGCCTCCCCACGAGACACAGGTGCCGGCAGCATTGACCTTCACGGGACCGGCGTAGATCTTGTAGGAGCCGGTGTCACTAATCTTGCTGCCGCCCTTCCTTTGAATGGTGGCCCCCGTGAGGGTGTAACCGCCCTGGTACTTGCTGCTCTTCCACGTCACCACACAGTTGGTGCTGCCGTTGTAGAGCAGGTAAATCGTGGCGAGCCCGCTGATGGCGTGGCTGTCGATGACGCGGTAGCTGCCGCCGCCGCACGCCGCGATCGGCGATGACGCGGCCATTGCCGGGCTGCTCATGACCACGGAACCGGCAAGTGCGACTGCCGTGGCGACCGTGAACACCGCTGCCTGCTTGAATCTACGCATTGTCTGGTTCACTCTCCTCAAGATCATAGTTTGACGCTGGGCAGCGTAACGGATCGTCACCATGCATCGTGACGAAGCTAGACATTTCATAGAGCCGCACTCTGGGCTGCGGCTCTCATCCTGGGTGCGCCCATACTTGAGATCATGGAACTGACCACACCTAGGCTGCGGCTGCGTGACTTCCGTGCCAGTGATCACGCAGCCGTGCACGCGTTCACCGGCGACCCAGAGGTGACCCGCTACACCGACTGGCCCGGGATGCACGCGTCGCGCGAGAAACACCAGGTCGCAGACTGATCACCGGGCCATTAAGTGGGGCAACGAGGGGTCAACCACGGTCACTCACGACCGGCCTCGGCCCCAGGTCAGTGCCCCTACGCGCCAAGATCCCTGCACTTCCCAAGCTGACAGCGCGGGTTCGATTCCCGTCACCCGCTCCACTGAGAAGGCCCAGGTCAGGGTAGATCCCGACCCGGGCCTTGATTGTTCTCTGAGCTGTCCGATCTTCGCGGGCCACCAGCGGGCCATCAGGTTCCGGATCACCCCGCGGCCGTTCCGGTGTCCTGGTCTTCATCACGCGCTTCAAGCGGCGGTGCGCCGTCATACCCTGGCCCTCTGCCGCACGCCGTTCGGGCGTGTGGCAGAGGGCCGGTCCCGGCCGGCGGCGCCTCGGGCCGTCGTCGTACAACTCGCCCGCCGTGCCAAACCACCGCACCGACCAACGGCGCCCCACCGCTCGACTCCTCAGCTCGGGCGTCGGATCACCACTGCGGCCTGGGGCTGCGGCGCGTAGAAGCGCTCCACCACCGCGATCTCCTCCGGTGAGCACCGCCACAGGAACTTGACCTCGGAATTCCGCTTCACCAGATCCACCGTGCACGCCACGGCGGACACGACCGGGGCAGCCACCGAGCCAACCCACACGTCGATCCCCTCACCGTCCCCTCCCTGCGTGTCCCTCAGGAAGCCATAGTCGAGCGGATAGACGAAGCTCCTCACCTTGGGATGCGCCGAACCGGCAGGGCGGTCGATCACGATCTCAGCGGTGCTCACCAGAAGATCCGCCTGCTCCCACAGCGACAACCGCGCCCACGCCTCGAAATCAGCCACAGCCGCACCGTACTGGTCATGATCTGTGAGGACTCAGCCTCCGGCGGGGCGCTCCATCATGACGGTCAAACCCTGCCCCGCTTTCCCTGCGGACGGTTCGACGACAGACGGAATGAGCAGGCGAGGTGGCACGCTGGGTAATCGATCTTCCTCTCTCGAATCGTCCTGTGGGAGGCTACGCGGATGATCAGGGCTGAGGTCCGGGAGTGAACGTTGCGCAGAAAGTCACAGCAGGAGCCGCCACCGAGTGACGCCGAGACGGCAGAGTACATGCGTGGGCTGGCCGAACACTTCGTCGAGCACACGCGGGAGGCCGGATACTCCTTCAACTGGGACCCGGCGCTCATTCATCATCTCGACAACTACTGCACCGAGTTCGCGGCTTCCAATCCATCCCCAGAGATCACTCATAGCGTGATCATGGGTGCGGGGGCGTACCTGGGCGAGATGATCGTTCGAAGCGGCGACTGGTCGTGGATGTACTGCACGGCCGAGAGCGCCGCCGCCGTGGAGAGCCCTGACGGACTTCGAGGCTATCCGCACAGCAAGGTCGCCAAGCGGATCGGCAACGGAGCCGAACATGAGCTTGAGTCGTTCTTCAAGTACGCCGTCACGGGTGAGGCGCCGTACGGAACGACCGCTCGGGTCATCAAGCCGTCCTGGTGGCAATGGCTGAGGTCATGATCCTGACCGTCGCGCGATTCCTGACTGGAACCGATCAGGCTCACTCCCCGAGAATCACCGGGTGATGAGTCCCTCGATCCGTCCGAGAACCACCGAGGATCTGCATGCCTGCGTCGACGCTCTCGCCACCGTGCATGCTTCCGATCGCTACCCGGTGGACTGGCCCTCCGATCCCGGGCGATGGCTGACCCCTTCCGGCCTTGTTGAAGCATGGGTGGTGGTCGAAGGCTCTGACGTCGTCGGACACGTGGGGCTCTCACAGCTGGACGCGGCAACGCTTGAAGCGCCTCTCACCCGGGCCATCGGTACGCCGGTCGGTCCGGTCGGATCGATCACTCGGCTCTTCGTCACTCCCCAGGGACGAGGCCACGGGCATGCCACTCGCCTCCTCGACGTGGTCGGCACGAAGGCCGCCGCTCTAGGAATACCTCTCGTGCTCGATGTGTCCGACGACGGCCACGCGGCCATCTCCCTGTACGAACGTGCCGGATGGCGACGTGTGGCGAGCGCCCGCGCCGAGTGGCTGAACGCGGCGGGCGAAAACGCCCTGCTGCACTACTACGTGGGTCCTGGGGCAGCGCGGAAGCCGGCTCAGAGCGAATAGACGCCGAGCCCTGCCCTGAGAATGTTCTTGGCCGCGTTGACGTCGGCGTGCGCGGACCTGCCCGCACGCCGTACATCGGGACTCGCCTGGGTGACGCGGTTCTTCGCGGCGCGGTGACCGCGACGGGCGTGTGTGCGGGAGGTGTCGTGGGGATCCACCGCGGTTTCCGCGGCCCAGAACGTTCACGATCAGAAGGTGTGCGGCGCGCCTCGGACTGTCGGTGCGGTGGGCCATACTCCGCCGAACCAGGATGATCATCAACAGGGCGAAGGCGTTGACATGGCACAGTTGCTGCGAAGGCTCGACGACGAGGTCTACGTCGAGTACAACACGTTCGGGCTGGACGGCACCGACCTGCCGGGGTGGAGCTCCCCCACCGACGAGATCTACCACTTCGTCGCGGCCGTGCGGCTGGAGGCCTGGGATGCCGAGCCGGGGCCCGCGGACGCCTCGTGGACGCCGGCCGATTCGGCGACGTTCATCGCGGAGAGCGGCGTGGTCGCGATCATCTCGATGATGGACGGCAAGGGACATGACTTCCTGATCGGGCCGCCGCATTTCGAGTACGGCGTGCACATGTACCTGCGTGAGCCCGAGCCGGGCGACGGACATGCCACGGGTGAGTGCGATGAGACATGGCTGCTGAGGTTCTGGCCGATTCGGGATGTCTTCGACCCGATCACGCACGCGGCGCCGTTCTCCTATATCGCACGCGGAGTGCTGTACTACTCGATCGACCTCGAGCCCGAGCAGCTCGTGCAACCGCCGGCGCGACGGGAGGTGCCGGTGCCGGTCTCGGCGGTGGCGGACTGGGCATCGCTGCGCCCGGACCCGGACCTGGACACCTTCGACGGCTGGCTGCGCAGGTTGAGCCGCAGGGCCGAGGACAGGGGCGTCACCGTTCACGAGTCGCTGCGCGAGGCCGGGGTCGACATCGAGGACGGAGCGGAGCTCACCCTGGCCTCCTGCACCCCGCCGCGGGCGCGTGCGGGGCGGTTCAAGGATCCGCTGATCGACCTCTACTACGCCGAGCGGGCACGGCGGGGATCATTCCCGGGCGAGGATCGGCTGCGCGAGTACGCCGACGGCGAGCGCATCGCCAAGGAGTTGTGCCACCGCGACACCCGGACGTTCTCTGTGCCGGTCGAAGGCCGTGGCGCCCTGTATGTACCCCCGGGTGTCAGCCGCCGCGTGTGGCGGTGGGAGAACGACATTCTCGGCGGCGAGCTCATGGACGGCGGCCTGACAGTGGATCGGCAGGTTCTGGCCAGGAACCCGTGGACCAGGCAGGTCCTCGTCTCCGGCATCGTGACGGTCCTGCGCCAGGACCACGATAGACGCGGCTGTGGCGACACCGTCTGGTACGTGGTACGCGACGCCGAGCCGCACGAGGCGGCTCGGGTCCTGTGCGCGGAGGCCACCTGGGAGGAGGATCCGGATCAGCGCCGGGCCTTGGACGAGGTGGCCAAGGAGAAGCTGATCGACCTGCAAGCCACCTACAGAAGCCGGGATGTGTGAGGAGCGGGCCTCGCACCCCCTGACGCTGACCGGTCCCGAGCAAGCCTGTCGCGACGGAGACGGTACCGCGCAAGGGGCAACGGCGGCCTCCAGACTGAGCCTCGAAGTGGCTGCCTGCGACTTATGCGGTCGTGAGCTGTCGGTGATGCACCGTTAGAGGCTCGATTTCAGTGGTGTCGTCATCGACGACGGGCTCGACCCGGAACCGAACCCCCGTTGCCGCACCGAGGCACAGCAGAGTCGCTATATCTGGGATACCGCCCCCGCCCTCGATGCGAGACAGGGCGGGTTGGGACATCCCGGAGCGCTCCGCCACGACCTTCTGAGACAGCCGGCCCTCTTCCGCCCACCGGGCGGGCGTGCGGCGTGAGCGCCGGTCCCGGCCGGCGGCGCCCAGGGCCGTCCACCGCCCCGCACACCCGCCGTACCCAACGCAGACACCGACCCCCGCGGCGCACCGCCACATCAGGGCGAGACCTTCCTGACTCCTACCCGACCGCCTCGCCCTGCGAGGAGTGACGCGCAACCAGTTCGCCGATCGGCCCCGTATGCCAATCAGAGGCGTATACGCCTACCTGAATCCGTCGATCGGCACCGATCGTGTGCACCTTCGGGGGAACCGCCTTCCGCCTACGGCCCTTCACATCCACCGGCTCCACGGCGCCGACGCTGAAGGTCATCACGTCGACCGAATACAGACCTCCGATGCGTTCGGACTGCACACCAACGAAGTCCGCCCAGTTCACCGCGACCCTGAAGGTATCTCTCTGAGAGATCATTCCCTCTTCGGTGACCGTCAGGCTCCGGCGCCGCACCTTCATCACGATGAAGAGCAGATACAGCACACTCACGGACAGGGCGACCCCTGCCGTCAGATTCGCGGGCAGGCCGAGGGCGATGGCCAGGGCCCAATAGACGACGGCGAGCACGATGGCACCGACTCCACCGGAGAAAAAGGCGAGCGACCAACGTGGACGGTAGATGATCTGCATGTGCAAAACGTACCGGTCCAGCCGCAATCATCACCCCTTCAACCTCATGGCCCCTGCCGGACGCTCCGACTCCGGAATGATCGCCAAGGGCGTGCTCGTCGCGGCCGGTCTGTGAGCAGCTGAGGTAGGAGCCTGATCGTCCTGTCTGCCATGGGTACATGGAAGGCGGCCCATGAGCTCACGTCCCGCTGCGTGGCGTGGCCGGAATGATCACTCTTGAGAGTGAGGGCGGCGGGCGGACGGATCCAGATAATGGGCGGATGTTCACAGCGGGCCGGACTCACAGGGTGGTTGACGGGGCGCTTACGGCGGGCGTGGTCCTGGCCACGGTGATGCCGCTTCTCCTGCCCGCCCCCGCGCCGTGGTGGATCATCGGGCTGGGGTTGCTGGCGTCGGCGCCGGTGGGGTGGCGCAGGCGGGCGCCGATGGCGGTGGCGGTGGTGGTCGGGGCGGCGATGTCGGTGCTGGTGATGTGGGAGAAGCCGTTGCTGCCCTTCGGGCCGCTGCTCGCCGTCTACACGATCGCCGACCTGAGTCCCACGTGGAAGAGGTTGGCGGCCATTCCGGCGATCGTGGTGGCCGTGGGGACCTCGTTGGTGCTGCCGGGGGAGAACGACGAGACCTTCCGGCTGGTGGGGACCGCCTTCGTGGCCGCCTACGCACTGGGCACCAGTGTCAGGGCGAGCCGCTCGCGAGCCACCGAGCTCACCGAGCGGGCGCGGCGGCAGGAGCAGGAGCACATCGCGGCGGCGGCCGAGGAACGCACTCGGATCGCGCGCGACATGCATGACATCATCACCCACTCCGTCGGGCTTATGGTGGTCCAGGCCGAAGCCGGGCCGGTGGTGGCACGCAACGACCCGGACAGGGCCGAAGCGGTTTTCGATGCGATCGCCGACAGGGGAAGAGGTGCGCTGGCCGAACTCCGGGAGGTGCTCACCACGCTGCGGACCCCCGGCGGAGGCAGCGGACCGGTGGGCGGCCATGCCGACGAGCGCCTGAGCGAGTTGCTGTTCCAGCCACGTCTGGCCAACCTCCCCGCGCTGCTCGGCCGCAGCGGTCTGGATGTGGTGAGCACGATCGCCGGTCCCCCGCGCCCGGTCCCCGAGAGCGTCGAGGCCGCCGTCTACCGGATCGTTCAGGAGGCGCTCACCAATGTGCGCAAGCACTCCGGTACGCGTGCCGTACACGTCGCTCTGACCTGGGGGGAGCGCCTGACGGTGGAGATCACCGACGACGGGCGGGGGCCGGGCGAGCGCGGCGGGTACGGGCTGACCGGGATGCGGGAACGGGCGGCGGCATGCGGCGGGACGCTCAGGGCCGGGCCGGGGCAGGCCGGGGGGTTCACGGTGAGAGCCGAATTTCCGCTTGAATAGCCCGCATGTTGCGGGTGCTCATCGCCGACGACCAGGACCTCTTCCGCGCGGCGTTCGGGCTGATCCTCGGGGCGCAGCCGGACATGGAGGTGGTCGGTGAGGCCGCCGACGGTGAGGAGGCGATCGCCGCGGCCAGGCGGCTCCAGCCGGACGTGGTCCTGATGGACGTGCGCATGCCGGGTAAGAACGGCATCGAGGCGACCAGGGAGATCTGCGCCGCCACCGCCGCCAAGGTGCTCGTGCTGACCATGTTCGATCTCGACGAGTACGTCTACGACGCGGTCCGGGCGGGAGCGAGCGGTTTCCTGCTCAAGGACATCCGGCGTGACGAGCTGGCTCACGCCGTCCGTACCGTCGCCTCGGGTGAGGCCCTGCTGGCTCCGGCGGCGACCAGGAGGCTGCTCGAGGACCTGGTGCGCAGACCCGCCCACGGCGTCGTCCCCCGGCTGGCGGCAAGGCTGGACGCACTGACCGAACGCGAGCGCGAGACGCTGAGGCTGGTCGCGCACGGTCTGTCGAACGCGGAGATCGCCGCCGCGCTCGTGGTCACCGAGCACACGGTCAAGACACACGTCAGCCGCATGCTCACCAAACTGGACCTGCGGGACCGGGTCCAGGCCGTGGTGCTCGCCTACGAGTCCGGGCTGGTGGTCGCCGGCAGGAGTGACAACGGAGATCACACCCGCGGATGACGCGCCCGCGGGGTGGGGAAAAGCACGATCGTCGGCATGCAACGCATCCTCCTCACCCTCGCCTCCGCCGTCCTGACGCACTTCGGCACCGGTCTCCATCCCGTCTGGTGGGTCACCTGGCTCGCGCCGCTCCCCGTCCTGTTCCTGGCTCGCCGGGCGGGCAGAGGTACGGCTTTCGCCGCCGGGACGCTGGTCTGGCTCATCAGCCAGGCGCAGATGTGGCCGTACTTCACCGGACCCCTTGAGATGCCACCCGTACTGGCCGCCGCCTTCATCGCCGTCCCCGCGATCTGTTACGGCCTGGGCGTGCTGCTCTTCCGCACGCTGATCGTGCGCGGCAGGCCGCTCCTGGCGGCTTCGGCCGTACCGGCCGTCTGGGTCACCACCGAATACGTCATGAACCTCGCCGCACCGCACGGCGCCTGGTGGAACCTGGCGTACACGCAGGCCGACTGCCTGCCCGTCCTGCAGACCGCCTCGGTCACCGGGGTCTGGGGCATCACCTTCCTCCTGCTGTTCGTGCCCGCCTCCATCGCGGTCCTGCGGCCACGCGCCGCGGTGATCTCGGGTGTACTGGTCGCGTTCACGCTCACCCACGGTTTCGTGCGGCTCGCGACGCCTGCCGACACCGGGGGACGGAAGGTCGCGCTGATCGCGACGGACGACTCCCAGGATCTCGTCCGCCGGTACGGCGAGGCCGTGGACGCCGCGGTGGCCCGCGGCGCGGAGATCGTGGTGCTGCCCGAGAAGGTCTTCAAGACCGCCGACCTGCCGTTCGCCAGACCGGGCGCGGAGGTGATCGCGGGGATCGCCATGGAGACCAACAGCGCGGTGAGCTACCCCTCCGGCGTGCGCTACGACAAGCACCACATGATCCCCGGAGTGGAGCTCGGGTTCCGGCCCGGCACCGGCCTGGCCTTCCTCGACGGCGACCGGCTCGGCCTCATCATCTGTAAGGACCTGGACTTCCCCGGCCTGGTCAGGGAGTACGGCAAGGCCGGCGTCGCCGCCCTGCTCGCGCCGTCCTGGGACTTCGACGAGGACGCGTGGCTGCACAGCCGCATGGCGGTGGTGCGCGGCGTGGAGAACGGCCTGGCGGTGGCCCGCGCCGCACGCGGGGGACTGCTCACGGTCAGCGACGACCGCGGCCGGATCGTGACCGAGCGCCGCACCGGCATGACGGGCATGACCACGGTCACGGCCACCCTGCCTCAGGAGGGCACGGCCACCCTCTACACCGCCCTGGGAGACTGGGCCGCCTGGGTCTCGGCGGGGTTGCTGCTGCTCGTGCTCGGTGCGTCGGCCCGCTTGCCCCGCTCTCCCCGAACTGTTGCCCTTTCGGGGTGGGACGAGGCGGATGAGGGAAGAGCGGAATCCAGCTGATCGGAGAGGCGTCTTCCGGCTCGTGCCGATCGGCGGGGAGCAGAGCCTCCACCATTGCCGGTGCCGTACCCGAGGCGTCCTGGACCGTGCCGTAGACGGCCGGCAGCAGGGGTCATGCCGTCGCCCCGATGCGCTCGGCGCAGTATCGGGATGCCTATGAGGCTTCGTCGGTTGCGGCACGCTCCGTCGAGCCGGACGCCACTTGGCCGGCCTCCTTGGTGGCCGCCTTCCGGCGTTTGTGCTCAGTGAGGACCACGCTCAAGCCTCTGATCCAGCCCGCGATCACCGTATAACCGATGACGCTCTGCCAATCGAAGACCGTACTCAGGGGCCAGAGATCGCTGTTACAGAGCCACAGCAGGAGGAGGCTTGCCAGAAAACCTCCGGCGGCGCCTTGCCCGAGACCACGAAGACCCACTCGCCACAAGGGAGCCTGCTCATCTCGCATGCTCGACCTCTTTTGTCTCCCAGGGAACCCCGGCTCCGTAGTGATCACGCTACCCGAGCCAGGGCCGTACGTGACCGGGGAAACCGAAGCATCCTGGACCGGTGCCACCTTCATGTGATCCTTGTGAGAGTCGGGGGCGATCGACGGTCCATGGCTTCCCCGGTCCACCGGGCATCAGGACGACGGAGGCGCAGACGCTTCGCGTTCCTGTCAGGGGAGCGATCAGTGGTGTGCATGCGGGGCGTCGATTGCACTTGATGGCTGTGGCATCCGGTGCTGCGGCTCTCGCTCAGCTACGCAGGGCCGTAACCGCTTCGACGAGCTCCCCGCGCTCCAGAGCGTCGAGCACGTCATAGACGGTCTGTGGCGGCAGCCGCACCGTACTGGTCATGATCCGTCAGGGCGCGGCCTGCTCTCGCAGTGACCCTGCGGTGAGCGGTTCGCCGCTGGGTGGTCTACAGCAGTCGTCGTTGCATGACGTCGGCGATGACCGTGGTCACGACCGTGTCGACGGCTCCGATCTCCGGCGGGGCGTCCTCTCTGCCGGCGAAGAGCAGATGCCCGACCCCGATCAGTGAGAGCGCGAGCGCGTCGACGTCGGCGTCGGCTGCGATACGGCCCATCTCGCACTCGTCGTTGAGATAGGAAGCGATCATGGCCGTGGCTTCCGCCAGGACCGGGATGCCATGGGCCGGTCTGGCTCGGCGCAGCCGTACGCGCAGTTCGTCCCGGAAGATGACGAGGCTGACGATCGCCACCGCGACGGGGTCGAACAGGTCTATCAGCGCGCCGGTGAGGTTACCGGCGACGGTGCCGGTTCCGGCGGATTCGCGGAGGGCAGCGGCCTGACCATCGATCCGGGCGATGCGGTCCTGCACGAGTTCGGTGAGGAAGGCGTCGAAGTCGGGGAAGTGCCGGTGCAGGACGCCCTTGGCGACGCCCGCCTCGATGGTGACCGCGCGGCTGGTCAGTGCGTTCGGCCCGTCCTGGAGCAGGACGCGCTCGGCGGCGTCGAACAACTGCCGGCGCGCGTCGCGGATGTGCACCCCGGTCGGCACCGCACATCCCTCCTTACGCTCCCCGCGAAAGGGTACCCGATCGACAGGTGGGCACTCGCCCATTATGGTGGGCACATGCCCACTAAACCGCAGGAACAATCACCCCCTTCCGGGAACGAACCTCACAAGGCCCGGCGGATGGCGGAGTCGTTCGGGGTGGACACCGAACGCTACGACCGGGCCCGGCCCCGTTATCCCGACTCCCTGGTGGAGCGGATCGTCGCCACCGCCCCCGGTCCCGACGTCCTCGACGTCGGCTGCGGCACCGGCATCGAGGCCAGACAGTTCCAGGCGGCCGGCTGCACGGTGCTGGGCGTCGATCCGGACGCGCGGATGGCCGAGTTCGCGCGGCGCAGCGGGATCGAGGTCGAGGTGGCGACGTTCGAGGCATGGGATCCGGCCGGCCGATCGTTCGACGCGGTCATCGCGGGCCAGTCCTGGCACTGGGTGGACCCGGTCGCGGGCGCGGTCAAGGCGGCCCGGGTGCTGCGGCCCGGTGGCCTGCTGGCGGTGTTCGCGCACGCCTTCGCCCCTCCCCCCGCCGTCGCGGAGGCCTTCGCCACGGCCTACCGGCGAGTGGTGCCCGACTCGCCGTTCAACGGCCGGCCGCCGAGGCAGGCAGCTGACGTCTACCAGACGATGATGGCCACGTTCTCCGACGGAATCCGGGAGACGGACAGCGGGTTCGGCGACCCGGAGCAGTGGCGGTTCGACTGGGAGCAGCCCTACACCCGCGATGAATGGCTGGACCTGCTGCCCACGACCGGTGGCCTCACCCGGCTTCCGGCGGACAGACTGGCCGAGGTGCTGGCAGCCGTCGGGACCGCCGTCGACGCGATCGGGGGCCGTTTCACGATGGCCTACACCACGCTGGCGGTCGCCGCGGTGAAGACCGGCGCCGTCTGACCCACCGCCCGCACGGGACAGGGCAGGCGTGCCCGGGACGACCTCGCCGGCGACACCGTCCAGAGCGCGTGGCGACGGCTGAGATCACGAGCCTGAGCGCCGTTCCGTCAGCGTGCCGGCGGACAGGGTGACGGGGGACCGGCCGCGGTCACTCACGGCCGGCCGAACATACCGGTGAGTGCTCAGGTGCGCTTCCACGGGCCGGTGATGGCCAGGACGTGGCCGGGCGAGTAGATGTTGGCGAACAGGATCGAGCCGTCGCCGTTGAAGGTGGGGCCGGAGAGCTCGCTCTCGCTGGCCTCGTGGCGGGCCAGCAGGTAGGGGACGCCGTCCCGGGTCACCCCCACCAGATGGTTGTAGCCCTCGCCGTCCTCCGCCAGGATCAGCCCGCCGTGCGGTGACAGCGTGATGTTGTCGGGCCCGTCGTAGCCGGTCGCGGGGTCGGGGTTGACGCCGAAGATGGTCTTGAGGGTGGCCGTGCCGGTGCGGGGGTCGTAGAACCACACCTGGCCGTCGTGCTCGCGGGCGCTGCCGTCGGAGGCGCGGGCGAAGCTGGAGACGAAGTACGCGCCGCCCTCGCCCCAGTAGGCGCCCTCCAGCTTGTGGGCGCGGGTCACCTGGCCGTTGGTCAGCTGACGGCGGATCGAGGTGGTGCGGGCGTCGCGGTCGGGCACGTCCACCCAGCGCACCTGGTAGGTGGTGCCCGGCCGGGTGGCCTCCGACAGGTCGTTGACGTGCCTGCGGCCCTCGTAGCAGCTCATCACCTGCAGCTGCCCCGCGGTGTCGCCCCCCGGGGACAGGGCCAGCGCGCGCAGGGCTCCCTTGCCGCCGCGGAAGCGCTGCGGGGGGAGCCAGCGGTAGTACAGGCCGTTGGGGCTGTCGGCGTCCTCGGTGAGGTAGATGGCGTAGGTGAGCGGGTCCACCGCGACGGCCTCGTGCGCGTAGCGGCCGAGGAACTTCAGCGGAACGGGGTCCAGGTTGGCCTCCTGGTCGAGGGCGTGCACCTCGAAGACGTAGCCGTGGTCCTTCTGAAGCGGCCCGGTCGCCAGGTACTCCGCCTCCTCGCAGCTCAGCCAGGAGTTCCACGGGGTGCGGCCGCCCGCGCAGTTGTTGAGCGTGCCGGCGAGGCTGACGTACTCCCTGACGCGCTCGCCTCCGGCGGTGAGTTCGATGGTGGTGGTGCCGCCGCGCGCGCCGGGGTCGTAGGTGAGGCGGGGCAGCGTGGGCACGGCATAGGGCTCTTCGAAGACGATCTCGTGATTGCACACCAGCGCCCCGCCGTCGCGCCTGGCGAACCAGGCCATGCCGTCGGGGTCGCTCGGAGTGGGCTCGCCGCTGTCCAGCCGCGTCACGCCCGCCTCGGCGACGATCCTGTACGAGAACCCGGAAGGCAGGCTGAACAGCCCGGCCGGATCGGGGACCAGCGGGCCGTACCCCTGGAGGGTGCGGGTGGCGGCCCGGGCGGTGCCGGTCTCCGCGATGGCCTCGATGCTTCCTGCGAGAGCGATTCCCAGACCTCCTGCGGCGCTGCGGCCGAGGAACGAACGACGGGACACCGGTGCTGACATGGGGATCGCCTCCAGTAGCGAGAGGTATTACCGAACGGCGAGTCATCACCGCCGCGCTCGCTACATGTTTCGCACATAAACAATGAATGAATCTAGAATGAACATGGAATAAACCTATTTTCTGGGGGTGGCTGATAGGGGCCCCTACCGAACGGTCGCCGTATGCCGCCGGACAGCGTGACGGGGGCCGCCACGGCTGTCCGCGCCCGGCCGGACACCCAGCTCAACGCCTTATGAGGCGTGATTCACGCGCTTTCCAGGCCGTCGGCGCGGGTTCGGTTCCCGTCACCCGCTCCGGGCACGTGAGACCGGGCCGGAAACATATCCCCTATCCGGGCATCGATCGTCTCCACGGTCCTCACCCGCCCGCCGGATCGACCACCATGAGGAGTCGCGAAGCTGCCCGAGGCACCGCTCCGGCTCGTGTGATCAGGTCGCGGCCAGCGGTGCGCCGATCTGGATGTCGAAGTACGCCACCAGGTCGTCCCCCTCGACGGCGCCCCGGCTCGCATCGATGATCACGACCGTTCCGGCCACGATGCCGGTGAAGCCTGTGCCGGATCGCCGGGACCGTTCGATGCGCTCCGTGACGGGACGGCGGACCGCCTCGGTGAGGAAGGTGAGGCCGTGCGGGAACTCCTCGGCGATCGGGTGCCGTTGCCGCCCCGACTCGATCAGGCTGCCGATGCCGAACCGGGCCGTGATGATCTGGTCACCGCGGAGGGTGACATGGAAGTAGCCGTTCGACCGGAGGCGGTTGCAGCTCTGCTGGGGTGGATAGAAGCAGTCGTAACCACCGGCCAGAAGATCATCGACAGCGGAGCTCATCGTGGTCGCGTAGTGCTCGGAGCCGAACGGCCAGCGCCGTACGGAGGCGTCCCGGGCGGTGACGACCAGTCCGCTGTGCCCGTCGTAGCCGTAGTCCGCGTGCGCGTCCCGCCACCGCGTCCGGGAGATGCCGTCACTCGGCCGCGTCATACGGGTCTCGAGGTCGAAGTCGTCGATCTCCTGCCGCACACGGTCACCGGCGCCGGGCCAGACCGCGGTCAGCGCCGGCGCGGCGGCCGCGGCGACCTGGTCGTCCTCGCGGCCGGCGGGGGCGGGCGGGAACCACGCCCAGGCGAGCCGGTCGTCACGGTCGAGCAGGAACTGCGCCACCTGCTGCTGGACCGTGTCCGCCTCGTCGCGGCGGCCGATCCGGCACCACAGGGCACGGCCGTCCGCATTGGCCCGGACCTGCGCACAGAACCAACCGGCCTCCCGCAGTGGCCGGGTGAGAGCCCCTGACGCGCCGCCGGCCGGGACCGGTTCGGCCCGCGAGCTCTCATCCGCCGCGGCGTGCTCGTAGACCCCGGCGGGCGGCAGCGCCGGCGGCCCCTCCGATCGGGTGCAGCCCGTCAGCGTGAGCGGACCGAGGCACATGAGCATGAGGACGGCGGCGAGCATCCGGCGGAGCGGCCGGTGCCGGAATACGGGCGCGGAGGACGGGCGGGACACGGGGTTCATCGAAGCCGTCACCTCCCGAGTCGGCAACTCCGGCCACCAGGCGCGGCCGGCACGTCCTGGTCGTCACCGGGCCCGCCCGCCCGATCGGGACCGTGCCCCGAGACGGTATCTCCCCTTTGGTGTGCGGCATCGTTCGCAGGCCCGGCCGCCCGATCGGGACCGTGCCCCGGGAGGTGAAACTTTCAGGGTGGCCCGCCCGGAGCGTTGCGACCACTCCCAGGAAAGGGACGGTGAACCCCACGTGGAGAGGCGAGGAGCCCGGGGCGGGACTTGACGCGGCCCGGCGGTGTCGGGTTTGCTCCGCCTCACCACCACCCAGAGAACACCACCGAGAGAAGAGAGTCAGTCGGCGAGATAATGTTAACGCTAACATCAATGGTCGTCCTCAAACACCGGGTCGAGGTCGTCATTCGCGGCCGGGTACGGCGACGCCACGGGCGGGATTCCGTACCGCCACTTCCGCCGAACATTCACGGGAATATCGGCCGGAATGCGGCTCTCTGCATTCGGAACGCTCGCGACGGCCTTTCCGGTCGACCGCGGCTGAGCATTCCGGGAAACACCGGTGCTGGTGACAGGGGCACGGGGATCTCCTCCCGCCGCGCCCATGGCGGTTCACCCGGGCGCGACTGAGACCGGCTCGTGAGGGCGCCGGGATTTTCATATGAGCGTTGACGGCTTCTCATCGCGGAAAACACCCCAGGAGTGCGCATGAAAATCCCTCGTTTCCGGCTCTGGCTCGCCGCCGGGGTCACCACCGTGGTCGGCGTGGCCGGTACGGTCGGCGCGGTGAACGCACCGGCGGCCAACGCCGCAGCCGGATGCCGCGTGGACTACACGGTGACCAACCAGTGGCCGGGCGGCTTCGGCGCGAGCGTGAACATCACCAACCTCGGTGACCCGATCAACGGCTGGAAGCTGACCTGGTCGTTCTCCGCCGGGCAGACCATCACCCAGCTGTGGAGCGGCTCCCACACCCAGTCCGGCTCCCAGGTCACCGTGTCCAACGTGGACTACAACGGCAGCCTCCCCACCGGGGGCAGCACGAACTTCGGGTTCAACGGCGCCTCCACCGGCAGCAACCCGGCGCCGACGAGCTTCGCCCTCAACGGCGTGACCTGCACCGGCGGCGTGACCTCTTCGCCCAGTCCTTCCACCAGCCCCTCCACCGGCCCGTCACCGACGGTCACGCCGACGTCCACTCCGACGTCGCCCGGTACGTGCAACCTCCCCACGAGCTACCGCTGGACCTCGACCGGCCCGCTGGCGAACCCGAAGTCGGGCTGGGTGTCGCTCAAGGACTTCACCAACGTCGTCTACAACGGCAAGCACCTGGTCTACGCCACCACCCACGACACCGGCAGCAGCTGGGGCTCGATGAACTTCGCCCCGTTCACCAACTGGTCGGACATGGCCTCGGCCACCCAGACCAAGATGAACTTCTCCACCGTCGCCCCGACCCTGTTCTACTTCGCGCCCAAGAACATCTGGGTCCTGGCCTACCAGTGGGGCGGCACCGCCTTCTCCTACCGCACCTCCACCGACCCGGCCAACGCCAACGGCTGGTCGGCCCAGCAGACCCTGTTCACCGGAAGCATCTCCGGCTCCGGCACCGGCCCCATCGACCAGACCCTCATCGGTGACGACAAGAACATGTACCTGTTCTTCGCCGGCGACAACGGCAAGATCTACCGGGCGAGCATGCCCATCGGCAACTTCCCCGGCAGCTTCGGCTCGGCCTACACCACCATCATGAGCGACACCCAGGCCAACCTCTTCGAAGGCGTCGAGGTCTACAAGCTCCAGGGCCAGAACAAGTACCTCATGCTGGTCGAGGCCATGGGATCCCAGGGCCGCTACTTCCGCTCCTTCACCGCCACCAGCCTCGACGGCGCCTGGACCCCCAACGCCGCCAGCGAGAACAACCCCTTCGCCGGCAAGGCCAACAGCGGCGCCACCTGGACCAACGACATCAGCCACGGCGACCTGGTCCGCACCAACCCCGACCAGACCAAGACCGTCGACCCCTGCAACCTCCAGCTCCTCTACCAGGGCCGCAGCCCCAGCTCCGGCGGCGACTACGGCCTGCTGCCCTACCGGCCCGGCCTGCTGACCCAGCAACACTGACGACCCGGCACGGGCCCGGGTGGTCCTGACCGGAGACCGGGCAGGCATGGAGCGGCGGGTTCGGCACGGTGCCGAGCCCGCCGCGCCCGCCGTGCCGGGTGCGGTCCGTGTACGGTGATGCGGATCACGGCGCCCACCGCCGGCGGGCCGTACCGCTCACCGGCGCGCGTCTTCCAGGAGGCGAGCATGGTGACCACGGAGGACGTACGGCGGGTGGCGTGTTCGCTGCCCCGCACGACCGAGCATCTGATCCGCGACCGGATCAAGTTCCGGGTGGGGCGGATCGTCTACGTCTCGCTGTCCCGTGACGAGACCCTCATGGGGTTCGCCTTTCCCCGCGAGGAGCGCGCGGCGCTGGTGAGCTCCGACCCGGACAGGTTCCTCATGCCGGTGCCGTCCGACGAGCGGTTCAACTGGGTCCGGGTACGGCCGGCCACGCTCGACGCCGCCGAGCTCACGGAGATCGTGACCGACGCCTGGCGCATGGTCGTGCCCCGGCGGGTCGCCGCCGCGCACCTCGGGAACTGAGATCCACGAAGCGCGAAGGGCGCTCGGACCGAGGGCCGGCCGCCGCCATGGCCTATGCCACCAGGACCGCTCTTCCGAGAGCGTGCCCGACGGCCGTCTCGTTGAACGCCCGGATGGCCGCCGTCTCCGCCGCCCTCACCCAGGCCAGACCGAGGATCGAGGGGGGCAGCCCCCTGACGGGAACGAAACTGACGTCCGGGCGCCGATGGTGCACCGCCGTGGGGGCGCAGAACAACATGCCACCCCGGTTGAGCGCCACCTGGGTCAGGCCCTCCTGAGCGGTGGTCACCGCGCCGGCCCTGGGAACGGGACGGCCGGAGGGGGTGGCGGACGGCGCCGTACGCTCCCGCCACGTGCGCGGGGCCGGGCCGTCCAGGCCGATCAGGGGAACACCGGCCAGTTCCTCCGCGCTGATGCTCGAACGGGCGGCCAGCGGGTGGCGCGAGGACACGCCCAGCCGGTACGAGACCCGGTTCAGCCCCTCGCCCGCCGCCAGGTCGGGCTCCTCCACCGGGAGCAGCGTGAACGTGATGTCCACCTGCCCGGCCCGCAGCTTCCCGAAGGGATCGGAGAGCGGGATCTCCACGAGCTCCGCCCGGCACCCCGGGTACCGGTGCTCGAAGGCGCGCACGCTGCCGGTGACGACGTCCGTGGGCGTGGCGAGGAAGCCGATCCGGATAACGCCTGTCACCTCGCGGGCGTCCGCCCTGGCTCGGCTGACGGCGTTCGCGAGGCCGTCGTAGGAGGGGCGCAGGTCGGCCAGGAACCGTTCACCCAGGGGTGTGAGGCTCACGCGCCTGCTGGTCCGCTGGAAGAGCCGGCCGCCGATCCTGTCCTCCAGTGAGCGTATGAGCTGGCTCACCCGGCCGGGTGACAGGTAGAGGCGCTCGGCCGTACGCGCGAAGTGCAGTTCCTCACCGAGCACGATGAAGCACTCCAGTTCCCTGAACTCCATCCTCACCTCCGCCTGAACCTCTGTCCGATCGTTTAGTCCACCTAAACCAAGCCTCCGGACTTCGGCATTGTTCCCGCCGGTGGACGGCAGAAGGCTGGACGGCATGACCATCACTGACGTCTCCCCCGCCGTCCGGGCGCGCTGGCTCGCGGTGTTCTCGGTCTCGGTGGGCACCTTCGCCATCGTGACCAGCGAGATGCTGCCCGTCGGCCTGCTGACCTCGATCTCCGCCACCCTCGGTGTCTCCGATGGGACGGCCGGGCTGATGATGTCGGCGCCCGGACTGGTCGCCGCCGTCTCCGCGCCCGTACTGGCGGTCACCGCCCGGCGGCTCGACCGCCGTGTCACGTTGCTGGGGCTGATGGCGCTGCTGGCGGTGGCCGACCTGCTGGGCGCGTTCGCGCCGAACCACCCCGTCATGCTGGCCGCCCGGGTGCTGACCGGAGTGAGCATCGGCGGGTTCTGGGCCTTCGCGGCGGGGCTCGGCCCCCGGCTGGTACCCGAGAGGTCCGTCGGCCGGGCCACGTCGATCATCCTGTCCGGGGTGTCGGTGGCGTCGGTGCTGGGGGTGCCCGCGGGGACCCTCATCTCCTCGTTCGCGGGGTGGCGGACCGCGTTCGTCTCCGTGGGGGTGCTGGCCCTGGCCCTGCTCGCGCTGCTGGCCGCCACCCTGCCGCCCCTCCCCGGCGAATCCCCGGCGGGGGCGGCCGAGCCGTCGCCCCGCGAGACCGCCTCCCCCACGCCGAAGGGACGGTCCCCCCGGCTCTCCGGCCCGCTCAAGGTCGTCCTCGTCCTGACCGGCCTGATCGTGTCCGGACACTTCGCGGCCTACACCTACGTCCGGCCGTTCCTGGAGCAGGTCTCACACGCCGGTCCCGCCTTCGTCAGCGCCGCCCTGCTCCTGTACGGCGCAGCGGGCGTGGCCGGCAACTTCGCGGCGGGCGCGTGGGCGGCCAGGAACCCCAGGCCGGTCCTGATCACACTGGCCGCGCTGATCGCGCTCTCCACGGCGGCGCTGCCCCTCGCCGTCCCGCCCCTGATCATGCTCGTGGTGTGGGGTCTGGGCTACGGCGGCGTGGGGGTGGCGCTCCAGCTCTGGATCATGCGGTCGGGCGGCGGGGAGATGGGCACGGCCCTCTTCGTCGGCGCCTTCAACGTCTCCATCGCGTTCGGCTCGTTCGCCGGCGGCCGGATCGTGGACGGCGTGTCGCTCTCCGCGGTGATGTGGGCGGGAGCGGCGCTCGCCGTGGCCGGCGCGGGTGTCGCGGGCGTCGCGGGTGTCGCGGGCGGGAGGGGACGGCCGATCCGCCGGAGGGCCGCGCCTGACGCTGATGCCGTGGCGGGAGAAGGGCGGGAGGTGGAAGGCTGCCCGGTGTGAAGATGCACGACGATCAGCTGACGGTGTCGCCGGAGACGGTGCGCGCGCTGGTGGACGAGCAGTTCCCCCGGTGGCGGGACCTGCCCGTCGCCGCCGTCGCCTCCCAGGGGACGGTCAACGCCATCTTCCGCCTGGGCGACCGCTTCACGGCCCGGTTCCCCCTGCGGGCCGGGCAGGTCGGACCGACGCGGCGGTGGCTGGAGTCCGAGGCCGAAGCGGCTCGCGAGCTGGCGGGCCGTACGCGGTTCCCCACGCCCGAGCCGGTCGCGCTCGGGGAGCCCGGCGCGGGGTACCCGCTTCCGTGGTCGGTGCAGACGTGGCTGCCCGGCGTCGTGGCGACCGACGAGGATCCGGGGGGATCCGTCGCGTTCGCCCGCGACCTGGCCGAGTTCATCCGTGACCTGCGCGCGATCGGCACGGACGGCCGTACGTTCGCCGGCGACGGCAGGGGCGGCGATCTGAGGTCCCACGACGCGTGGATGGAGACCTGTTTCGAGAACAGCGAACGACTCCTGGACGTTCGCCGGCTCCGCCGGATGTGGGAGGACCTCCGGAGCCTCCCGCGTACGGCGGGCGACGTGATGACCCACGGCGACCTCATCCCCGGCAACGTGCTCGTGTCGGCCGGACGGCTGGCCGGGATCCTCGACGTCGGCGGTTTTGGGCCGGCCGACCCCGCCCTGGACCTCGTGGGCGCCTGGCACCTGCTCGAAGCCGGGCCGCGGCGGGTGCTCCGCCGGGAGCTCGGGTGCGACGACCTCGAATGGGAGCGGGGCAGGGCGTGGGCCTTCCAGCAGGCGATGGGGGTCGTCTGGTACTACCTGGAGACCAACCCGGCCATGAGCCGGATGGGCCGGCGCACCCTGAAGCGCATCCTGGCGGAGCCCCTCTCCCCGCGCCGATAGCGGGAAACAGGCGCCCGCGATGAGGCCGAGGCCCCGGATCGTCCTTCGCAGGTCCTCACCGTACGCTTCCCCGCCGACCGGCGGGCGGTCGCGGGAGGGCTCATCTGCGTCAAACGGACCGGTCCACCGGGATCGGTGGAAACAGGCACGGGTGGACGGCCCGGCGAAGCCTAGACTTACGGCATGCCGATCCACCTGACCCTGCTCGACGGTGTGCGGTGGCAGGGACGGCCGGTGGTCGGCGAGAGGGCTCAGGCTCTGCTCGCGGCCCTCGCGCTCGACTGCCGGACCGTGAGCGCGGACCGGCTCGTCGCGGAGGTGTGGGGGGACGGCGAGCCGGCCAACCCCGCGAAGGCGCTGCAGGTCCTGGTGTCCAGGACCAGGTCGGTCATGGGGCCCGCGTCGCTGGTCACGGAGGGGACCGGCTACCGGCTCGGGGTTCCGTCCGACCGGATCGACGCCGGCCGGCTGCACGCTCTGGCGGGCCGGGCGGAGGCGCTGCTCGCCGGGAATCCCGCCGCGGCGGCCGCGGCGGCGGAGGAGGCGCTCACGCTGGGAGCCGGGGCGCTGCCGCCCGAAGGAGGCGGCCCGCTGGCCGAAGTGCGCCGCCGCGCGGAACACGACCTGGCGTCCGCGCGGGTCGTGCTCGCCCGGGCCCGGAGCCGGAGCGGTGACCACGGCCCCGCCCTGCCCGGCCTGGAGGAGGCCGTCCGCGTCCGCCCCGAGGACGAGGGACTGCTCGCCGACCTGCTGCACAGTGAGGCGGCGGTGCGCGGAACGGGCGCCGCGCTGGACCGCTTCGAGCGCTACCGGTCGGACCTTCGCGACCGGATCGGCGCCGACGTGGGCCCGGAGCTGCGGCGGGTCCACCGCGAGCTGCTGGCACTCGACAGCCCCGTGCGCGCCGGTGTGCGGTTCGACGCGACCCCGCTGCTCGGCCGCGACGAGGACCTCCGGCGGGTGCGGGCGCTGCTCGCCGCCTCCCGGGTGGTCTCAGTCCTCGGTCCGGGCGGGCTCGGCAAGACCCGGCTCGCCCACGCCGTCGCCCGCGAGGCCCCGCAGCCGGTGGTGCACTTCGTCGAGCTGGTCGGCGTGACCGCGCCCGAGGACCTGGTCGGCGAGGTCGGGTCGGCGCTCGGTGTCCGCGACTCGGTGACCGGGCGCCGCACGCTCAGCCCGCGGCAGCGCGCCGACGTCCGCGCCCGGATCGCCCAGCAGCTCGACCTGGCCCCGGCGCTGCTGGTGCTCGACAACTGCGAGCACCTGGTGGAGGCGGTCGCCGACCTGGTCTCCTATCTGGCCGCGACCACGCGGGAGCTGCGCGTCCTCACCACGACCCGCTCGCCGCTGGCGATCGCCGCCGAACGCGTCTATCCGCTGCCCCAGCTGGGGACCGGTGACGCCGCCCGGCTGTTCCGTGACCGCGCGACCGCGGCCCGGCCGGGCGTGCGCCTCGACACCGGCGACGTGCACGCCGTCGTGGCCCGTCTGGACGGCCTGCCCCTCGCGATCGAACTGGCCGCCGCGAAGGTGCGGGTGATGTCACCGGCCGAGATCGCCCGCCGGTTGGAGGACAGGTTCACGCTGCTGCGCGGCGGCGACCGGAGCGCCCCCTCCCGGCACCAGACGCTGCTGGCGGTGATCGACTGGTCCTGGAACCTCCTCGGTGAGCGGGAGCGCCGGGCCCTGCGCCGCCTCTCGGCCTTCCCGGACGGCTTCGCCCTCGACGCGGCGGAGGAGGTGCTCGGCTGCGACGCCCCCGGCGACGTCCCAGGCGGCCCCCTCGGTGACGCCTCCGGTGGCCCCCTCGGTGACGCCCTCGGGGATGTCGAGGAACTCGTGGAGCAGTCCCTGCTCACCGTCGTGGAGACGGCCGACGGGATCCGTTACCGCATGCTGGAGACGGTGCGCGAGTTCGGCCGGATGCGGCTGGACGCGGCCGGCGAGACCGCCGGGGCGCGCGCCGCCGTACGCGCGTGGGCCGTGGGGTACGCCGGCCGGCACGGCGTCCGGCTGTACTCGCCGGAGCAGGTCGACGCGATGGACCGGCTGCGTCCGGAGGAGACGAACCTCGCCGACGTCCTGCGCGAGGCCGTCACCGAGCCCGACCCCGAAGCGGTCACGGTGCTGTTCTCCACGCTGAGCGGCTACTGGACGATCCGCGGGGACCATCCGCGCAGCATCGTCCTCAGCCCGGCCGTCGCCGCCGCCCTGGCCGGCTGGACGCCTCCGCCCCGGCTCCTCGACCCGGCCCGGATGGCCCTGAGCATGGCGCTGTTCAGCATCGTCATGTCCTCCCCAGAGGAGGCCGAGGGGCCGGCCCGGCTGCTGTCCGAGCTGGGAGCAGACTCGGCGAACCCGGCGGTCCGGGCGCTGGTGACCGCGCTGCTCGCCATGGTGTCGGATCCCGAGCACGGCCTGGACGAACTGGCCTCCGGTCCCGATCCGCTGACCCGCCGGATCGCGCTGCACTGGCTGAGTCACGGCCGGGAGAACGCCGGCGACCCGGTCGGCGCGATCGAGGCCGCCCGCGCCGCCCTCGAACTCGTCGGCGACGACGGCGGCGGCGGCCCCTGGCACCGGGCGATGCTGCACGCCCAGCTGGCCGGCATGTACGCGCATCTCGGTGACTCCGCGGCGGCGGCCGGGCATGCCGCCGAGGCGATCCCGGTGCTCGAACGCCTCGGGGCGTTGGAGGACGCCATCCAGCTCCGCGCCGCCTTCGCCATGACGGTGCTCTCCGAGGGGCGCCGTGACGAGGCCGCCCGGATGATCGACGAGCTGGAGGCGCTGGCTTCCCGGGGCGCCTGTCAGGGCGCCTACGGCGAGACCATGTCGGTCGCCGCCGCCCGGGCCGAGCTGGCCCTCGCCGACGGCGACGTCGCCGAGGGTCTGCGGCGGCACCGCGAGACCGCCGAGGCGCTCAGGAACCTGCGCGTCTCGGGCACACCGGGGGGTTTCCCGCCGTGGGCCGTCCTGGGCGAGGTCGTCGCGCTCTCGGCGCTCGCGCAGTACGGCGAGGGCGACGACGGCGCGGACCTCTTCGAGTCGTTGCGGACCGAGGCCCTGGCCGCGTTCCGGCCGGACCACGTCTTCCCGGACCTGCCGGTGATCGGGATGGTGCTCGCCGGGCTGGGCGTCTGGGGCCTGCTGAAGGGGGCGATGCCCGCCGAGGAGGCCGTCCGGCTGCTCGTGCTCGCCGACCGGTTCGCCTACAACCGGTTCACCCCGACGATGCGGTGGGCGGTGCTGTCCGCGCACGCCGAGCGTGTCGCTCCCGGCGTCCTCTCCCGGATCGACGCCGAGTACGGCGAACGACGCGGCCCCGACCTGCTGGCCGAGGCCCGTGCCGCCCTGGAGCGGCTGGTCTGACGCTCCGGAGCGGGGGTCGGGCACCGGCTACATCTTGCGGGAGTAGGAGCGGACCGCCAGCGGAGCGAAGATCGCGATGACGACCACGCAGCCGATGACCGCCCAGCCGACCTCGGCCGTCACGGCCCCGTCGTTGAAGAGGTCGCGCACCGCTGAGACGACGTGCGACACCGGGTTGACCTTGACGAACGCCTCCAGCCAGCCGGGCAGCGTCTCGGCGGGGACGAAGGCGTTGGACAGGAAGGTCAGCGGGAACATGATCATCATCGAGATGCCCTGGACGCTCTGCGCCGAACGCGCCATCGTGCCCAGCCAGGTGAAGATCCACGCCAGCGACCAGCCCGCGAACACGGTGAGCGCGATGCCCCCGACGCAGCCGAACACGCCGCCGCCGGGACGATAGCCGATGAGCAGGCCGGTGAGGAGCGTCAGGACCGACGCCATGCCGTAACGGATCAGATCGGCGATCATCGGGCCTGCCAGGGGGGCGATCCTCGCGATCGGCAGGGACTTGAAGCGGTCGAAGACCCCCTTGTCCATGTCCTCACGCAGCTGCACGCCCGTCGCCATGCAGACGGTCAGGGCGGTCTGGGCGAGGATGCCGGGGATCAGCACCGGGAGGTAGTCCGACACGCTGCCGGAGATCGCGCCGCCGAAGATGAACGCGAACATCGCGGTGAACAGCAGGGGCTGGATGAGGACGTCGAAGAACTGCTCGGGCTTGCGGCGCATCTTCTTCAGCGCCCGCCACGCCATGGACAGGGTCTGGACCCCGGTCTCCTGGAGCGAGCTGTGGGACGTGGTGCGGGCGACCGCGGCGGCCGGGTCGACGCGCCGGGCGGCGCGGCCGGAGGGGGTCGCCGGGGTCGTCAGGGTCGCCGGGGCCGGGGTGCTCGTGGTCATCGGGCCGCCTCCATGAGGGGTTCGCCGGCCTGGGGTTCGCCGGTTCGGGGTTCGTCGGCGCCGTGGCCGGTCAGCGCCAGGAAGACCTCGTCCAGCGTCGGCTTGGCGACGCTCATCGAGGAGATGCCGATGCCCGCCTCCCGCAGGCCGATCAGGACGTCCGCGGCCCGGTCGGGGTCGGGCAGGGGGATGTTCATGCGTCCCGACTCCGGGGTCAGGACCGGCTCCTCGGCCAGCAGCCGGCGGACGACGTCCGCGGCCAGGGCGATGTCGGAGCCGTCCGCGAGGCCGAGCTGCAGGGTCGAGTCGCCGACCTGGGTCTTCAGGGCGTCGGGAGTGTCCTCGGCGACCTTCCGGCCCCGGTCGATCACGGCCACGCGGCCGGCCAGCTGGTCGGCCTCGTCCAGGTACTGGGTGGTGAGGAGGATCGTGGAGCCGTCGGTGACCAGCTCGCGGATCGTGTCCCACATCTGGCCTCGGGTCCTCGGGTCGAGGCCGGTCGTGGGCTCATCCAGGAAGATCAGGGGCGGGCGGGTGATCAGGCTGGACGCCAGGTCCAGGCGGCGGCGCATACCACCGCTGAAGTGGGCCAGGGGACGGTCGGCCGCCTCCTGGAGACCGAAGCGCTCCAGTAGGTCACCGGCGACGGCCTTGGCCCGGGTGCTCGTCAGGCCCTGCAGGCGGGCGAACAGCCGCAGGTTCTCCCGGGCGGTCAGGTCCTCGTCCACCGAGGCGTACTGACCGGTGACGCCCACCAGCTGCCGGATGCGGTGGGGTTCCCGCCGGACGTCGACACCGAAGATCTCCGCGTGTCCGCCGTCGATCGGGAGCAGGGTGGCGAGCATCCGGAGCATGGTGGTCTTGCCCGCCCCGTTGGGGCCCAGGACCCCGAAGATCTCGCCCTGCCGTACGTGGAGATCGACTCCGTCGACGGCCCGGAAGTCTCCGAAGTCCTTGACCAGGCCGTCGGCCCGGACGGCGTCGAGGTCCGCCATGACGTCTCCTCTCTGACGCCGGGTACCTCCCGGCCTCGGAGAAGAGCTTCCGCGTCGCCGGCTTCACCGCGGCTTCACGGTGGTTTCACCGCCGGACCGGCGGTTTCATCACCGGACCGGCGGTTTCACCGGCTCCGGCGCCCCGGACACGGCCGGCGACGGCGACCTCGATCCCGCCCGGCGGTCTCGCCGCCGGGCGAACGCGGGCGTCCGCCGGGGATCGCGCGCGGGCGTCCGGCGGAGAGCGCGTCAAAGCCGGCGCAGCACCTCCATGGCGTCCCCCTCGATGCGCGAGAGATCGCGGAGGATGACCCCGGCCTGTTCGAGATGTCCCGCGTCGCCGCTCTCCCCGGCCTTCGCGATCAGGGCGGCCACGTCCGTCCACAGGGTGGCGGCCTCGGCGTACAGCCTCTGACCGGTGCGGAGGCCGGCGTCGCCGACCAGCTCGGCGCACTCGCCGAGGAAGTCGCGGTAGAGAGCGCGGAACAGGGAGCCGCCGGTGCCGGCCTCCTCCATGAGGACGGCCGCCTGCGGCAGGTCCCGCCGCGGGTCGCCCGCGCGCAGCAGCCATCCGGGCACCCGCTCGGCGGCCTTCCCGATGCCCCGGTGGCCGAGGTTCGCGATGGGAGCGGACAGGAAGGCGGCGGCGCAGTCCCTGACGGCGGGGACGACCTGGTCCTGCCAGCGGGGCGGGCGCTCCGGCAGGGCGATGGTGAAGGACCGGTTCCTGGCGGTCATCGGGCCGCGTTCGGCCCGCGCCAGGGCCAGACTCGCCCGGCTGGTGCGCACCGCCCCGCCCTGCCGCCAGGTGTCCACCAGATGCACGTCGTGCTCGTCGTAGCCGTACATGGCGACGACGTGGCCGCCGAAGTGCACCTTGGACCGGAAGTACTCCAAGTGGTGGCAGTCGAGCTGGAGGCCGACCGGCCGGCCGGAGTCGACGGGGGCGGCCGCGTTCTCCCACGCCCTGCGCGGCGAGGCGGTCTCCCTGACCTCCAGGGTCAGTCCCAGCCTGGCGGTCAGGTTCCTGGTGAGCTCGAAGGGCCTGACGCGGCCTCCGAGGAAGGGGAACTCCATGCCCTTGGCGTCCCAGTAGACGAAGGACAGGCCCGAGCCCAGCCCGAACAGCATTGGCTCTGACAGGTCGAGTCCCTCGTGCCGCAGCAGCACCCCCAGCGCCGTCGTCTCGCAGTGGTGCGTGTCACGCGCCTCGACGCCCTTCACGATGGTCATACGTCGCCCTCCTCGACAACCGGGCTACCGGCGCGCCCGCCGCCTCCCTGGCCGGCGGCCAGGATCGTCAGCGGCAATCATGGGATCTCCCACAGGGGGAGAGTCCAGCTGGATCGGCGAGGCCGGCCCCGCCCACCCGCTCCGACGGCGAGGGCCCGGACCGGGGGTTCCCGGTCCGGGCCCTGATCGCCTCCGGGATCCTCCCGGTTCCGCGCGTGGCCGCCGCCCCGGCCGCGATCGGGCCTCGCCGGCACGGCATCGCCCCCGGGGAGCAGGCGGGCGAGAGTGGTCCCCGGGGGCGGGAGGGTCAGACGCCGTCCTCCCGGGCGGCCTGCTCAGAGGCCTGGTCCTCCCGGGCGGCCTGCTCAGAGGCCTGGCGGATCCGTTCGATCTGCGCCTGGGTGACGTTGAGCGTGCCGAACTCCCTGACCGCCTGGTAGTAGCTCCAGGCGAGGCCGTTGCAGGTGCTCCTGGGGATGGTGGAGTAGCCGGCGCAGACCTGCTTCATGTCGAAGTAGAACGAGTCGTCGATGCGCGACTTGTTCGCCGGGAACTGACCCACCGCCTTGTAGTTGCGGTAGCCGAAGTCGTGACGCCGGCACGGCATCCTGAAGTCGAAGCCGAGCGGCTGATCGGGGCTCGCCGAGCAGAGGTCGGTCGACCAGTCGAAGGCGTACTCCGCCCAGCTCCCCTGGTTCTGCCAGGCGGAGCGCCAGGCGGTGGCGCTGGACGACGTGGGCTGGCTGAAATTCGAAAGCGCGGCGAGCTTCTGTTCCGGTGTCACCGCGTAGGCGGGCAGTGCCGCCCCGAGTGACGCGACGAGGGAGAGGGCGACGGTTGCGAGGGCTCGTTTGACCATGGGGCTCCGCCTCAGGCTGGGGGGTACCTCTCGGGCAGGATCCTGCCATCGCCCAGAATGGCCTGGAATTCCCCGGCGCACCGGAACGGATCTTCGTCAAGACCAAGGTCAACATTTGTCAACAAAGGCCGTTTACGGCACTTACAGTTCGACGTAAGACCGTACGGGCTCTCCGGTGCGTCCCAGGAGGGCGCGGACCTCCTCGGCCTCCGGAACCCGGAGCTCGCCGTACAGGTCGAGGGCCAGCCGCGCGTGCTCATGGGCCCGCGCCGGGTCCCCGAGCGCGAGGTGGGCGCGGGCCAGACCGTCGTGGGCGCGCGCCTGTTCCGGCCGGTTGCGCGTCAGGTCGGCGAGGGCGAGCGCGGCCGTGTGCTCCTCCACCGCCCGGACCGGGTCTCCCGCCGCCTCGGCCAGCCCGTTGAGCGCGGACGCCTCGCCGGCGGTGTCGCCGAACCCTCGGTGGAGAGCCGCGGCCTGCTCGTGGTGGGTGCGCGCCCGGACGAGCTCACCCTGGTGCCGCAGGACGACGCCGAGATGGTCGAGGGTCGTCGCCTCCCCGGCCGGGTTGCCGATCTTCCGGTGGAGCTCCAGCGCCAGGTCGAGGTGGCGCCGGACCTCCTGCGGACGACCCGTCCGGTCGAGGACGAGGGCGAGGATGCCGAGCACGTGGGCCTCGCCCCACGTGTCGGCGCCGATCCGGGTGAGGTCGAGCGCCTGCCTGAGGTACCGTTCCGCCGGTTCGTCCTGCCTCCGCCGCAGGGCCACGTTGCCCAGGGTGAGCAGGGCCCGAGCCCGTTCGGCGGTCTCCTCGCACACGTCGAGGGCCTGGTGCGCGTGCTCCTCCGCCCGCTCGTACTCGCCGAGCCGCCAGTGCGTCCACGCCAGGTCGGTGAGCGCCCGCGCCTCGAACTCGCGGCGGCCGAGCGCACGACTGCGCCGGAGTGACAGGGTGTGGAGGGTGAGCGCGTCGTCGTGGTGCGCCTGCCGGTCCAGATAGGGGCGCATCGCCAGGGCCAGCATGCCGAGGCAGATCTCCGGCCCGTGGACGGCGGTCGCGATGATGTTGGAACGCTCGGCGTCGAGCCAGGCGATCGCCTCCGCGGCGTCGCGGACGGGCGCGATCGGGGTGTCCGGCCGGGGGATGCCCTCCCGCTCGCTCAGGCTGTCGGGGAAGAGCAGGTCCATCGCCGCGCGGGCGCGGTGCAGGTAGTAGGTGAGCAGCCGCAGGACGGCTCCGTCGTCCTCGGCGATCGAGCGCGCGTGCTCGCGGAGCAGGTCGTGGAAGGTGTACCGGCCCGGTTCGAGCTGCAGGATCATGTGGGCGTCGAGGAGACCTTCGAGGAGCTCCTCCGCCTCGTCCTCCGGGATTCCCGCCAGCGCGGCCGCGCCGCGGGCGTCGATGTCACGACCGGGCACCAGCCCGAGCAGGCGGAACATGCGCTGCTCGGCGTCGTCCAGCTGCTCGTAGGAGAGGGTGAAGGCCGCCGACACCCCGTCCAGCAGCCGACGGCGCTCCCGCAGCCGGTCCGCCAGGTAGGAGACGGTCCAGCGCGGCCGGTGCTGGAGGCGGGCGGCCGAGAGCCGGATGGCCAGCGGGAGACGCCCGCAGAGCCGCAGCACCTCGCGTACGGCGTCCGGCTCGTGGCGGGCGCGTTCGCCCACGATCCGCTCGAACAGCCCGGCGGCGTCCTCCTCGCTCGGCACGTCGACCGAGAGCGCCTGGGCGCCGTCCAGGTCGACGAGCCGCCGCCTGCCGGTGACCAGGACGAGGGTGTCGGAGTGCCCCGGCAGAAGGGGACGCACCTGCTCGGCGTCGAGGACGTTGTCCAGTACGGCGAGCACCCGGCGGCCCGTCAGCTCGGCGCGCCAGAGGGCGCCCCGCTCGGCGGATGAGACCGGGATGCGGTCCGCGGGCACCCCGAGCTGGCGGAGGAGCGCCTCCAGCGCGGAGGCGGCGTCGAGCGGCTCCCGGCCCGCGGTGTGGGCCAGCAGGTCGATGAAGAGCCGGCCGTCCGGGTAGCGGGCGGCCAGCCGGTGGGCCGCGTGGACGGCGAGCGTGGTCTTGCCGATCCCGGCCATGCCGTCGATCGTGACGACCGCCGGCCCGCGCCGCTCGCCGACGAGCCGCTCCAGCTCGGCGGCCCGCCCGGAGAAGTCGGGGATGTCGTAGGGCAGGAAGGTGGAGCGGCGTGGCGGCCCGGGAACGACCGGAGCCGTGCCGGCGAGGCGCAGGGCAGGGTCGTCCGCCAGGACCGCCCGCTCCAGCTCGGTGAAGGCGTGCCCGGGGTCGAGGCCCTGTTCGTCCGCGAGAGCCGTACGGTACGCGCGCGCCGCGGCGAGGGCGTCGGCCTGCCGTCCCGCCCGGTGCAGGGCCAGGACGAGATGGCCGTTGAGCTTCTCGCGGAGCGGGTTGACGGCCACCTGGGCGGCGAGCCCGTCGAGCAGGTCGCCGTGCCGCCCGGCGGCGAGCTCGTCCTCCACCAGGCGCTCGTAGGCCGAAAGGCGCCGGTCGTTCCAGAGCTCCCGGACGCCGTCGGCGTAGTGCGCGTGCACGTCCTCCAGCGCCTCGCCGCCCCACAGGTCGAGGGCCTCGCGCAACGCGCCCGCGGCCACCAGTCCGGTGAACTCCCGCGCGTCGACCTGCCCGGGCTCCGGCCGCGCGACGTAGCCGCCGGCACGCGTCTCGAGCAGCTCCGCGGCTCCCGCGCCGCGCAGCACCCTGCGGAGCGCGGTGATCGAGGCGTGGATCTGCGACCGGGCGGTGTCGGGCCGGTCGTGGCCCCACATCGCCTCGATCAGCCGCTCGATGCCGATCACACGACCGGCGTTGAGCAGGAGGTAGGCCAGCACGGCGCGGTGACGCGGGGCGATGCCGGTCAGGGGTTCGCCGTCGTGGATCACCTGGACGGGGCCGAGAAGAGTGAACCGCAGCATCGTCCCCCCATGATCACCACATCGTGCGCGCATCGCGAATGTATCAACCCGGTCGGACAACCTGATCTCACACGAACCGAGGGTCCCACCCGGACCGAGACGGAGGAGACACGATGGAAGCCCGGATGAAGAACCCCGCCACGATCATCCCCGCCGCGATGAAGCCGATCATGGAGCTGATGCGGGCCGCCCAGTCGCAGGGGCTCCCCCAGGAGCTCATGGAGATGATCCACCTGCGGGTCAGCCAGATCAACGGCTGCAGCTTCTGCGTCGACACCGGCTACAAGAACCTGCGCAAGCTCGGCGCGAGCGACGAGCGCGTCGGCCTGGTGTCCGCCTGGCGCGAGGCCCCCTACTACACCGACGCCGAGCGGGCCGCGCTGGAGCTGGCGGAGGCGTCGACCCGGCTGGCCGACCGCACCGACGCCGTCCCCGACGAGATCTGGGACAACGCCACCGCCCACTTCGACGAGCGGCAGATGGCCTCGATCCTGCTGATGACCGCCGTCACCAACCTCTTCAACCGCCTGAACGCCCCGATCCGGCAGGTCGCCGGCAGCTGGTGAACCCCGCCCCCGCACGGGGGGACACCTGAACCGGAGAACCGGAGGACCGCCTGCCCGCCCCGGGGTTCCCGCGCGAGAGACCCCGGCACGGGCGGCCCCCTCCACCGAACCACCCCTCACGTACAGGAGACACAGGCATGTCCGTCGTCCGCTCGCACCGCTACTCCGTCGCCGACACCGACCTGGAGGAGTTCCTCGCCCGCCGGAACTCGCTGATCGCGACCGTCCGGGAGGGGCACCCCGGGCTCACCCGCACCGTGCTGGTCCGCCTTGAGGACGGCACCTACACCGACACCTGGCACTGGGAGACCGCCGAGCAGATGGGCGCCGCGTTCGCCGCGCTGCCCACCTTCCCGGAGGCGCCGCTGACCATGGCCCTCACCAGGGACGCCACCGCCCTGAACGGCCGGGTCGTCGACGAGCGCTGACACCGCACGGGCCTCGCCGGGTCCTCACCGTCCGGTGCCGGGACACCGCTCACGCGGCCGTCCCGGCGCCCGGGGCGCCGCCGGGATCCGGCCGTTCGTCCGCCACGAATCGCCTTGGTCCCGGGAGAGGAAGCGCCGGCCGTACGGCTCCACGGCTCAGGGCCGCGTCAGGAAGTCCGCGAGGGCGCCGCGGCTGCGCTGGAGGCCCTCGATGCGCTCGTCCATGGCCGTCAGCTCCCCGTTCAGGATGTCCCACAGCTCCGCGCACCAGTCGAAGTCCGGGCGCTCGCCCCGCGCGCACGGCAGCGCGATGCGGATCACCTCGGTGGTCAGGCCCGCTCTCAGCAGGGCGCGGATCTGCCGCACCGTGACCACGGAGTCGTCGGCGTAGTGGCGGTAGCCGTTCGGCCCGCGCCCGGCATCGAGCAGCCCCTGCGTCTCGTAGTAACGCAGCAGCCGCGTGCTGACTCCGGTGCGCCGGGACAGCTCCCCGATCAGCATGCGACCCGCTCCCAAGGTTGACCTTCACACTGATGCGAAGCCCTAACGTCGTCCCACGGGCGGGCATTCCGGACGGACCGCCCGCGATCCGTTTCGTCTCGCACCGCTGGAGCACCTCATGTCGTCCTTCGTCGCCCACCTTGACGGCCGTACGGCGAGCGCCGGCGAACTGGCGCCGCTGGCCTTCGCGGGTTACGCCCACTTCACCGCCATGCAGGTGCGCGACAGCCGGGTACGGGGCCTCGACCTGCACCTGGAACGCCTCCGCTCCGCCTCGGTGACGCTGTTCGGCCGGGCACTGCCCGACGACCGGGTGCGGGCGTGCCTGCGAGCGGCGGTGCAGGCCGGGCCGGCCGACCTCTCGCTGACGGCCACGGTGTACTCCCCCACGGGCGAGTTCACGACGGCGGGAGCCGATGTGCCGCTCGAAGTGCTGGTGCGCACCAGGCCGGCCGTGTCCGGCCCCTGGGCGCCGCTCGCGCTGGCGATGGTCGAGCACGAGCGCTTCCTTCCCGCCGTGAAGCACGTCGGCGAGGTGGCCAAGACGTACCTCCTCCGCCAGGCCGTCGATCAGGGCTTCGACGACGCCGCCTTCGTCGACCGCCGGGGGCGGCTCAGCGAGGCGACGATCTGGAACCTGGCCTTCTGGGACGGCACCGCCGTGGTGTGGCCCGAGGCCGAGGTGCTGGACGGGATCACGATGGGCATCGTCCGCCGGCGGCTGGACCACCTCGGCGTGCCCCAGCGCGTCCGGGAGGTCACGCCCGCCGACCTGCCGACACTGGCGGGGGCCGTGGTCATGAACTCGTGGACCCCAGGAGTGGCGGTGCGCCGGATCGGCGCCGTGTCCCTGCCCGACGCGCCGTCCTTCATGGAACTGCTGCACCGGGCCTACGAGTCCGAACCACTCGTCTCGCCGTGAGTGCCCGTCCGGCCGTCTCTCCCGATGAGGCCGTCCACCACCATCCGCCGGACTCACCGATGTCGACCGGCCTGGCGGCACACGAGGCCGGTCACGGCCGGCCGGGCGGCCCCAGGAGAGAGTGAACGTCGTTCCCGGTGGCCGCGCTCCCGGAGCCTGCACCCCGAAACGCGGTCGCGCGTCTCGCATATGCAGTGATCGACTGTGGAGCGGCCCCGGCAGGCAGGAGAGACGGGGGAAAGACGCGCGGACAGGGGGTGGGCCGCGCGACCGTGCTCTACTGTCCGCCGGGGAGCTAGGGGACACGGCGAGGAAGGGGTAACGCCCTTCCGGCTCCCTCCTTGCCGGCGGACTTTCCGCCTCGCCGTGCCCGTCTCAGCGACCGACGTAGTCGGCCAAGACCTGTGCGGCGCCCTGAAGGTCGCTCACCGGGTGACGCTTCTCCGCGGACCGCCAGGAGTAGTAGGCCCCGCCGTACCCGACGAACACCCACACCGGAAGACCGGCACCGCCGGGACGGTGGACCATCAGGGCACTGTCGTCGTCACGCAGCTCGGCATGGATGCCGTGCTTCAGCAGCTCATCGCGCAACCGGGTGAGCGCGAACACCTCGCGCTGCCGACGCTGGTACTCGGTGAAGGCCGCAGTGGCCTGCATGATCGGATTCATCCGACGCTCCCTCCGGCCCGGCCGCCCGCGAGGCGATCCAGACATTCCTGTTCTCCATACCTGTCGTGGTCATCACTGCTCCCTTCGAGGACGAGCGCACGGCGCGAGCCGAATGGGGTTCCACGTCCCCGGCACGCAGAGCAGGGGCATGTCTCCCTGTTCCCCTCCGACCGAGTCGCCGCCGGCCATCCCCTCGTTGTGATCCGCGTCCCCTGCGGCCGGACGTGGGTTGACGTACCGTGATTGCCTGATGACAAGTCCACCGTTGGCCGGGACGTCAAGGGACCCCCGCATGCCCCCCTCCCCGACCCCCTCGCCGAGAGGAAGGTCCTTCATGTCACAGAAGGCGCCCAATGCCCTGTTGCGGGCCTGGCGGAGTGCCCACCGGCTTACGCGTGTGGAGATGGCTGAGCGGATCAACACCACGGCGACGGGCATCGCCGAACGCTTGGCGTGTGACGAGGAGCGGATCCGCCGTTGGGAGACCGGAGAGGTCAAGTGGCCGAGTACGCCGTACCGGTTGGCCCTGACTCAGCTCACCGGTCTGTCACCGGATGAACTGGGTTTCATACGCTCACAACGAGATAAGGCGGGGATGGCCCAAAGATCCACGCCCTTCATCCGAGACGCGTCGCCGGAGATCGACGAGATCGCGGACATCATGGCCTGGCTGAATCGGGGCAGCCGTCACGCCGATGCCATCGGGGAAATCGAACAGGCGGCGGCATCCATGGCCGACGCACACACCGAGGTCCCTCCCAGGAACCTGCTGTGTCATGTCAGACGCGTACATCGTCAGGTCCGTGACCTGATTGACAGACGTGACCTCGGATTCCGCCAGACGCGGGATCTGTTGCGGATCGACGCCGACCTGATCGCCCACGCCGCCGTACTGCTCGGTGACATCGACCGCGACCAGGCAGCCGAAGAGTACGGTCGGCTCGCCGTCCGGCTCGCCGAAGAAGCCGGTTCCAATCCCGGGCCCGCCTGGTACGCGCGTGCCAAGACGGCGCGATGGCAGGGCCGCTACATCGAGGCCGCCGACCTCGCCCGGCGCGGATACGACGCCACCCCTGCAGGCCCGATGAAACAGCAGCTCGCATGGTATGAGGCCAACTCCGCGGCCCTGTTCGGAGACGCCGGGCGAGCCCGTGAGGCCGCCCACCGTGCCGACATGCCCAATGTTTCAGGGAGAACAGCGGACTCTACCCGCTCTGTCTGGTCCTTCCCCGCGCCCCGGCGGACGCTCTTCAGCCTCGCGGTGGCCGTACGAACCGGAGATCCGGACGGTGCCCTGCGAACGGTCGCCCACACCGACCAGGCGACGGCCGCGGGTGACCGGCCCGCCCCCGCCAACTGGGCACAGATCAGAGTCACCGCGAGCATCGCCCATCTACTCAAGGACGACCTGGCCGGAGTCATCCACGAGACCACACCCGTCCTGGCCATGCCGCCCGAGCTACGTCTGACCACGGTCACCGGCTATCTGGAGGACCTGTCCCATCGGCTTGCCCGTTCCCGTTTCGCCGACAGTGCCGACGCCGTACGACTCAGACAACAGATCCGCGATTTCAAGGCCGCCGCGCTACCGGATGAACCCGTCACGGAGAGCGCATGAGCCCCCTCCCCGCCCGGATGGAAGACCGCTGGGCTCATCGGCCAGAGCCCCGGCCGGGTGAAGGCGTGTTCTACTGGCACCTGCTCATCGGCCGTTATCCGCAGGTCCGCGCGATGGCTCAGGAAGCACGGGACCGGCTCGCTCCCTTCTCCGGCCTGCACTACACACCCGCCAAGTGGCTGCACATGACCGCACTCGTCGTCGGCCCGACCGGCAGCGTCTCTCTCGACCAGGGACACACGATGCTCACCGAGGTATCACGCCTGCTTGCAGACGTGCCACCCGTCACCGTGACGCTGGGCCGCATCCTCTATCACCCACAAGCGATCATGCTCGGCGTCGAGTCCGCCTCCGAGTTGAAACCCATCCGCGACGCCGTCCAGACCGCCGCCGAAACCGTCACCGGCCGTCAAGCACACACCGGAGGCGCCGCTCCCTGGACCCCCCACGCCACCATCGCCTACAGCACCGCCGACCAGCCCGCCGCCCCGCTGATCGAAGCCCTGGAAACGTGCCTCCCTCCGCGTGAGCTCACGCTCGACTCCGTCAGCCTCGTCATCCAGCACGGCCCCGAACGCCTGTGGGACTGGCAGCACGTCGGCTCCGCACTCCTACTCGGCGAAGGTGACGCCCTCTGACGGGGACGGGAACCGAGCGGCTTCAGACCGGTTGTACAACCAGAAGAGATCTTGATAGGCGACTCGCCGGATCGGCGAGGCGGCGAAGGGCATCGCAGGCTATTTCATGAACTCTCGCGCACCACGCAGCCTGGTCCGCAGATGCCGCCGAGTCAGACCGCAGTCCAGTCGCACATCGACCGGCCCGGGCAGGCCGGTGTCGGCGCGCCGGCCGGTCGGCAACCGGGCCGGATCGAATCCGTCACGCCGTGCGATGAGACATCCCAGCTCGTACCGGCTCACCGCGTCCGCCCCGGCCACGTGGTGGATCCCCGCGCGATCGGAGCTCGCGAGCTCCAGGAGAGCCGCTGACAGGTCACGGACATGCACAGGACAGCGCATGTCGTCGGTGAACAGCACCCCGTCCCTGCGGCCTGCGGCCAGCGAGCGCACCAGGTCCTCATGGGGAGACCCGCCGTCACCGATGATCAGAGACGTCCGTGCGATCACTGCGGTGGAGTCGATCACCTGCACGGCCGTCTCCGCGGCCGCCTTCGCCGCTCCGTACGGGGTGACCGGATCGGGAACGCAGTCCTCGGTATAGGTGACCGCCTCACCGGAGAAGACGGCGTCGCTGGACACGTGCACCAGACGTCCGCCGTTCCCGGAGGCCGCGACGGCCACATGAGCGGCGCCCATGGCCGTCGTCACCCAGTCCGATTGGCGGAAGGCCGCGTTGACGACGACATCGGGGCCGAACTCGCCGATCAGAGCGGCCACGGCCGTACGGTCGCGAACGTCGAGCGGCAGCCGGTCGGCAGACGCCATCGATGGGGCCATCACCGGGAGAAGTCTTCCCCTCGTCAGCCATGGTTTCAAGGATCCCATCAGAAAGGCCGGAGAGGCCGCTCCCCCAGATGAGACATCTGCGATGTCGTCGGAACACCGGTCCCGTACTCACTGACCGGGCGGAGGAGATGCGGGGCCGGTCATGGACGGCTGGGCGTCGGCGGGCGTGTGGGGAAGTCGCGCAGGGGGCGGAGCGGGCCGAGCAGCAGGACGATGATGGAGAGGAGCTGGACGGCGGCCATCAGCCACATGGTCCCGCGGACGCCGACCGCCTCCCCCAGCACGCCGCCCAGCAGCCCGCCGAGGGGGATCGCGCCGTAGTTCAGCGCCGACGTGCTCGCGGTGATCCGCCCGAACAGCTCCGCCGGGCAGTACCGCTGGCGGAAGGTGGAGGTCAGGATGTTCGAGGCGACGATGCCCGCGCCCGCGCCGAAACCGGCGGCGGTGAAGGGCACCAGGCCCGTGCCGCCACTGCCGGCCGGGCCGAGCAGCAGCATCGGCGCGGCGAACGCCTCGCACAGCAGGAACCCCCGCGCCGTCCCGAACCGGGCGGCGATCCGGCCGGCCAGCGCCGCCCCCAGCAGGCCGCCCGCGCCGGCCAGGGCCAGCACCAGGCCCACCTGTCCGGGCTGGGCGCCGAGGTCGCGGGTCAGGAACACGACCTGGATCGACTGGTAGCCCATGAGTGCGATGTTGGACAGCGCGCTGAAGACGGTGAGTGTGCGCAGGTACGGGTCACCCACGACGAACCGCAGCCCGTCGCGGATCTCCGCGCGCAGCCGCCGCCTCGCCGTACCGCCCCCGTACGCTCCGCTCGCCGTGCCGTCCCGGCGCGGCTCGTTTCCCCCGCCACCTCGGCGCGGCTCGCCTGCCGTGCCGTCCCGGCATGTTTCGCGTGTGCGGATGGAGCGCAGGCACAGTACGGCGACGCCGAAGCTGAGCGCGTCGGCCAGCACGCCGCTGACCGCGCCGAAGCCCTGGGCGAGCAGCCCCGCCAGCCCCGGGCCGGCGACCTGGGCGGCCGACTCGCCGCCCTGGAGCCTGGTGTTGGCCGCGAGCAGCCGCTCGTCTCCGACCAGGGCGGGGAGGTATGCGCGGTAGGCGAGGTTGAAGAACACCTTCGCCACACCGCCCACGATGGCCGCCACGAGCAGGTGCGTCATCGTGAGCACGCCGGACCACGCCGCGACCGGCACGCTCGCGAACACCGCCATCGAGACGGTGTTGCACGCCAGCATCACCGGCCGTTTCGGCAGGCGGTCCACCCACGCACCCGCGGGCAGTCCGACCAGCAGCCACGGCAGCCAGGCGGCCGCGGTCAGCAGGCCGACGGCGAAGGTCCCGGCGCGCAGCGTCACCACGGCGACCAGCGGGAGCGCCACACCGGCGACGGCGCTGCCGAGCATGCTCGTCGTCTCGCCGATCCACAGCAGCCGGAAGTCGCGCGTCCTCGGCGGACCGTTCCGTACGGCCTGCGTGGCGGCCGCCGCGGTCACGGCTGCCCGGGAACGGCGCGGACGGACAGGAAGACGAGCTCGCGTTCCTGCCCGTCGTCGGGGATCTCCCGGTCCGCCAGTGAGGACAGCAGGGCGAAGACCTTCTCCTCCAGCTCGGCGAGCTCGGCGACCGACAACCTCGCCCAGTGGTCGGTGGTGAACGCGGCCCGCCGCCACGGCTCGGGGTGGTTCTCACGCTCGGCGAACCACTGCCGGACGAGGGCGGTCTGCCGCTCCAGGACCAGGGACTCGGCCGCCGCCGCCACGGGGTCGTCGGGGAAGTCCGCCGACGACCAGCTGAGGACGCCCGGCGATCTGCGCCACCAGCGTTCCCGGCGGTCGCGGGCGAGCTCGGGGACCTCCTCCACCAGCTCGCCCGCGGCGAGGACCTTCAGGTGATGGCTGATGTTGCCGACGGCCTGCCCGGTCCTTCCGGCGAGCACGGACACCGTGGAGGGGCCGTCCACCCGCAGGATGTCCAGCAGGCGCCGGCGCAGCGGGTGGGACATCGCGGCCAGCACCTTCGAGTCGCGCACCTCGCGCACCTCGTGTACTTCGTCCGCCGCGCGGGCTTCCGGCGTCCCGTCCGCCGTACCGCTCGTCTGATGATCACGCATCACCCCACCGTAAATGCACAAGAGTCATTGTGCAATGTCTCTTGTATATATGTCCGGGGCACACCGGCAAGTGATTCCGGACCGGACGGCCGGCGGCATCGTCACCGGCCGGCCGGCATGACATGCGCGGCGGTCAGCGCGGTGCGCCGTGCAGTTCCAGGGCGCGGGAGACGACCGTCTCCGCGGGCCTGCCGAGCACCTTCTCCAGGTCGGGGGTCTGCCGTTCCAGCGCACCCGCGCGCACCTGGGCGTTGATCCAGCTCATGGCGGCCGGACCGGCGTCCGGGACCTCCCGGTACGGCACCCCCAGCGCCTCCGCCACCTCCGGGTGGCTCCACAGCGGGCCGGTGAGGTCGTACGCCCGGCCCAGATGCCCCTCGCCCGTCAACACGTTCGCGGCCGCCTCGGCCAGATCCGACCGGAACGCGGTGTTCAGGCCGCGCCCCCCGGTGCTCGCGGTCAACTCCCCGCCGGAGACCCGCGGGACGAACGCGTCGCCGTAGAAGGGGTGCCGCAGGATCGTGTACGGCAGGCCGCTGCCGAGGATGGCCTGTTCGGTGGCGTGGTACGCCTCGGTCAGGCCGGTGGCGGCGGTGTCGGCCCCCAGGAAGCTGGTGAAGACGACGGCGCCGACGCCGGCGTCCTTCGCGGCGGCCACGGCGGCCAGGTGCTGCCCGGTCCTGCGGGCGGTGTCGAGCTCCGGGGACGAGATCAGCAGCAGGCGGCCGATCCCGTCGAAGGCCTCACGCAGGCTCGCCGGGTCGTCGTAGTCGCCGCGCCGTACCGGGACGCCCTCGGGGGCCCGTCCGGGGTCGCGCACCACGGCGGTCACCTCCGTCCGGGTGCGCAGGTGAGCGATGACGAGGCGGCCGAGCGCGCCCGAGGCGGCCGAGACTGCGATCAACGGAGGACTCCCTCTGCGTGCGGCGGGCCCTCAGTGAACTCCCGGCGGGAGGCGCGTCGCCACTCGTTTTCCGGGCGGATCGTTTTCCGGGCGGAGACCCCGTCTCGGCCCTCCGCTCCTGAACGCGACCCCAGCCGCCGCTCGCCGCCGCCCAGAAGACGGGCGCCCGATGGGCCGGCTGTCAGGCGGCAGGTTGCGGCGACCCGGCTCGGGAACCGCTGAGCAGGAGGCCCCCGGCGAGGGCGACCGCGGCGGCGGTGGCACCGTGCACGCCGAAGGCGGTTGCGGAGTCTCCGCCGGAGAGCAGCACGATGAACATGTCGCCGATCGGGGTGAGCGCCGCAGCCACCATGACCCAGCCCAGGACGCGACGGTTGCCTGTCGCCAGGACCGCGAGGATCACCAGACCGGACACCAGATCCCGGATTCCCTTGACGGCGAGGAATCCCGCGCCCTCGTCATGTGGCCAGCTCGGCAGGCCGAAGTTGGGCGCCATGGACTGAGGAGCCAGCAGGTAACTCACCCCGACATAGCCGATGAACAGGGCGCCGACGACTGCGAGGACAGTGCCGACCGTGGTGCGAGACAGCGGTTTCGTGGACATTGAGAGATCTCTTTCAAGGACGGTGGGGGTCAGGACGCCTGGCGGTCGCGGGTCCAGGCGGGGTGTCCGCGAGGTGTCACCAGGCGGGCAGGTCGATGGCGGTGGCGGCGCGGTGGATCGGCTCGACGACCTTGGCCATGATCCGCTCCTTGCCGGGCAGCAGGTTGACCAGACGCAGCATCAGCATCGACATGCGGACCTGGGAGCGGCTCGACAGGACCATGCGCTTGATGTTGGCGGTGCCCAGGGCCTGGTTGGCCGCGACGAAGGACCGCATCCGCGCCTCGTACGCGGGGAAGGCGGCGGTGTGGTCGCCACCGGCCCGCTTGAGCTCGCCCGCCAGCACGTACGCGCCGACCAGCGCGAGACTGGTGCCCTGGCCGGAGGCGGGTGAGGCGCAGTAGGCGGCGTCGCCGACCAGGGCGACCGGGCCGGCGTGCCAGGTGTCCATGCGCACCTGGCTCATGGAGTCGTAGTAGAAGTCGGGGGCGCCGGTCATGGCCTCCAGCAGGCGTGGCACCTCCCACCCTGATCCGCGGTAGGCCTCGGCCAGCGCACGCTCCTGCTCGGCTCGGTCGCCTGCCTTGCCGGTGGCGGCCCACAGGAACATGGCCTTCGCGCCGGCGTCCTGGCGGGTGCTGTAGAGCAGCGCCGTGCGGCCGGGGCCGACGTAGGTGAGCTCCTCGCAGTCGAGCCCGAGGTGGTTGGGCACGCTGAAGATCGAGACGTTGTAGCCCATGTCGTGGACGAAGCGCTCCTCGGGGCCGAAGGCCAGGGCGCGGGTGTTGGAGTGCAGCCCGTCGGCGCCGATGACGAGGTCGAAGTCGCGGACGAGCCCGCCGGCGAAGGTGACCCGGGTGCCGTCGATGGCGGCGATCGAGTCGCCGAAGACGTACTCGACGCCGGCGGTCGCCTCGTGGAGGAGCCGGGCGAGGTCGCCGCGGTGCAGTTCGGCGTCCTGGTGGACGCGGCCGCCGAAGCTGTCGCCGTCCATGCTGGCCACCCGGCGGCCCTCGCCGTCGACGACCGAGCCGGCGCGGACGTCGGTGCGCAGGGCGCGGATCTCCTCCAGCAGGCCCATCCTCTCGACGACGTCGAGGGCGGCGCCCCGGATGTCGACCTTGTAGCCGCCTTCGCGGATGTCGGCGGCGCGCTCGACGACGGTCGGGGTGAAGCCGTGCTCGCGGAGCCAGTAGGCCAGGGTCATGCCCGCCATGCTGGCGCCGGAGATCAGGATGTTCGTCACGCCACGAATAGTACATATGTGTTAGACACATGTGCAAGACGGCTGTGTAAGCTCGGGTCCATGGGAAATCGAGAAGATCTTCTGGAAGGCGCCAAGCACTGCCTCTACGAGAAGGGCTACTTCCGCACGACCGCGCGTGACATCGCCACGGCCGCGGGGGTCAGCCTGGCCGCGATCGGCTACCACTACGGCACGAAAGACGCGCTGCTCAACGAGGCGGTGGTGGAGGCGATGCAGGAATGGGCCGACGACCTGGGCCGGGCGCTGGCCGGGCCGGGAGACTTCGAGACGACCTGGGCCAAGGTCATCGAGTCCTTCACCCGTGCCAGGCCACTGTGGGTGATCCAGTTCGAGCTGGTCGCGCACATGGCGCGCACCCCCGAGATGCGCGAGTCCTTCGCGGAGGCGGGACGGCAGGCCAGGCTGGGGCTGGCGGAGCTGTTCGGCTCCGACTCCGAGAAGGTGGGAGCCGTGATCCAGACCCTGGTGGGCGGCCTGGCGGCGCAGTGGCTGGTGGACCCCGACGGCGCGCCGGATCCGGCGGACCTGCTGGAGGGCTTGCGCGTCCTGATGGGGCCCGCGCCGATGCCGTCCGAGGGGTGAGGCCGCGCACCGCAGGCGGTGACGGCGCGGCGGATCACGGCTCGCCGTGGTGATGCCGCCGGGCCTTCGAACATGAACTCGCCGGGCACGGCGTCAAGCGGAGGGCCGCCTCACGGCCGGGCGGCTATGGCCGTCATCTCCGTCGCCACGCGCACCGGCCACCGCTCTGGAGGCCCGGCCCGAACTCCCCTACGATCGACGCCGGCCCCCGGCAACCGCCCGCAGAGGAGTCGCGCCCATGGCCAACCGCTTCGGCGACGGTCCTCGTGTCCTGAGGCTCTCCAACGGCGCGACCGACGCGTTCCTGTCCGTGCTGCAGTTCGCCCTGTCCGACCTGGCCGCCGACCGATGGGAACGGGCGCTGGCGCAGTGGATCGCCTGGCACGACCAGAACCTCGCCGGCCGCGGCTGCGTCGGCTTCGACCTGAAGGAGATCGCCTGGGACCCGGCGGAATTCCCCCGGCAGAAGGCGTTCCTCCTGCGCGCCATCGACCTGGCCGGCACCCGCCACCGCTGGGACGAGCTGTGCTACGACCCGGCCCTCGCGGAGCCGCACCTGCGCGCGTACCGGGACATCGTCGAGCGGTTCGAACTGCCCGCGCGGTACGGCCCGTCCGGGACGTGGAGCTGGCCGGGCGCGGACGACGAGGAGACGTTCTGCCCCGCTCACGGCGTCCACTGCTCCGAGCTCGGCTGGTGCCGGGTCTGCGACGACCGCACGCCGGGCCCGAGGACATGAACCCGCCGCCCGGCGGCGCCTCCAGGCTTTGGATCGGGCTCTAGGCGAGCCGCCAGGCGAGGAGGCCGTCGGGCGCGCCGGCCCGCGTGAAGCCCGCCCCGGTCAGCTCCTTCTCGATCACCTCCCACGCGGGGCGGTAGGCGTGGCCGACGATCTCCTCCTCGTCGATCACCCGGTCGCCCTCGGTGATCCGGTAGAGGTAGCGGGCCCGGCACGCCTCCTCCCCGTCCGATTCGAGGATCTCCGACAGGACCGTGTAGGTGTGCCGGCCCACGCGGCGCGAGTCCAGTTCCCGCATCGGGCCCACCGCCGGCGGGCCGCCGTCACGCCAGGTGAGGACCAGCAGGCCGCCGGGCTCCAGGTGGGCGGCCAGCACCGGCCAGAGCCGCGCCCGGTAGTCCGGCTCCAGGGCGTACATCACATTGATCATCACCATGGCCTCGACCGGTTCGGCCAGGTCCAGGCTCAGCGCGTCGCAGGGCAGCACGGTCACCCGCTCCAGCAGCTCCGGGCGGGCGGTCAGCCGGGACAGCAGCACCCCGCGCATGCCGGCCGAGGGCTCCAGCGCGAAGATCTCGGCCGGGGTCCAGTCGGCCAGCGACGTGGTGATGAGGCCGGTCCCCGCGCCGATCTCCAGAACGCTCCGCCGCACCCCGGCCAGGAGCGGGGGCAGCGTCCTGCGGATCTCCGGCACGTGCGCGTTCTCGTGGATGAGGTCGTAGAAGGGAAGGGCGATGAAGTCGGTCATGGCGGGCAACGCTACCCACGGACAGACCGCCGAGCGGGATGAATCCCCAGCCTCGGCGGAAGATCCTCACCGGTTGTCCGGGGCGGGGCGGGTCCGTGAGCGGAAGGTGCGGCGGTAGGTGTCCGGGGGCACGCCGACCGTGCGGTTGAAGTGCCGGCGCAGCGTCGTGGCGGTGCCCATGCCGGTGGCCGCCGCGATGGCGTCGACGCCGTCACCGGTGGTCTCCAGCAGTTCCTGGGCGTGACGGATCCGCTGGGTCAGCAGCCACTGCAGCGGGGTGGTGCCGGTCACCGACCTGAAGTGGCGGTTCAGGTTCCGTGAGCTCATCCGCGCCCGGCGGGCCAAGTCCTCCACGGTCAGCGGCCGGTCCAGCCGTTCGATCACCCAGGGGAACAGTTCGGCGAGCGGGTGGTCGTCGGGGGCGGGCACCGGGGCGGTGACGAACTGGGCCTGACCGCCGTCCCGGTGCGGTGGCACGACCAGGCGGCGGGCGACCGTGTTGGCGACCGAGGAGCCGTGGTCGAGACGGACGAGGTGCAGGCACAGGTCCATGGCCGCGGCCTTGCCGGCCGAGGTGAGCACGCTGCCGTCGTCCACGTACAGGACGTCCGGGTCCACCTCCACCCGGGGGTGGCGGGCGGCCAGGTCCCCGGTGTGCGCCCAGTGCGTGGTCGCGCGCCTGCCGTCCAGCAGGCCGGCGGCGGCCAGCACGAACGCGCCCGTGCAGAGGGAGGCCACGCGCGCGCCCGCCTCGTGGGCCTCGCGCACCGCGTCGACCAGGTCGGCGGGCGGATCGACGTCGACGTCGGCCCAGCCCGGGACGATCACGGTGCCGGCGTGCCGGAGCCGGTCGAGGCCGTGGTCGGGCTCCAGCAGGAACCGGCCGAGCCGTACGGTGCCCGGCCCGCAGACGGTGACGTCGTACCAGGGGACCGTCACGCCGGCCGGGGCGGTGGCGAAGACCTCGTACGCCAGGGACAGCTCGAAGTGCAGCATGCCGTCGGTGGCGGCCAGCGCGACAGTGTTCATGTCCGGAATGGTACGGGCAATGGCATTCCGGACACTCACGGTGGGACGCCCGCCGTCACCAGGATGTTCACCACGGATCGCGGCAGGGCGTTCGAGTGCGAGGAGAGAAGCCATGGCATCGGGGACGTCAGAGGCGTCGGGGGCGTCGGAACTCAAGGTGGCGGTGTTCGGCGCGTACGGGCACACCGGGCGCTTCGTGGTGGCGCGGCTGCGGGAACGCGGGTTCGTCCCGGTCCTGTCCGGCCGTGACAGCGGAAAGCTGGAGGCGATGGCGTCCGGAACCCGGCTGGAGTACCACGACGACGAGCCGCCGGTCCTGGAGTGGCCCTTCCCCGGCCCGATGGGCCCCCGGACCGTCATCGGGGAGTTCACGATGGCCGACGTCGTGACCATCCCCAGCCACCTGCCCATCCCCGAGGTGCGCACCTACATGACGGCCGAGGCCGCCAGGGACCTGTCGGACCCGGACACTCCGGCGCCGGCCCCGGCCGACGAGCACGGGCGGTCCGCGCAGACCTTCCTCGTCGACGTCGTCGTGCGCTCCGGCGGCGCCGAACGGCGCGCCGTGGCGATCGGCCGGGACATCTACGCCGTCACCGCGCCGCTCGCGGTGGAGGCGGTCGAGCGTGTCCTCACCGGGCGGGCCGGGACGGCCGGCGTCGCCTCCGCCGGCGAGATCTTCGACGCCGCCGGCTTCCTCCGCGCGCTGGCCCCGCACATCTCCTTCGAGCCGCTTCCGTAGCGGGCCCTCCGGAACCGCGCGGCCGGCGAGCTCCCCCTCGCCGGCCGCCGCGGGCGCGTCAGAATCCCTGCGCGAGCCGGTAGTACGCCTGGTTCCAGCGCAGTTCCTTGGCGAACCGCCGGGAGGTGGTCTCGGCGTCGATGACGAGCAGCTCGACGCCGAGCATGTCGGAGAGGTCGGTGAGCTCCTCGGCCCCGACCGCCGCGGACAGCACGGTGTGGTGCGGCGCGCCGGCCGTCAGCCACGACTCGGTGGAGGTCCGCAGGTCGGGCCGCGGCCGCCAGACGGCGCGGGCGACCGGCAGGCTCGGCAGCGGCTCCGGCGGGGCGACGACGTCGATCTCGTTGGCCACCAGGCGGAACCGGTCGCCCATGTCGGCCAGGCCGATCACCACGGCCGGTCCGGGCCGGGCGTCGAACACCAGCCGCACCGGGTCCTCCCGGCCGCCGATGCCCAGCGGGTGGATCTCGCACGAGGGCGTGTCCTCGGCGATGGTGGGGCAGACCTCCAGCATGTGCGCGCCGAGGATCAGCTCCTCCCCCGGGGTGAGGTGGTAGGTGTAGTCCTCCATGAACGAGGTGCCGCCCGGCAGCCCGGCCGACATCACCTTCAGCGTGCGCAGCAGCACCGAGGTCTTCCAGTCGCCCTCGCCGCCGAAGCCGTAGCCGTCGGCCATGAGGCGCTGTACGGCGAGCCCCGGAAGCTGCCGCAGCCCGCCGAGGTCCTCGAAGTTCGTGGTGAACGCCCGGAAGCCGCCGGCCTCCAGGAAGGCGCGCAGGCCCAGCTCGATGCGGGCCGCGTAACGCAGGGAGTCGTGCCGCCCGCCGTCCGCGCGCAGCTCGGGGGCCACCCGGTAGACGTCCTCGTACTCCTTGACCAGCGCGCCCACCTCGGCGTCCGACGCGGAGTCCACGGCCTCGACCAGGTCGTTGACGCCGTAGGTGTTGACCGACACGCCGAACCTGAGCTGGGCCTCGACCTTGTCGCCCTCGGTCACCGCCACGTCGCGCATGTTGTCGCCGAACCGGGCGAGCCGGAGGGAGGTCAGCTCGGCCCTCCCGGCGGCGGCGCGCGCCCACGCCGCGACGCGCGCCGCCACGGCGGGGTCGCTGACGTGCCCGGCGACGGTCTTGCGCGGCACCCCGAGCCTGGTCTGGATGTGACCGAACTCGCGGTCGCCGTGCGCGGCCTGGTTGAGGTTCATGAAGTCCATGTCGATGGAGCTCCACGGCAGCTCGACGTTGGCCTGCGTGTGCAGGTGCAGCAGCGGCTTGCGCAGCGCGTCGAGCCCGGCGATCCACATCTTGGCCGGGGAGAACGTGTGCATCCACGCGATCAGGCCGGCGCAGTCGTCGTCGGCGTTCGCCTCCAGGCACACCCGGCGGATGGCCGCCGCGTCGGTGAGCACCGGCCGCCACTCCACCTCGAACGGCAGCGACTCACCCAGCTTCCCGGCGATCTCGCGGGACTGCCCGGCCACCTGGCGCAGCGTGTCCTCGCCGTACAGGCCCTGGCTGCCGGTCAGGAACCATAGCTTCACCGGTGACTCCTCTGTCCGTAGACGTTCTGGTAGCGGTCGTACAGGCTGTCGACGTCGCCCGGGGCGATCGGCACGGGGGTGCCGAGCTGGCGGGAGACGTGCACGGTGCGGGCGACGTCCTCGCACATCACGGCCGCCTTGACGGCCGCCTTCGGTGACTCGCCGATCGTGAAGACCCCGTGGTTGCGCATGAGGACCGCGCGGGAGCGGTGCCCGGTCAGGGTCTCCACGATGCCCTTGCCGATGTCGTCGCCGCCGATCAGCGCGAACGGCCCGACCGGGATCTCGCCGCCGAACTCGTCGGCCATCGCGGTCAGCACGCAGGGGATCGGCTCGTCCCGGGCCGCCCAGGCGGAGGCGTACGTGGAGTGGGTGTGCACCACCCCGTTCACCTCCGGCATGTGCCGGTAGACGTAGGCGTGCGCGGCCGTGTCGCTGGACGGCGCGAGCGTCCCCTCGACGAGTTCGCCGGAGAGGTCGCACACGACGATCGACTCAGGGGTCAGGTCGTCGTACGAGACGCCGCTGGGCTTGATGACGAAAAGGTCCGCCCCGGGCACCCGCCCGGAGATGTTCCCCGCGGTCCACGCTACGAGGCCGTAGCGGACCAGCTCGGTATGGAGGCGGCAGACGGTCTCCCGCAGCTCCTCGATCACACGCCTGTCCCCGCTCATGAGCCCGCCCCGATCACACGCTTCTCCTCGTTCCGGTCGCGGTTCACCCGCACGCCTCGTTCCGGTCGCGCCCTGAGCGCCCGTCCCGTTCCCGGTGGCCGCTCACGCGCTCGTCCTGTCCCTGGTCGCCGCTCACGCGCCCGTCCCGTCTCCGGTCGCCGCTCACGCGCTCGCCTCGTTCCTGATCGCGCGGAGCCGGTGCAGCATGCCGCCGTCCGCGAAGTGGTCGTGCAGCCGGCGGTACTCGGCGTACAGCCGGTCGTAGGCGTCGGCCCGCTTCTCGTCGGGCAGGTAGGCGCCGGTGACGCGCTTGCCCATCGCCGCCGCGGCCGCCGTGATGTCGGGGTGGGCGCCCGCGGCGACGGCCGCGTGGATCGCCGAGCCGAGGGCCGGCCCCTGGCCGGAGCCGATCACCGACAGCGGCCGGCGCAGCACGTCGGCGTAGACCTGCATGAGGAAGGGGTTCCTCAGCAGGCCGCCGGCGACCACGAACTCCTCCACCGGCACGCCGGAGGACTCGAACGTCTCCACGATCAGGCGGGCGCCGTACGCGGTGGCCTCGATGAGCGCGCGGTAGACGTCCTCCGGCCGGGTGGCGAGCGTCTGCCCGGCGATCACGCCGGACAGGGTGTGGTCGACCAGGATGGAGCGGTTGCCGCCGTGCCAGTCGAGCGCGACCAGCCCGTGCTGCCCGACCTTCTGCTCCGCGGCCAGCTCCGTCAGGTACTCGTGGAGGCCGAGACCCCGCTCCGCCGCCCGCCCGGCGTACGGCGCGGGCACGCAGTTGTCCACGTACCAGGCGAGGATGTCGCCGACGGCCGACTGACCGGCCTCGTAGCCCCACAGGCCGGGCACGATGCCGTCGCGCACCACCCCGCACATCCCGGGCACCTCGGCCAGGCGGTCGGAGCACATGACGTGGCAGGTGGAGGTGCCCATGATGGCGACCATCTGGCCGGGCCGCACCGCGTCGGCGGCGGCCGCGGTGACGTGCGCGTCGACGTTGCCGACGGCCACCGCGACGCCCTCGGGCAGGCCCGTCCACCCGGCGGCCCGCGCGGTCAGCCGACCGGCGAGGCCGCCGAGCGGCGCGAGCTCCCGGCCGAGCTTGCCGGTGAAACCGGCGAAGGCGGGGTTGAGCGCGGCCAGGAAGCCGCCGGAAGGGTAGCCGCCGTCCTGGAAGATCCCCTTGTAGCCGGCGGTGCAGACGTTGCGGGTCTCCACGCCGGTGAGCTGCCAGATGATCCAGTCGGCGGCCTCGATCCAGCGTTCGGCCAGCGCGTAGGTCTCCGGGTCCTCCTCCAGGACCTGGAGGCCCTTGGCGAACTCCCACTCGGAGGAGATCCGGCCGCCGTACCGGGGCAGCCAGGGCTCGCCGCGCTCGGCGGCCAGCGCGTTGATCCGGTCGGCGTGCGGCTGCGCCGCGTGGTGCTTCCACAGCTTGGGCCAGGCGTGCGGCCGGTCGGGCCGCGACTCGCACAGCGGGACGCCGTCCGCGGTGGCGGGCAGCACCGTGCAGGCCGTGAAGTCGGTGCCGACGCCGATCACCTGCTCCGGCGGGACCCCCGACGCCGCCAGGGCCTCCGGTACGGCGTGCCGCAGCACGTCGATCCAGTCCTGGGGCGACTGCAGCGCCCAGTCGGGGCCGAGCCGGACGCCCGACCCGGGGAGGGCGTCCTCGATCACCCCGTGGGCGTACTCGTGGACCGCGCCGCCCAGCTCCGCGCCGTCGCTCACCCGCACCACCACGGCCCTGCCCGACAGGGTCCCGAAGTCGACGCCGACGACGTAGCGCTCGCCGTTACCGCTCACATGCTCTCCAAAACTCGTCACGCGATCTTTCGGACCGACGGTGGGGACTTCCCGGCGGCTACCGCCTGCGAGCCGTGATCAGGCGTTGCATCAGGATGAAGACGAACAGAAGCAGGCCGATGAGGATCCGCGTCCACCAGGAGTTCAGCGTGCCCTCGAAGCTGATGATCGTCTGGATCAGGCCGAGCACGAGCACGCCCAGCACGGTGCCGAACAGGTAGCCGGAGCCGCCGGTCAGCAGGGTGCCGCCGATCACGACGGCGCCGATCGCGTCGAGCTCCATCCCGACCGCGTGCAGGCCGTACCCGGACAGCATGTAGAACGACAGCACCAGGCCGCCGAGGGCGGAGCAGAAGCCGCTGACCGTGTAGACGGCGATCTTCGTCCGCGCCACCGGGAGGCCCATGAGCAGCGCCGACTGCTCGTTCCCGCCGGTGGCGTACACGTTCCTGCCGAGCCGGGTGTAGTGGAGCGTGTACCCCGCCACGACGACCACGGCGGCGGCGACCAGCACGCCGGGCGAGATCCACATGTCCGCGCCGAGGTCGATCCGCGTCTGCGCGAACGCGGTGAACACCGGGTCCTCGATGGGGATCGACCGGGTGTCGATCGTGTAGCACAGGCCGCGGGCCAGGAACATCCCGGCCAGCGTCACGATGAACGGCTGGATCTCGAAATAGTGGATGATCGCGCCCATGCCGAGGCCGAGGACCGCCCCGATGAGCAGCACGATCAGCATCACCGGCCAGGGGGACCAGCCCTGTTTCAGCAGCGTCGCGGCGACCATGGTGGACAGCGCCACCACCGAGCCGACCGACAGGTCGATGCCGCCCGCGAGGATCACGAAGGTCATCCCGACGGCCACGACCAGCAGGAACGCGTTGTCGATGAAGACGTTGAGGATGATCTGCCCGGTGGCGAACCCCTCGTACCGGATGCCCCCCGCGGCGAACATGGCGAGGAACAGCGCGGCCGTGACCAGGACCGGGACGTACCTGCGCGGCACCCGGACCCGGAGCCGGCGGCCCGGGACTGTCGCGACGGTCATGCCGAGACCCTCACCTTCTCTTCCGCCACCGGGGACGCACCGGCGGGGCGGCGGCGCCGGTGGAAGACCTTCGCGCGGAAGGCCGGGGACTGGATCAGGCAGACGACGGTCACCACGAGCGCCTTGAACAGCAGCGTCGTCTCCGGCGGCACGCCGATCGAGTAGATGGTGGTGGTCAGCGTCTGGATGATGAGCGCGCCCAGCACGGTGCCGCCGATGGAGAACCGGCCGCCCGACAGCGGGGTGCCACCGATCACGACCGCCAGGATCGCGTCCAGCTCGATCCACAGGCCGGCGTTGTTGCCGTCGGCGCTGGAGACGTTCGAGCTGATCATGAGCCCGGCGATCCCCGCGCACAGCGCGCAGAACGTGTAGACGGTCAGGAGCACCCCGCGCGCGCTGATGCCGGCCAGCCGGCTCGCCTCGGCGTTGCCGCCGACCGACTCGATGAGCAGGCCGAGGGCGAGCCGCCGGGTGAGGAACGCGGTCAGCGCCAGCACCGCGAGCACGATGATGATCCCGAACGGCAGCGTGAGCCAGTAACCCCCGCCGATCAGCTTGTACGGCGCGCTGTTGATCGTGATGATCTGACCGTCGGTGATGAGCTGGGCGAGGCCGCGCCCGGCGACCATGAGGATCAGCGTCGCGATGATGGGCTGGACGCCCACGGTCGCGACGAGCAGGCCGTTCCAGGCGCCGAGCACCACCGAGAGCGCGAGGGCGAGGCCGACCGCCCCCAGTACGCCGCCCACCGAGTTCTGGTCTCCGAGGCCGCTGATCTGCAGGCACGCGAGGGCCCCGGAGATCGCCACGACCGAGCCCACCGACAGGTCGATGCCGCGGGTCGCGATGACCAGCGTCATGCCCAGCGCCACGAGGATCAGCGGCGCGCCGAACCTGACGATGTCGATCAGGCTGCCGTAGAGGTGGCCGTCCTTGAGCTCGATTTTGAAGAAGCCGTCGGTGAACATCAGGTTGACCAGCAGCAGCGCCGCCAGGATCACGACGGGCCACAACAGGCGGTGTCCGAGCAGGCGGCGTCCGGGCGAGGCGGACGCGTGCGCGGAAGCGGAGGAGGGTGCGGGTGCGGTCATGACGCGGCTCCGCTCGCGATCGTCTCCATCAGGGCGCCGGTGGTCAGCCGCTCGTCGTTGTCGATCTCGGCGATGAGGCGGCGGTCGCGCAGCACGCCGACCCGGTGGCTGAGCCGCAGGACCTCCTCCAGCTCGGCGGAGATGAACAGCACGGCCATCCCGCCGCCGGACAGCTCGGCCACCAGGCGCTGGATCTCCGTCTTCGCGCCGATGTCGATGCCGCGGGTGGGCTCGTCGAGGATGAGCAGCCGGGGTTCCAGGATGAGCCAGCGGGCCAGCAGCACCTTCTGCTGGTTGCCGCCGCTGAGGTTCCTGACGAGCTGCTCGGGGTCGGCCGGGCGGATGTTCAGTGCGGAGACGTACTTGGCGACCAGCTCGTCCTGTCTGCGCCGGGGGATCGGCCGGGTCCACCCGCGGGACGCCTGCAGCGCGAGGACGATGTTCTCCCGCACGGTGAGGTCGGGCACGAGCCCCTCCTCGCGCCGGTTCTCGGAGCAGAAGGCGAGCCGGTGGCGGATCGCCGCCCGGGGCGTGCGCAGCCCGACCGGCTCTCCCGCGATCCGCAGCGAGCCGGTGCCCGCGTGGTCGGCGCCGAACAGCAGCCGGGCGATCTCGGTACGGCCGGAGCCGAGCAGCCCGGCCAGACCGACCACCTCGCCTTCCCGGATGGTCAGCGTGAACGGTTCGATCGCCCTGGACCGGCCGAGCCCGTCCGTCTCCACGAGCGGCGCGCCCTCCCTGGCCGGCGGCCTGTCCTCCAGCCGCTCCAGGTCGGCGAGCTCGCGGCCGATCATCTTGCCGACCAGGTCCACCTGGCTCAGCTCGCTCGTGAGGTACTCCCCCACGAGCCGGCCGTTGCGCAGGACCGTCATGCGGTCGGCGATCTCGTAGATCTGGTCGAGGAAGTGCGAGACGAACAGGATCGCGATGCCCTGCTCCTTCAGCCGCCGCATCACCCGGAACAGCTGCGCGACCTCGCCGGAGTCGAGGCTGGAGGTCGGCTCGTCGAGGATGAGGACCCGGGCGTCGACGTCCAGGGCCCTGGCGATGGACACCATCTGCTGTACGGCCGGCGAGTACGCCGACAGAGGGGCCGACACGTCGATGTGGAGGTCGAGACGGCCCAGCAGTTCAGCGGCCCGGCGGCGGGCCTCCTTCCACCGGATTCGGCCGAGGCGGCGGGGCTCCCGGCCGATGACGACGTTCTCGGTGACGGAGAGGTTCGGGCAGAGGTTGACCTCCTGGTAGACCGTGCTGATGCCGGCCTCCCGGGCGGCCTGCGGTCCGGAGAAGACCACCGGACGGCCCGCCAGCTCGATCTCGCCGGCGTCGATGTCGTACACGCCGGTCAGCACCTTGATCAGCGTGGACTTGCCGGCGCCGTTCTCTCCCATGAGCGCGTGGACCTCGCCGGGCAGCAGCCGGAAGTCCACGCCGTCCAGCGCCTTCACGCCGGGGAACTGTTTGCCGATCCCTTTCATCCGCAGGATCGGCGCGGGTGGGGCCATGTGGCGTCTCTCTCCTCGTCGGCTGTGCTCACCGGCTGTGCTCACCGGCCGGCGGGCCGCCCCCGTCCCGCGGGGGCGACCCGGTCCGGGATCAGTACTTACGGCCCGGCAGAGCCTCCTTCGCCTGCTCCTGGGTGAAGGTGGTCTCCTCCGTCACGACGCGGGCGGGAACCTGCTCGCCCTTCACGACCTTCTTGGCCAGATCCATGAGCTGGGGGCCGAGCAGCGGGCTGCACTCGACGATGAAGCTGATCTTGCCGTCGGCCAGCGCCTGCATGCCGTCGTGGACCGCGTCCACCGAAATGATCTTGATGTCCTTGCCGGGCGCCTTGCCGGCGCCCTCGATGGCCTCGATCGCGCCGAGCGCCATGTCGTCGTTGTGCGCGTACAGGACGTCGATCTTCGGGTTGGCCTTGAGGAACGCCTCCATGACCTCCTTGCCCTTGGCCCGGGTGAAGTCGCCGGTCTGCGAGGCGATGACCTTGAACTTGGGGTCGGCGGAGATGACCTGCTCGAAGCCCGCCTTGCGGTCGTTGGCCGGGGCGGAGCCCGTCGTGCCCTCGAGCTGGACGATGTTCACCTGGTCGGTGCCGTCCTTGTACTGGTCGACCAGCCACTGGCCGGCCTTCTTGCCCTCCTCGGTGAAGTCGGAGCCGAGGAAGGTCTTGTAGAGGCTCGTGTCCTTCGAATCCACGGCCCGGTCGGTCAGGATGACCGGGATCTTGGCATTCTTCGCCTCGTTCAGCACGGTGTCCCAGCCCGATTCGACGACCGGTGAGAAGGCGATGACGTCGACCTTCTGCTGGATGTAGGAGCGGATCGCCTTGATCTGGTTCTCCTGCTTCTGCTGAGCGTCGGAGAACTTCAGGTCGACGCCCGCCGACTGGGCGGACTCCTGGACCGACTTGGTGTTGGCGGTTCGCCAGCCGCTTTCCGCGCCGACCTGGGCGAAGCCCATGACGATCTTTCCGTCGGACGAGCCGCCCGAACCGCCGGAGCCGCCGGAGCCGCCCGAACCACTGCAACCGGCCATGGCCAGTGTCGTGACGCCGACCAGGACCAGCGCCGAGATCCTCTTGAACACGGGGGTTCCTTTCTGGGTGTCAGTGCCGGGACGACGGAGCTCCCCCCTTCGCCCGGCTTCGATGCCCGGCGCTCGGCCCCGCCGAATGCTCGTCGCGTTCGGCCTGAGAAAACTGTGAGCGTTAACATTAGTTGTCGTCAAGGTGGGCTCCGGTTACGTTCTGATCACACCGAAATAATCCGTTAACACCCGTTGACGTCTCCGCCGAAGCACTCTTAAATGGGATTCGGGCTCTGGATGTTAGCGCTCACTACCGGGCGGTCAGGTACGTCGCCGACATCCGGACGGCAGCGACGTCGCAGGTGAGAGAGATCGGACGGCTGGGATCGCCGTACCCGGGCACATGAGACGGAGCGGTTTTCCGCAGTGCCCGCCGTCGGACTCCGTACTGCCCGAATTCCACCGGGCCGGCCGCCGTGAATTCCGTCCGCCGTAATTCACCGACCGGCCACGACGACCGGTCCGGCCGGTCCGGCACCCGGACGCGACGGCGGGTTCGACGCTCCCATGTCAGGCACGCCGACGGGTTCGGCACCCCCTCACCGGCCGCGCGTCGACCGCGGACCGGCTCGGCCGGTCCGGTGCCGGTCGGCGGCGACGGGCGCTCCGCCGCCGGCCGGCATCGGGTCGGCGACGGCTACCGGCGCGGGAGCACCGAGCGGACGGCCTCCTCGCTGCGGCCGACGACGGCCGATCCGTCGTCGGTGGTGATGATGGGACGCTGGATCAGGACGGGATGGGCGGCCAGCGCCCGGATCCAGCGGTCGCGGTCCGCGGGGGTACGGGGCCAGTCGGCCAGGCCGATCTCGGCGGCCACCGGCTCGCCCAGCCGGGCGATGTCCCAGGGGTCGAGGCCGAGCCGGGTCAGCACCTCGCGGAGCTCCAGCTCATTGGGCGGGTCCTCCAGATACCGGCGGACGGTGTAACCGGCCCGCTCGGAATCCAGGACGGACAGCGCGGAACGGCACTTGGAGCAGTCGGGGTTGATCCAGATCTCCATATGGTCATCCTTCGGCGCCTGGGCGGCGGGTACGCGGCGGGAACTCGGGGAGCGGGTCTTCCCAGCAGCGTAGAGGCGAGCGGCGGAAAGATGTCCATCCGGACGCGGTCACGTCGTTCCGGTCGCCTCGCCCGCCCCGGCGTGCGCCTGCGCGTGCCCCGCGCCGGGACGTCCCGGCCGCGGGGCCCACCCCCGGCGCGGCACCGGCGGCACCGCCGGGGTCACCGGCCCCGGTGACACCCCCTGCCCCGGTGACACGGCCCTGACCGGGGCGAGGGCCCGCCCGCCGGCGGGCACGTCTCCGAGAACGAGCGCCCGTGCCCCGATGACGGCGTCGTCTCCCACGTGCACCGGGCCGAGGACGGTCGCGCCGACGCCCAGCACCACGCGGGCGCCGATCACCGGGTGCCGCCGCTCCCCGGCGGCCCGCCGGTTGTCGCGCCACCACCCGACCGCGCCCAGCGTCACCTGGTGGTAGATGGTCACGTCGTCGCCCACGACGGCGGTCTCCCCGATCACCACCGCCGCTCCGTGGTCGACGAACACCCTGCGCCCGAGCACCGCACCGGGGTGGATCTCCACCCCGGTGAACCCGCGCGCGAGGAGCATCAGCAGCCGGGCGGGCAGCCGCCGGCCGCGCCGGTGAAGCCGGTGGGCGACCCGGTGCAGCCACATCGCCGGCAGCACCGGGTGCAGCAGCGCCTCCCACCGACTGCGGACGGACGGGTCCCGCTCGACGATCGTCCGCAGGTCCTCCCCCAGGGTGCGCAGCAACTCCCGGGGGCGGTCTCCGCGCGGCGTCGGCTCGGCGGGGCTCCCGTGTGCCGGGTGGGGCTGGTACATCACCTCATCGTCGGGGGCGCCGGATCCGGCCCGCTTCTTCGCGCGTGCCCGCATGCCGCCATCCGTTCTCACGGTGTGCGGATCATGTGACGGCGCGGTCCCCGGCCGCCGGCGGCGCGACGATCGCGCCCGGCAGGGCCGGGAGTTACCGTTGATCGCAGGGAAGGCACACGGCTCCCCGATCCCCGGAAGGGATGTGGAATGAACGCGTTCACATGGGTCCTCGTCGTCCTGTTCGGCGGGGCGGGAGTGATCTGGGCCGCCGACGTACTCAGGCTCAGAGGACGCCCCGAGCAGCGGCGGATCTCCGTGCCGCCCAGCCTGCTGACAGGCGCCCGGCTCCACCGGGCGTACGGCGGCGTCGACACGAGGCCGCTCATCCAGGAGATGCGGCGGGCCGACAGACGTCATCCCTGAGCCGACGCCCGCCGGGTGCCGCCGGGGAACACCACGGTGAGAGCCCGGTGGTCGCCTCGGGAACGGCACGACGGCCGCCCGGAGGCCGTTTCCCGTCAGCCGCCTATCGGACCCCGTCATCGGCGGGGGCGGCCATCCCGGCGGGCATGAGCAGGAACACCTTGGGAGAGAGCCGGTCCATGTCCCCTCTCCTGCCGAACACCAGGCCGGCGGCGAAGTCGACGAACTGTTTGGCCTCGTCGTCCGGCAGCTCGGTGAGGTCCATCACCACCGGTGTGCCCGTGCGGAAGAAGTGCCCCACATGGAGCGCCTCGTTGTAGTTCTGCGGGCGGAGCGTTTTGATCACCGCTCCAGTCTGCCCTGTTCACGGCCCCGGTCAAGGCGCGCCGGGATGCGTCCGGACGCGGCACGCCGGATGCGGCCACCGAACGCGGCGCGCCCGAAGCGGTGGCCGGGGCCGGCACGCCGGAAGCGGTGGCCGAACGTGACGCGCGATGTCCGGTCACCGCCCGCGCCCCGGCGTCCTGGGTCGAAGGCCCCCGAGGATCCTAAAAATAGGTAGATCGGTCTACTTGAAATTAATGAACCGATCGGTCTAGCGTCTACGGCATGGCGCGAGCCGGGCCGAGGACGTCGCACGCGCCAGACGGAGCACTCCTCGCCGGCGCAGGGCTCCTCCAAAGCCCTGCCACACACCCACACCGATGCGACGTCACACCCTGCACTCGGACACGGGGCACAACGCGGCATGATCTCCGCCGCCCCGTACGGAAGGACACCGATGAAGATCCACCACCTCAACTGCAGTTCCATGCGCGAGGTCGAGGCCACCTACGACGGCCCGCGGCCCGCGGCAGCCGTCTGCCACTGCCTGCTGATCGAGACCGACGCCCACGGCCTGGTCCTCGTCGAAACCGGCCTCGGGCTCGGCGACATCCGGGACCCCGCGACCTCACTGGAGGCGGAGTGGGCGGAGCTGGTGGGGCCGGCGCTCGACCCGGCGGAGACCGCCCTGCGCCGCATCGAACGCCTGGGCCACTCGCCCGCCGACGTGCGGCACATCGTGCTGACCCACCTCGACGTCGACCACAGCGGCGGCCTGCCCGACTTCCCGGACGCCCGCGTCCACGTCATGGAGGCGGAGCTGCGGGCGGCGATGGCCGAGGCCCCCAGCCGGCGCTACCGCCCGGCGCACTGGGCGCACCGGCCGCACTGGGTCACCTACGGCGCGGGCGAAGGGGAGTCCTGGTTCGGCTTCGGCGGCGCGCGGACCCTGGAAGGACTGCCCCCGGAGATCCTGCTGATCCCGCTCGGCGGGCACACCGCCGGTCACGCGGGCGTGGCCGTACGGGATCAGGACCGGTGGCTGCTGCACGCGGGCGACGCGTACTTCTACCACGGCGAGCTGCGGGCCGGGGAGCCGGAACCACACCCGCTGATGGACATCCTCCAGAACGACTCCCAGGTCGACCCCGGGCTGCGGCTGAGCAGCCGCGACCGGCTGCGCGCCCTCACCCATGACCACGGCGACGAAGTGGAGGTCTTCTCCGCCCACGACCCCTGGGAGTTCCAGCGCCACGCCACCGCCTGACGCGCTCCGAACGGACGCCGTCCGCGCAGCCGTCCGCGAGGCGGCACCGGCACCGGCACCGGAGGCGGCCTCCGAGCGGCCTCGGAGACGGACTCAGGGGAGGGTCCGGAAGTGGTAGCCGTGTGAGTAGGTGAAACCGATCCGCTCGTAGAGGGCGAGGGCCGCCCGGTTGTCCTTCTCCACCTGCAGGTACAGCCGGTCGGCGCCCTGTTCCGCCGCCCAGCGCGCGCCGGCCCCCAGCACGGCGGCCGCCAGCCCCCGGCGTCGCAGGTCCGGCCGGGTGGCCATGCAGAAGACACCGGCCCAACCGGAGTCGGCGACGACCATCCCCATCGAGGCGGCCCGTCCCTCGTGCGAGACGCTCAGGAAGGCGGCGGGCCCGGCGACCCGCGAGATGACCTCCCTGCCGACGGTCTCACTGTCGGAGTGGCCGTCCAGGTCCGCGAAGACGGCGAGCCACCGGTCCGGCTCGCCCGCCACCTCGACCGGCACGGACCGCGCCGCGCCCGCCGATGCCGTGCCCGCCCGCGTCACGGCCTCACGCGCCGCGGCCCCCGTCGTCCCCGCCGCGCCCGCCTGCGCCGTATCGGCCGACGACGTGGCGGCGAGGACGTCCCCGGTGTCCGCGGAGAGGACGGCGACCCCGCTCTCGACGTGGTAGCCGAGGCCGGCCAGCCGGGCGTCCAGATCCCGGTGGTGCTCGGCCGGGCTGATCTGGACGCGGACCGGGGCACCCCGGTCGCGGTAGAACCTCTCCACGTGCTCGATCGAGGTCACGGGGGCGGGCGGCGGCAGCGCGGAGTTGGAGCGCCGCCGCGTCACGCCCGGACTGTGCCGGAGCAGCCACCCCTCCCGCTCCTCGGTGACCGCGGTCGGCCAGGCCAGTGCCGCACACCGCTCGATCCGCCAGGCGGACCCGGCCTGGAAGGCCCCCCGCCGCCGAGGCGTCCCCATGTCCATGACATCGTGCACTTCGTCCCCTCCCATCACCCGAAACCAGTCTCCCGCGAGGAACACCGCTCACAGGACCGAAGGACCCGCTCAGGAGTGCCAGTGCCTGGACCCACCTCAGAAACGCCGCTGCCCGGACCCGCTCGGGGGCGCCGCTGCCCGGACCCGCGAGGGGGCGCCGGTGTCTGGACTGAGGAACGCAGGAGCGAAGCGACGGAGAGACGAGGGAAGACACCGGGTAAGAGCCCCCGAGCCGCGACGCGCCAGCGTCGCAATAAGCACTACCCCGAGCCGCGACACGCAGTGTCGCCATGAGCACAAGAAACGGCGTTCTGTACGTCATCGTGTGCGCTTCCGGCGGGGCCGGTGAGGTCGGCCGCCTCGTCCGGCTCGCCCAGGAAGAGGGGTGGGTCGTCCAGATCGTCGCCACCCCGTCCGCCCTGGACTTCATCGACGTCCCCGCCCTGGAACGGCAGACCGGCCGTCCGGTTCGCAGCCGTTACCGCAGGCCGGACGAGCCCAAGCCTCCGCGAGCCGACGCGATCATCGTCGCCCCGGCCACCTTCAACACGATCAACAAGTTCGCGCTGGGCATCGCCGACACCTACGCCCTCGGGCTCCTCGCCGAGGCTCCGGGCCTGGGCATCCCGGTGGTCGTACTGCCGTTCGTCAACGACGCCCTCGCTTCCCGCGCGCCCTTCCGCCGGAGCGTCGAGAGCCTGCGGGCCGAGGGCGTCTCGATCCTGTCCGGGCAGGGGTGGAAGCAGGGGCAGGACGGGTCCGGCTCCCCCGCCGTCCACGACCGGACCGGGGACCCGGAGGACCGGCCGTGGGCGCGGGCCCTCGACGCCCTCGGACGGCTGCGCCGGGAGACACCCGGCGAGGTGAGCGGCCCCTGATTCCCGGGACGGTCCCCGGGTCCCCCGGAACGGGCCTCCACCAGGTCGGCGACCGGAAACGGAGCACCTCACCGCGGCCCCGGAGCCCTGACGCGGCCGGAGCGCCCTCGCCGGATCACCGCCGGACCGGGCGGACGGGCATACCCCTGAATCGGAACGCCACACCCCAGAATCACGCGGAGGAAGTGGCCGCGCGCACCACGCGTGCATACCGTTTCGACCATGGGTGACACGAAGAAAGTAGACGATTTCCTGAGCAAGCTCGACCACCCGATGAAGGCCGAGATCGTGGCCGTCAGGGACATCATCGCCAAGGTGAGCCCTGACATCGAGGAGGACGTCAAGTGGGGCGGCCCCAGCTTCTTCTACAAGGAGGACATGGCCAGCCTCAACCCCCGGGTGAAGAACTACGTCGCGGTCATCTTCCACAAGGGGTCGCTGCTCAGCGACGAGACCGGACTGCTGGAGGCGGGCCCCAAGGGCAGGGCCTACGTCAAGTTCCACTCCATGGCCGAGGTGGAGGCCGGCCGGGAGACCCTTGAGAAGCTGGTGAACGACTGGATCAAACTCATGGACCAGTGACGGAGCCGGCCCGCGCCCGCGCCCGCGCCCGCGGCCGCGGCCGCGGCCGCGGGCGCGGGCGGGACGGCCGATCGACCGGAGGCCCCGGGCCCCCCGGAGGACCGGCCGGCCGGAGACCCCCGGGTCCCACAGAGGATCGGCCGGCCAGAGCCCCCGGATCCCGCAGAGGACCGGTCAGCCGGAGATCCTCCGGTCCCCGGGGCCGTTCGCGGCGGCCGTGGCGCGCTCCGCCGCCGCGACCGCGTTGCGGAACAGCATGGCGACGGTCGTCGGGCCCACGCCGCCGACCCTGGGGGTGATGGCGCCGGCCACCTGGGCGCAGGACTCGTCCACGTCGGGCAGCAGACGGCGTCCGGCGTAGCGCACGCCGCCGCCGATCACGACCGCGCCCGGTTTGACGTGCTCGGGCCGGATGATGCCCGGCACCCCGGCGGCGGCGATCAGGATGTCGGCGCGCCGGGTGTAGCGGGTCCAGTCGGGCACCCCGGTGTGGACCACCGTGACGGCCGCGTTGGCCGTGGGCCGCTTCTGCCCGAGCAGCATCGCCAGGGGGCGGCCGAGGGTCGCCCCCCGGCCGAGGATGACCACCTCCCGGCCGGACACCGGGATGCCGTGGTGGGCGAGGAGTTCCTCGATGCCCGCCGGGGTGCAGGGCAGCGGACCGGGCAGCCCGAGCGCGAGCCGTCCCATGTTGAGCGGGTGCATGCCGTCGACGTCCTTGTCCGGGTCCACGGCCATCAGCGCCCGGTCGTAGTCCAGGTGCGCCGGGACGGGGTACTGCACGAGCAGCCCGTGCACCGCGGGGTCGGCGTTGAAGGACTCGATGACGGAGTGCAGGTCGGCCTGGGTCGCGTCCGCGGGCAGGTGCGCGTGCGGGGAGGCGAAGCCGAGTTCGGCCGCCTGGCGCTGCTTGATGCGGATGTATCCGGCGCTGGCGTCGTCGTCACCGACGAGGACCGTCGCCAGGGCGGGCGTGACGCCCCGCCGTACCAGGGCGGCCACCCGTCCGGCCACCTCGGCGAGGATCCGCTCGGCCACCGGACCGCCGGGAAGGAGCCGCGCGGTGGGCGCGGCGTCGCCGGAGACGGCGGAGGCGGCGGGAGAACCGGACGGGCCGGAAGCGGTGGGTGCGGCGTCGCCGGAGGAGCCGGAGGAGCCGGAGGTCACGGGCGCGGGGTCACCGTACGGAGGCTGGGACATGTGTCTCCTCGGAGTGGGTGCCCAGGCGGTCGACCCCCACGACGAGCTCCCCGATGGTTGACGCCATCCCCGTGCCGCCAGTCGCTTGGCCTCCAGGATGCCCGATCGCCGCCCTTCCCCGCCAATCGGCCCCGCCGATCATCCGCGTCGGCCGGCCCCGCCGGTCGTCTCGACCGGCCGACGGCCGGCCGGGGCGGCGCGTCCGTCAGCGCAGCAGCCCGACCCCGCTGTAGCCGTCGACGCCGGGCATCTTGGGGAGGCGGGGCTCGTCCGCCTCGGGACGCCAGTCCTCGGTCGTCGTCAGGCCGGGCTCCACCAGTTCGAAGCCGTCGAAGAAACGCAGGATCTGCGCGTGGGTGCGGGGGGTCGGGGAGCCCGCGGCGGTCCGGGTGTACAGCTCGCGCCCCTGGCGGACGGTGTTCTCGTCGAGGTCCCCGAAGGACAGGTGGCTGATCGCCACGGCGCTGCCGGGGGCGAGCCGGCCGCGCAGCGTCGCGACGATCCGCTCGGCGAGGTCGTCGTCCGGGACGAAGTGCAGTACGGCGAGCAGGAGGACGCCCACCGGCCGGGTGAAGTCGAGATGCTTGGTGACGCGGGGGTCGTCGAGGACGGCCTCGGGTTCCCTGAGGTCTCCGTCCACGACGATGGTCCGCTGGTCTTCGGCCAGCAGGGCGCGCCCGTGGGTGAGCACGATGGGGTCGTTGTCGACGTAGACCGTACGGGAGTCGGGGTCGGCTCCCAGCGCCACCTGGTGCACGTTCTCCTGCGTGGGCAGGCCCGCGCCGACGTCGAGGAACTGCCGGATCCCCTGCTCCGCCATGAACCGTACGGCCCTGCGCAGGAAACGCCGGTTGGCCCGGACCCCTTCCCGGACGTTCGGCGTGATCTCGATGAGTTTCTCGGCCGCGGCCCGGTCGGAGGCGAAGTTGTCCTTGCCGCCCAGGAGGTAGTCGTAGATCCGGGCAACGCTCGGAACCGCCGGGTCGATCCCCTCGGGCACAGCGCTCACGTCTCATCCCACCTTCACGCGTTTCCGCCGATCATAAAGGAGCGGGCGAAGATTATGGCGGACCAAAGCCGAGAACTCCTCACATTTTCACGGCTCATATTCCCCCGCGGCGTCCGGAGCGGGCGTCGGCCCGAGTGAAGACCGCGCGGCGGTCGCCCGGAACCGGTCCTACTGGGAGAACCGGCTCTCCCGGGGTAGGAGGGGCCCGTCCGGGAAGGCCGTCGGCCCCGGTTTGGAAGGCCCCCGTCGCGGTGAGGATCCATCGGCGAGCCGGAGGAGGAACGATGTGGACGACGTGAGCGATCTGCCGATCTGCGTGACCTGCGGGGTCCAGTACGGCGAACCGCGTGACGACTGCCCGATCTGCGAGGACGAGCGGCAGTACGTCGGCTGGGAGGGGCAGCGCTGGACCTCCCTGCGCGAGCTGCGCGGAGCCGGGCACCGGTCCGTGGTCGCCGAGGAGGGGGCGGGCGTGTTCGGGGTGGGCACCGACCCGGCCACGGCCATCGGGCAGCGGGCGCTGCTGGTGCGCACCCCGTCCGGCAACGTGCTGTGGGACATGGTCACCCACCTGGACGACGACCTGATCAGACAGGTGAACGAGCTGGGCGGGATCGACGCCATCGCGATCAGCCATCCGCACTTCTACGGCACGATGGTGGAGTGGGCGCACGTCTTCGACGCCCCGATCCACATCCACTCGGCCGACCGCCGGTGGGTGGCCCGCCCCGACGAGTCGGTCGTCTTCTGGGACGGCGACACGCACGAGATCGCCGAGGGCCTCACGCTGATCAACGCGGGGGTGCATTTCGACGGCGGGCAGGTGATGCACTGGCGTGACGGCGAGAACGGCCGGGGCGCGCTGTTCTCCGGCGACATCCTCCAGGTGGTGCCCGACCGCCGCTGGGTGAGCTTCATGTACAGCTATCCGAACCTCATCCCGGAGCGTCCCCGCACGGTCCGCCGGGCTCTGTCGCTGCTGGAGCCGTACGGCTTCGACCGCGTCTACGGCGGGTGGTGGAAACGGGTCGTCCGCACCGACGGCGCCGCGGCCGTGCGCCGCTCCGCGGAGCGCTACCTCCGCTTCGCCCTGGACGACGCCCCGGACGACGCCCCGAGCGCCCCGGACAGCGCCCTGAACGAGGCCCCGGACAGCGCCCCGGGCGGCCCTGGAACCGGATCCGCAGCCGGAGCCGGCGGCGCGGACGGAGTCCCGGGCCGTGGAGGACGGGAAAGAATCACCGCAGAAACGGGTCATATCCCGCCCCGCAGCCCGTATACCTGGTAAGACGGATGGATACCCGCCCTGAGAACTGCGGGTCTAAGGAGCCCCCTGATGTCATCCGAAGGCGCGACGGCGCTCCTCATATCATCGGACTCGTACGGCGTCGTCACCGTCGTCCGTACCACCGGTGAACTCGACTACGACTACGCCCAGATGTTCCAACGAGAGCTCGCCCGGGCCCTGGACCGCGACTCCGGCCCGCCGGAGCTGCTCGTCCTCGACCTCGCCGGGCTCACCTTCTGCGACTCCACCGGAATGGCCGGACTGCTGTGGGGCATGCGCCGGAGCCGGGAGGCCGGGACCCGCATGGTGCTGGCCGGCGCGTCCAGCGCCCTGCTCCACATGCTGCGGATCACCGGCCTGCTGCCCTACTTCGAGACGGCGGCCTCCACGGCCGAGGCCGTGGAGCGTTTCGAGACGGCGGCGGACACGGGTCCGGAACGGGACCCCGGCCGGCCGGAACCGGAACCGGGATCAGTACGGATCGAGGTCGATGTGCAGCCGGATGACCGTGCCGGTCCCGGGGGCGGACCGGATCTGGACCAGGTCGCACAGCTGGTGGATCAGCCAGAGACCCCGGCCGCCCAGTGACCCGGCCTCGGGGAGCCTGCGGCCGGCCATCGGGTCGGCCATCACCCCCTCGTCACGGAACTCGCACACGAACGTGCCCCGCCACGTCCAGACGCGGAGGACGCCGTGCCCTCCCCCGTGGACGATGCTGTTGGCGGCCGCCTCGGTGACCGCGACGAGGACCTCCTTCAGCCGCTCCCTCCGCAGCCCGTACGGCGCGGCGCGGGAGGTGACCGCGTCACGGACCGCGGCGAGGTCCCCCGGCCCGTAGGGGATCTCCTCGAGGGGGCCGGGGGCGGGTTCGAGCTCGTCCCAGACGAAGGGGTCGGCGCTGTACGCCGCGTGCCCGCGGTGGACGCCCCGCTCCAGGACGAACGGGTGGCAGCGGGCGATCTCCCGCACGGTCCGGGCGCCGACCGCGGCGGTGTCGCAGGGGCACAGCAGCCACCAGTCGGGCGAGGCGGTGAACGCCACGTTGAGCAGCCACTCGTGGTAGCACAGCTCAATGGTCTCCGCGGCGTTCCGCCCGTCCCAGCCGCTCTCCCCGATGCCGCGCACCGGTCGTCCCCTCCCCGCCCACTCGGCGGTCCACCGCTGCCAGGCGGGGATGAGCCGGGCGGGGTTGCGGCCCAGCCGGGAGGAGTCCATGAACGCCACGCGAGGGTCGGGGGCGGGAAGCGCCGCGCGCAGGATCCGTTCCCTCCGCTCGGGCACGGAGACCAGGACGACCTCGTCGGCCGTCAGGGCGTCCTCGATGAAGGACAGCGCCCCGGAGAGGAACTGCGCCTCCCCGGAGTAGAGATAGAGCTCGTGGTGCAGCCCCGGCGTCTTCGCGGATCCCGTGAGTGTGTCGTGTGTTCCGGTGATGTCCATCGGCTCCAACCCGTCCTTGCGGGGCCGCGGCGGCCCGGATGCCCGGATGCGCGGTGCCGCGACCGCGGAGGGCCGCCGGACGACGCGCCGCCGGAACAGCCGGCTCCGGCGGGCGTCCCGGTCTCCGATCCCCGAGCCGGAGTCCCGGGACGACGGCCCTCGCGTTCTCGTGCCCCGTGCGCGGGGAGGCACACCTGCCGTGGAGCGGTCAGCCGAATTAACTATAAAAAGCAAGAAAAATAATGAAAAAAGAGAACTTCTCGAACGATGTCGCGAAACCCTGCGCGCGGCGCTGACAGGTGCGTCAAAATCGTGTCACCAGGGACGGTCCACTACATCACGAAAGTGGGTCCCGATGCGAAAAATGGTGCCGCGCATGACCGCGGAGTCGTTGCCCGAGCGGCTGGACGACCTGCCCGTGGAGCCGAAGGACTTCCTCCAGCTCGTGGCCGTCGACTTCACCGGGACCTATAACGTCTACCTCTCCGCCAAGGACGAACGGCTCAAGATGACCAGGCTCTCCATGAGCCTGCTGTCGGCGCCGTTCGCCGCCGCGATCGCGCTGGCCAGCACGAAGGTGATCGACCCCCGGGCGCTGACCTCGTGGGACGGTGTGCCGGGCTACCTGTTCGCGATGGTCACCGCGTTCGGGTTGCTGAACATGCTGCCGTTCCTGCGGCTGATCGAGGCCGTGAACGCCCACATGCGGACCGCCCGCGCCATCAACAACTTCCGCCTGCTCTACGTCGTCCAGCTCAAGGACCACCTGTCCGCGCTGGGCTGGACCCCCAACCTGCCGGTGGACCCCCGCTATCCCGAGACGTACGCGCCGCTCGCCTGGCCGGGCGTCAACGTGATGATGCTCGCCGTGGTCAACGGCGCCTACATGGCGGTCGGCGTGCTCGGCCTGGTGGGCGCCGATCCCAATCCGGCGTTGCTCATGGTGGTCATCGGACTGATCGCGCTGATCCACTATTTCATCTACTACGTCCGCGCGAACGTCTCCCGCCGCCGCAGGCTTCCCCACAATCCCTACCATTTCCCCAACGTGGAGACCTGAATGTCCGACTACCTCAGATTCGCGTCTTGTGGGGAGACGTGGATCTGGCTGATGCGCCACGTGCGACGCCACGGCCTGCCCGCCGAGGACGACCGCGGCCCGGTCCTCGAGGCCCCGCCGGCGCTGTTCGAGATCACCGGCCTCGGCTGGGACGACCCGGTCCTGCGCTCCTACGGCGACGCCCGGAAGATCCCGCCGTACTCCAGGAAGTTCAGTGAGCGCGTGGTGATCCCGCCGTTCAAGTACAGCTACGGAGGCCGGCTCCGGCAGCTCCTCGGCGTCGACCAGCTCCGCTGGGCGGCCGGCGTGCTGCGCGCCAAGCCGTACACCAAGAGCGCCTGGATCTCCCTGACCGTCCCCGGTGAGCCGCCGGACGCGGTGCCCTGCCTGACCAGCCTCGCCTTCCGGCTCCGCGAGGGGCGGCTGGCGATGACCGCGGCCTTCCGGTCACAGAACGCCCTCACCTCCTACCTGAACTACGTGCCGCTGCGTAGTATCCAGGGCGAGGTCGCCGAAGACCTCGGAGTGGGCTGTGGGGCGATGAGGGTCTTCGTCGACGTTCCGCACATCTACGCGGTGGACGCGGCGACGGTCGAGGAGATCCTCCGGCTGTCGGAGCGCGATGGGCTCGGCGAGGGCGGGTCGGCACCGGGTGATGCTGGTCGACCTGGACGGGACGGTGGTCGACTATGCCCGGACGGAGCGCGCCGCGCTGGCTGAGGTCCGCCACCGGTTCTTCCGGATGGACCACGCCGAGTTCCTGACGGCCTTCCACGCCGCCAACGAGCCGCTCTGGGCCGCCTACCGCGAACACCGGATCACGCTGGCGGAGCTCCGGCTGGAACGCTGGGCACGGCTGGGCGCCCCCCGCGGGGTGGCGGCGGCGTTCGAGGACGCGCTCGGGCGGCACGTGGCCCTGTTCCCCGAGGCCCGCGCCGCCCTGCGGCGGCTGGCGCGGCGCCTCCCCCTGGCACTGGTGACCGACGGCCTGGCCGACGTGCAGCGGGCCAAGCTGCGCCGTACCCGTATCGGGGGGTTCTTCCGGCACGTGGTGATCGCGCCCGAGGTGGGCATGCGCAAGCCCGACGGCGACCTGCTGCACCACGCCCTCGGCCTGCTGGAGGCCGAGGCCGGCGACGCGCTGATGGTCGGCGACTCCCCGGCGAGCGACGGCGCCTGCGCGCGGGCCGCCGGGGTGGACTTCTGCTGGGTGAACCGCACCGGGGCGGCGTGCGTCCCGGAGGTCCCGGTCCATCGGACCGTCACCCATCTCGGAACCGTCTGAAGGGGTCAGACCGGTTCGGGGGACGCCTCGACCTGAAGGGATCAGACCGGTTCGGAGGACGCCTCGAACGCCTCGGCGACCGCGGCCCGGACCCGGTCCATGCCGACCGGGGAGCCGATCTCGCGGCTCAGGGAGGTCATGTCGACCTCCGGCATGCCGCACGGCACCGCCCAGTTCCACGGGGACAGGTCGCCCTCGACGTTGAGGGCGAACCCGTGGCTGGTCACGCCGCGGCTCTGCCGCATGCCGATCGAGACGATCTTCCGGCCGGTCTCGACGGTCCACACCCCGGTGAGCAGCTCGGCGCCGGGCGGGGTGTCGCGGCGCTCGGCCGGGACGCCGAGCGCGCCGAGCGCGCGGACGAGGCGCAGCTCGACCTCCCGGACGTAGTCGACGATCTTCTCGGTCTCGTCGAGCTTGACGATCAGGTAGCCGACGAGCTGGCCGGGGCCGTGGTAGGTGAGCTGCCCGCCGCGGCCCGTGGTCACCACCGGGATGCCGTGGGACGGATCGGGCAGGTGCTCCTGGAGCGTACGCTTCCCGACGGTGTACACCTGCGGGTGGCTGAGGAGCCAGAGGGCGTCGGGGCGCTCGTCGCGCTGCCTTCCGCCGACCAGGTCGGTCATCCGCTCCATGGCCTTCTCGTACTCGACCAGCTCGTCCTGGATCAGCGACAGGGGACGTTGCCTCATGCCCCCAGCATATTTTCCCCTGCGGGTCCCGGCGGCGGCCGCCCTCCGTCGGCGGCCGGCCTCCGGTTCGGGCGGCTCCCGGTTAGGGCCGCCTTCGGTTCGGGTGGCTCCCGGTAGCGGGCGGCTTCTAGTAACGGGGGGCCGCGGAGGCCTTCGGCATGACGATCCACAGCACGACGTAGGCGACCCACATCGGCCCGGGAAGGAGCGAGAGGATCAGCCACAGCACCCGGACGAGGGTGGGCGGCACGCCGAGGCTCTCCGCGATCCCGCCGCAGACGCCGGCGATGACCTTGTGGTTGACCGAACGGTGCATTTCTTCCTCTTTCCGAGTCGTCGTTTCCACCCCGTTCAACGAGGGCCCGAGACGTCCACGTTCCCCACGAGACCCTGAGAAAACCCTGACAGGGTCGCGCCGGCCTCGCCTTTCCCGGAAGCGACCCGCTTCACCTGGTAAAACCCGTGTCCGCCTTCGCGTTCCCGACCGGCGCGTCAGACCCGCCTCGGGGTTTTACGCCGCTTACGGTTTACGGGGGTGCGCGCCCCTCGGAGTGCCCCGCACGTCCTTTCCGACCCGAGGAGCATGAATGCGCAACCACCTGACCGCCGGAACGGCGGCGATCCTCACCGTGCCCCTGGTGCTCGTCGCACCGGCCGTCTCGGCGGCCGCCCCGCCGACGGTGCCGCCCGTCGCCACGCTCCCGGCGGCCCCGCACGCCGTCCCGGTCACAGCCCCGGGCGCCGCTCCCCCGGCGACGCCGCACGCCGTCCCGGCGCCGGCCCGGACGGCTCCCCCGGACCTCGCGGTGCCGACGCTCATCCCGCCCCTCACTCCGCCGACGTTCGCCCCGGCGACGTTCGCCCCGCCGACGGCGACCCCGCTCCCCGTGCCGACCCTCTCGCTGGCGAACATCAAGGCGCACCTGGCCCGGTTCCAGGCCATCGCCGACGCCAACGGCGGCAACCGCGCCCACGGCAGCCCCGGCTTCCTCGCCTCGGCGAACTACGTCAAGAACCTCCTCGACGGCGCCGGGTTCACCACGACCCTGCAGCCGTTCACCTACGGCGGCCTGACCGGCTACAACGTCATCGCCGACTGGCCCGGAGGCGACCCCGACGACGTCCTCATGCTGGGCGCGCACCTCGACAGCGTGAACGCCGGACCGGGCATCGACGACAACGGCTCCGGCAGCGCCGCCCTGCTGGAGACCGCGCTGGAGGTCTCCCGCCGTGCGCTGAAACCCACCAGGCACCTGCGGTTCGCCTGGTGGGGCGCGGAGGAGCTGGGCCTGCGCGGCTCGGCCCACTACGTGAACAACCTCACGGCCGCCGAGCGCGCGAAGATCAAGGCGTACCTGAACATCGACATGATCGGCTCCCCCAACCCCGGCTACTTCGTCTACAACGGCGGCAACGCCGACAACACCACCGGGGTCCCGGCCCCGGAGGGCTCCGAGGAGCTGGAGCGGACTTTCCGGGCCTACTACGCCTCCATCGGCGTGCCCGTCGCGGAGGTCCAGCTGAACGCCCGGTCCGACCACGGTTCGTTCCTCGCCGCGGGCATCCCGGTGGGCGGCGTCTTCAGCGGGGCCGAGGACATCAAGTCCCTGACCCAGGTCCAGCTGTGGGGCGGCACGGCGGGCAGGCCGTTCGACTCCTGCTACCACCAGCAGTGCGACACCACCTCCAACATCGACGACACCGCGCTCGGCCGCAATGCCGGCGCCGTCCCCTACGCCGTGTGGACGCTCTCGCTGAGCGCGCCCCCGAAGGCCGTCTGGCAGGACGAGTTCGAGTCGGCGACCGGCTGGATCACCAATCCCGCGGGCACCGACACCGCCACCAGCGGCCGGTGGGAGCGCGGCCGCCCCGAGGCCACCTCCTACGAGGGCCCCAAGCAGCTCGGCACCACGACCAGCGGCGTCAACGACCTGGTCACCGGGCGGCGGGCCGGGTCGTCCGCGGGCGCGAACGACATCGACGGAGGCAGGACGAGCATCCAGTCGCCGCCCATCACGCTGCCGGCCGGCGGGCCGCTGAAGCTCTCCTTCTCCTGGTATCTCGCGCACGCCGCCAACGCCACCGACGCCGACTACTTCCGCGTCTCGGTCGTCGGCCGCGACAAGCGCCAGGTGTTCGAACGGCTCGGCCAGCCCGCCAACCGCGACGGCGCCTGGGCCACCGCGGAGACGGACATCTCCCAGTTCGCCGGTCAGACCGTCCGCATCCTCATCGAGGCCGCGGACGAGGCCAACCCCTCGCTCGTCGAGGCCGGCGTCGACGACGTCAGGATCAACTGGGGATCCGACCGGCTCCTCTGAGGACCCCGGGTACGGCTCCCGCCGGGCGGGAGCCGTACCCGGGAAGCAGGCCGCACCGCGGGACCGGAAGGGGCCCGCGCGGGCCGTGCCGCGGCGACCAGGGGAGCCCCATAACGTTTCACATCCCCGTTCGGGAGGATCTAGGCGCGGGCCGTTTATGACGGTACGTTCCGCCTTAGTACACACGGGGGACCTTCCACGTTCCACCTCCCGAGGAGCGCAATGCGCCTTACGTCACGCCGCGGCACGGTCAGGACGGCCGTCCTGGTCACGGCCGTCGCCCTTCCCCTCGCCCTCGCGGCACCCGCCGCGACGGCCGGGACCGCCGCGCCCGCCGCGTCCGGCGTCTCCGACATCCTGGCGGAGGCCGTGGCCCACCTGGTCAAGGGCCAGAACGTCAAGAAGCACCTCGACGCGCTCCAGGCCGTCGCCGGCGCCAACGGCGGCAACCGGGCCGTGGGCACGCCCGGCTACGACGCCTCGCTGGCCTACATCAGGGACAAGGTGACCCGGGCCGGCTACAAGGTGTCCACCACCGACGTCGAGTTCCCGATCAAGTGGGAGGAGTTCTCCCCCTCGGTCCTGCAGAAGGTCTCCCCCGAGGCGAAGACGTACGCCAACCCCACCGACTTCGTCACCGTGACCCCGTCCGACGGCGGGGACGTCACCGCGGAGATCCAGGTCGTCGACCCGGTCATCCCGCCCGCGCCCGTCCCCAACACCTCCACCGCGGGCTGCGAGAGCTCCGACTTCGCTGGATTCGTCCCCGGCCGGATCGCCCTGATCCAGCGCGGCACCTGCGCGTTCATCGACAAGGCCACGAACGCGAAGGCCGCGGGCGCGGCCGGCGTGATCTTCTTCAACGAGGGCCAGCCCGGCCGTACCGACCCGTTCGGGTTCGACATCCGCGAATGGCGCTTCGGCTTCCCGATCGTCATCACGAGCACCGCCGTCGGCCTCGACCTGGCCCGTGACCCGGGCACGGTCGTCCACCTGAAGGTGGACGCCAAGACCACGGTCGGCCACGCGAAGAACCTCATCGCCGAGTCCCGGTACGGCGCCGCCGGCGAGGTCGTGATGGCCGGCGCCCACCTCGACAGCGTCCCCGCGGGTCCTGGCATCAACGACAACGGCTCCGGCAGCGCCGCCATCCTGGAGACCGCGCTGAAGACGGCGCACCTGCCCACCAAGAACCGGCTTCGGTTCGCCTGGTGGGCCGGCGAGGAGCTGGGCCTGCTCGGCTCCGACCAGTACGTCGCGGGACTGTCGCAGGCCGAGCGGGACCGGATCCGGCTCTACCTCAACTTCGACATGATCGCCTCGCCGAACGACGTCACCTTCCTCTACGACGGCGACGACTCCGACGCCGAGGGCTCGGGCCCCGGCCCGGACGGCTCCTCCGGAATCGAGAAGGTCTTCGAGCGGTACTACGGCAAGCGCGGCCTGCCGTACAAGGGGACCGACTTCGACGGCCGCTCCGACTACGGCGCGTTCATCGCCAACGGCATCCCGTCCGGCGGCATCTTCACCGGCGCCGAGGGGATCAAGACCGCCGAGGAGGCCGCCCGCTTCGGCGGCACGGCCGGCCGGCCGTACGACCCCTGCTACCACGACGTGTGCGACACCATCGCCAACGTCAACGCCGCCGCCCTCGACCGCAACGCCAGGGCCGTCGCCTACGCGACCGCGCGGTACGCCTACGACCTGACCGGCATCCCCGACCGGAACGCCGCCGCCCAGGCCAAGGCCGCCGCCGCCCCGGCGCGGACCCCGGCCCACGGCGCGGCGAGCTGACCCACCCGGCCGCGCCGTCCCCGCGGCGCGGCCGGACCACACAGGACCACACCGGGCGTCGCCTCCGCGGCGCACCGGGCCGCACCCGCGCCGTGTCCACGGCGCACCGGACCGGACCAGAACCACATCGGAACCACACCGAACGCGCCGCGTCCGCGGCGCGCAGGCGCACCACCAGGTTGTACGGCACGCGCCCCACGAAGGCGCGCGCCGATCGGGGGATCCCCTCACCTCCCAACCCGAGGAGCATGATGCGCAAACTGTGGAGCATCGGGGCGGCGGCGATCCTGGCCGTCCCGCTGGCGCTCACCGCACCGGCCGTCTCGGCGGCCGCCCCGCCGGACATCTCGCTGACGAACGTCAAGGCCCACCTCACCCAGCTCCAGTCGATCGCCACCGCCAACGGCGGCAACCGCGCCCATGGCCGCCCCGGCTATCTCGCCTCGGCGAACTACGTCAGGAACCTCCTGGACGGCGCGGGCTTCACCACCACCCTGCAGTCGTTCAGCTACAACGGGGCGACCGGCTACAACGTCATCGCCGACTGGCCCGGAGGCGACGCGAACGACGTCCTCATGGTCGGCGCGCACCTCGACAGCGTGACCGCCGGACCGGGCATCAACGACAACGGCTCCGGCAGCGCCGCCATCCTGGAGACCGCGCTGGAGGTCTCCCGCCAGCGGCTGGCGCCGTCCAAGCACCTGCGTTTCGCCTGGTGGGGCGCGGAGGAGCTGGGCCTGCGCGGCTCGCAGTACTACGTGAACAACCTGCCGTCCACCGAACGGTCCAAGATCAAGGGTTACCTGAACTTCGACATGGTGGGCTCTCCCAACCCCGGTTACTTCATCTACGACGGCGACAACTCCGACGGCGTGGGCTCGGGCCCCGGCCCGGCCGGCTCGGCGCAGCTGGAGGCGACGCTCGCCGCCTACTTCGCCTCGATCGGCGTGCCGACCCGGGGCACCGACTTCGACGGACGCTCCGACTACGGGCCGTTCATCAGCGTCGGCATTCCGGCGGGCGGCACGTTCACCGGGGCCGAGGGCATCAAGTCGAGCTCCCAGGCGAGCCTGTGGGGCGGCACGGCGGGCGCGGCGTTCGACTCCTGCTACCACCGCTCGTGCGACACCGTCTCCAACGTCAACGACACCGCACTGAACCGCAACGCCGACGCGATCGCCTACGCCGTGTGGACGATCGCCACCGCCACCCCGCCGGTGACGGTCTACTCCGACACCTTCGAGACGGCGACCGGCTGGACCGTCAACCCGTCCGGCACCGACACCGCCACCGCCGGGCAGTGGGAGCGCGGCGACCCCGAGGCCACCGCCTCCAGCGGCGCCAAGCAGCTCGGCACCACGGTCAGCGGCGTCAACGACCTGGTCACCGGACGTCTGGCCGGGGCCTCGGCCGGTGACCACGACATCGACGGCGGCACCACCACCGTGCAGTCGCCGCCGATCACGCTGCCGTCGGGCGGCCCGCTCAAGCTGGGCTTCTCGTGGTACCTCGCGCACGGCTCCAACTCCTCCAGCGCCGACTACCTGCGCGTCAAGGTCGTCGGCTCCACCACCACCCAGGTCTTCCAGCAGCTCGGCGCGGCGGCCAACCGCGACGGGGCCTGGGCCGCGGCCGAGGCGGACGTCTCCGCCTACGCCGGGCAGACCGTCCGCATCCTCGTCGAGGCCGCCGACGCCTCCACCGCCTCGCTCGTCGAGGCCGGCATCGACGACGTGAAGATCACCCGCTAGGAGCCCCGGTACGGCTCCCGCCCCGCGGCGGGAGCCGTACCGGAAGGTCAGTGCTCGGAGGTGAAGGTGGCCCCCTCCTCGCCGGGGCCGGAGGAACGATCCGCCTGCGGTGCGGGTACATCCCACTGCTGGACGGCGACATCCCAGTTCCCGGGGGCGGGAGCGAGCCCGTCGAGGATCCCCTCGGCCGTTTCCGCGCTCTTCTGCAGATCGGACATGAAGTCCGTCCCCGACGGCACCCGGTCGCGTGGCACCACCGCGACCGTGACGCCGTCGCTGCTCAGGAAGTCCCACTTCGCCGGCTTCGGCCCGCACGGCCGCGCCACGGCGAGCACGCCGCCGTCGCGGACGCCCGGCCAGATGAACGCGTACATGTCCGCGTCCTCACATCGGACGTACACCGAGCCCGGCCCGCTTGTCGCCGCCTTCACCCGGAACCTCTTGTTGATCTTCGTGTAGGAGCGGCTCTCGACCGTGTGGCTGTCGGGAAGACCGCCCAGATTCCGCTCGCCCTTCGTCGCGGGCATCGTGCCGTTGTCGAGGCAGATGTCCGGCGAGCAGGATCGGGTGGAGACACCGCCGTCGTGGACCGCGATCTCCCAGAAGCCGGGTCCGGGTGCGGCGCCCGCCAGCACCCGGTCGAAATCCTCCGGTGTGAGCGTCGTCTTCCTCATGATCTCCGGTGGAACCTGCGAGGTCCGTACGGTGAACGCCTGGATCTCGGCGGCGGTCCCCTCCCCGGCTCCTTCGAGCGTGCCGAGCGCGGTCCGCTGACGCCCCCGATCGCTTCCGCAGTCGCTGCGATCGACCCGGTTCCCGAAGCGTACGAAGGTCTGCACCGGACCGGCGCAGTTCACCCGGTAGGAGGACCGGTCCGTCCTCGGGACGAAGGAGAGAGTCTCGGTCTTCCCCTCCGTCTCGAACCGCGCACCCGCCAGCCGTATCCCCTCTTCCCGGGGCGCCTCCACCGTGGCCGCGATGTTCGACGCCGTCCCCCGGCCACCGTGCAGCAGCAGCGGTGCGGGGGTGGCCACGACCGCCAGCGCCGCGACGACCGCGGCCACACGCCTGCGCCGCCGGATCCGGCGCCCCTTGGCGATTATCTCCTCCAGGTGGGCGGCGCCCCCGCTGCCGCCCCCGCTGCGCTCGATGAGCAGGTCCCTCAGGTCGTGCTCGTCGTGGATCATCGCTTCGCCTCCGTCATCGTCCCGATTCCCCGATCGACCCGCAGCCGGGCCAGCGCTCTGCCGAGCTGGCTCTTCACGGCCCCCAGCGAGCAGCCGAGCACGTCCGCCACCTGGGCCAGGGTCATCCCCTCGAAGTAATGCAGGACCACCACCGCCCGCTGGCGGACGGACAGCACGCCGAGCGCCGTCCACAGCGCGTCCCGCTCGCCGACGCCGTCGGTGAAGTCCCCTTCGATCGCCTGCTCCGGCAGGACCTCGGTAGGCACCTCGCCCCGCCAGCGCCGCCGCCACCAGGAGGCATGTGTGTTGGTGATGATCCGGTAGACGTACGGATCGGGGTTGCCGTCGATCCGCCGCCAGGCGGTCCACGCCTTCGCCAGCGCCGTCTGCACCAGATCCTCGGCTTCGGCCCAGTCCCTGGTGAGGAGATACGCCGTTCTTCGCAGCCGTTCGTGCCGCTGCGCGACGTAGTCCGCGAACTCAGTCATTCCTTTGCCTCCCGCGTACGGCTTCGAGAATGACTACCGCCGGGGCCCCGCACCCGGTTGACAGCGATCTCAACCGAATGACCGAGGCGCGGCGACTCTCCACCTCCGCTAATCTCGCGTAGGTCACGCACGTGCTGGGATGGAAGGTGCCCACGTTGATCGGCTGGTTCGAAGCGGTGGTCCTCGGGCTCGTACAGGGGCTGACGGAGTTCCTGCCGATCTCCTCCAGTGCCCACATCAGAGTCGTCTCGGCGCTCCTGGGCTGGCAGGACCCGGGTGCGGCGTTCACTGCGGTGATCCAGCTCGGCACCGAGGCCGCGGTGGTGATCTACTTCCGCCGGGACATCTGGGAGATCATCTCCACCTGGACCCGGTCGCTGTGGCGGCCCGACCTGCGGTCCCACCACGCGGCGCGGATGGGCTGGTACGTCATCGCCGGCACGATCCCGATCGTCGTGCTGGGCCTGCTGTTCAAGGACAGCATCGAGACGGTCTTCCGCGACCTGCGCCTGATCGGCACCACCCTGATCGTCTTCGGCGTGATCCTGTGGCTGGCCGACCGCACCGCCCGCAACAAGCTCACGCTGCAGAAGAACCTCAGCCTCACCCACGCCCTGGTGTACGGCCTCGCCCAGTCGCTGGCCCTGATCCCGGGCGTCTCCCGCTCCGGCGGCACGATCAGCGCCGGCCTGGTGCTCGACTACCGCCGGGAGGAGGCCGCCCGGTACTCCTTCCTGCTGGCCATCCCGGCCGTGCTGGGATCCGGGTTCCTGGAGCTGTTCAAGATCGGCGAGGGCCGGGCGCCCGAGTGGGGGCCGACCATCCTGGCGACGGTGATCTCGTTCTTCGTCGGCTACGCCGCGGTGGCGTGGTTCCTGAAGTACATCAGCACCCACCGCTTCACCGGCTTCGTGGTCTACCGGATCATCCTGGGCGTCGTCATCATCGCCCTGGTCTCCTCCGGCGTCCTCAACCCCATGGCGTAGTACCCGCGCGGACGGCGCAACCGGGACGACGGACGCCCCGGAGGGCCGGGACCGCGCGGTCGTCCGGATCGGGAAGACTGGACGGGTGCGTCCCGACCGCTTCGACCTGCCCGTCCGCCACGCCCTGCCCGAACTGCTCGCGGCACTGGACGAGCGCGGCGTCGCCGTGCTCGCCGCGCCGCCCGGCACGGGCAAGACCACGCTCGTCCCGCTCGTCCTGGCCGGCCTCGCCGGAGCCCGCCGACCCGCGGGCGAGCCGGTTCCCGGCCAGGAACCGGGGAGGGTGATCGTCGCGGAGCCCCGCCGGATGGCGGCGCGGGCCGCGGCCCGCCGGATGGCCTGGATGCTGGACTCCCGGGTCGGTGCGGAGGTCGGGTTCTCGGTCCGGGGCGAGCGCAGGGCCGGACCGGACACGGTCGTCGAGGTCGTCACCACCGGGGTCCTGCTCCAGCGGCTGCAACGCGACCCCGAACTGGCCGGCGTCGGCACCGTCCTGCTGGACGAGTGCCACGAGCGCCACCTGGACGCCGACACCGCCCTCGCCTTCCTCCTCGACGTCCGCGCCACCCTCCGTCCCGACCTGCGGATCGTCGCCGCCTCCGCCACCGCCGACGCCGAACCGTGGGCCCGGCTGCTCGGCTCCGGCGCCCCGCCGTACGGCGACGCGGCGTCCGGTGACCCTCGCGGCGCCTCGTCCGGCACGGCACCGGGCACGCCGTCCTCCGGCGCGGCGGGCGGCGACCACGCGTCCGGCGGCGCGCCGTACGGCACCGGCGTCTCCGGCGGCGACGTGGCGCCCGTCGTGCGGGCCTCCGGTGAGGCGCACCCCGTCACGCCCGTCTGGGCGCCCCCGCCGGGCCCGGTGACGCCGCCGCGCGGCCTGCGGGTGGACCCGGCGTTCCTGTCCCACGTCGCCGCCGTCGTACGGCGCGCCCTGGCCGAACGGGAGGGGGACGTACTGTGCTTCCTGCCGGGGGTCGGCGAGATCGGCCGGGTCGCCGCGCTGCTCGGCGGGGACACCGGGGGCATCGGGGACACGGAGATCCTCCAGGTCCACGGGCAGGCCCCGGCCCGCGTCCAGGACGCGGTGCTCTCCCCCGGCCGGGGACGACGGGTCGTGCTCGCCACCTCGGTCGCCGAGTCGAGCCTGACCGTGCCCGGCGTCCGGGTCGTGGTCGACTCGGGTCTGGCCCGCGAGCCCCGCACCGACCACGCCCGCGGCCTGGGCTCGCTCGTCACGGTCCGCGCGTCCCGGGCGTCGGCCATTCAGCGTGCCGGGCGGGCGGGCCGCGAGGCGCCGGGAACGGTGTACCGGTGCTGGTCGCAGGCCGAGCACGACCGCCTGCCCGAGTACGCGCGGCCCGAGATCGCCCTGGCCGACCTGACCGGCTTCGCCCTCCAGGCCGCCTGCTGGGGCGACCCCGAGGCCACCGGTCTCGCGCTGCTCGACCCGCCCCCGCCGGCCGCGATGGACGCCGCCCGGCGGACCCTCCTCGCCCTGGGAGCCCTGGGAGCCTCCGGCGGACCCGGCGCCCCCGGTGCTCCCGGGGGACTCGGCGCTCCCGGCGCTCCCGGCGCTCCCGGCGTCCCCGGAGGCCGGGTCACCGCCCGGGGCCGCATGATGGCCGCCGCCGGGGTCCACCCCCGCCTGGCCCGCGCCCTGATCGACGCGGGTCCCCGGGCCGCCGAGGTGGTGGCGCTGCTGTCGGAGCCGCTGCCCCGGGACGCCGGTGACGACCTGGTGGCGATCTGGCGTTCCGTCCGGCGGGGTGGGAACGGGCCCGGGGACGGCTTCCCGGCCCGCTGGCGCGGGGAGGCCGCCCGCCTGGCCCGCGCCGTACCCCGTGAGGACGCCGGACGGGACGGGACCGCGCCGGAACCGTCACGCCGTCCGGGGAGCGGTGAACGCGCGGCCGGCCGCTCCGGGACGCGGCGATCCGGAGACGGCGGCCCCGGAACCGGCGGGCCCGGGTCCGACGACGCCGTGGCCGGGCTGACGGTGGCGCTGGCCTACCCGGAGCGGGTGGCCCGGCGGCGCGGCGGCGCGTACCTGATGGCGTCGGGGACGGCGGCGGAGCCGCCCGCCGGGTCGCGGCTGGGCGACGCGGAGTGGCTGGCGATCGCGGTGGCGGACCGGCCGGTGGGGTCGGCGGCGGCGAGGATCAGGCAGGCCGTCGTGATCGACGAGGAGACCGCCCGGCTGGCCGCCGCGTCCCTGTACGAGGCCACCGAGGAGGTCGCCTGGCGGATCCCGCCGGGTGAGCGGCGCGGTGACGTCTCGGCACGCCGGGTGGAGCGCCTGGGCGCCGTCGAACTGTCGTCGGTCCCGCTGCGCGACGCCGACGTCCGGCCCGCCGTACTCGCGGGCCTGCGCGCCGAGGGGCTCTCGCTGCTGCGCTGGATGCCCGAGGCCGTCGCGCTGCGCGAGCGCCTGGCGTTCTGTCGGCGCGCGCTCGGCGACCCCTGGCCCGCGACGGACGACGACGCCCTCGTCGAGGCTGCCGACCGGTGGCTGGAGCCGGAGCTGTCGCGCGCCCGCCGCCGCGCCGACCTGGAGCGCGTCGACGTGGCCGCCGCGCTGCACCGCCTCGTCCCGTGGCATGCCCGGCTGGCGGAGGTCGCCCCCGAGCGGATCGAGGTGCCCAGCGGTTCGCGGGTCAGGATCGACTACTCCGGCGACCGGCCGGTCCTGGCGGCGAAGCTGCAGGAGCTGTTCGGCTGGGACGAGGCCCCGCGGATCGCCGGGGTGCCGCTGGTGGTGCACCTGCTGTCCCCGGCGGGCCGTCCGGCCGCCGTCACCGGCGACCTGGCCACGTTCTGGCGCGAGGGCTACCGCGCGGTCCGGGCGGAGCTGCGGGGCCGCTATCCCCGGCATCCCTGGCCGGAGGACCCCCTGTCGGCGGTCGCCACCCGCCGCGCCAACCCGCGCCGCTGACGGGGTTCAGCGCGGGCGGACTCCGTCGATGGCGAGTGCCAGCAGGCGGTCGGCTTCGGCCGGGCCGTCGGGCTCCTGCTCGGTGGCCAGGGAGATGGCGCCGACGAGCTTCAGGAGATGGGTGACGGCGATCCCGGGGCGCACCGCGTCCGCGGCCCGTGCGCGGGCGAGGAGCCCCTCGCCCGCCGTGATGATCATTTCGTGACAGGTACGGCCGAGCGCCGGGTCGCCGCCGCCGCTCATCAGCGAGGCGCCGAGGCCCCGGTTGGCCGCGGCGTGGGCGCCGACGGCGCGAAGCCAGGTGAACAGCGCCTCTCCCGGGTCGGAGGCGGTGAGCAGGTCATCGGCCCTGGCGCAGAGCGCCTTCACCCGGTCTTCGAAGACCACTTCCAGGAGGGCCCGCCGGGTGGGGAAGTGCCGGTGCAGGGTCGCCGAGCCGACTTCGGCACGCCGGGCGATCTCCTCCAGCGACGCCTCGGCACCGTGCTCGGCGACGAGGGCCCCGGCGGCGGTCACGATCCGGTCGAAGTTGCGGCGGGCGTCGGCACGCATCCGCTGCCGGGATGGCACGACGGCGTCCTTGGACACTGCGGCTCCTGATGACTTGCTAAACGGGGTGGTCCTCCATATCGTAGCGAACGCCAAACGGAGGACCACCCCACTTAAGTGGGCGACTCCTCCTCGCATGAGCGCAGAGGGAGAAGCGGTGACACCGACGAACAAGACCGTCGTGGTGGTGGGGGCGACCGGCCTGCAGGGCAGGGCCGTGACGCGCCATCTGCTCCGCGACGGCTGGCGGGTGCGCGCGCTCACCCGCGATCCGGACGGGGACGGCGCCCGGGCGCTGGCGCGGGCCGGTGCGCAGGTGATGCGGGCGCGGATGGAGGACGTCGCCTCCCTGACCGCGGCGGCCGAGGGCGCCTGGGGGCTGTTCAGCGTTCAGCCCACGGTCGGCTCGCCCGGCGCCGCGCCCGGCTTCACCACCGAGGACGAGGTGCGCTGGGGCGTGAACGTCGCCGAGGCCGCGCACGCCGCCGGTGTCGGGCACCTGGTGTTCACCTCGGTCGCCGGCGCGGACCGCCATCCCGGCGAGAAGGTGCCGGTGAACCTGGTCAGCAAGTGGCGGATCGAGAGGCGCATCGCCGAGCTCGGCCTGCCCGCGACGATCCTGCGGCCGGTCTCCTTCATGGAGAACTTCACCGGCGGCTACGCGTTGCGGAACGGCATCCTGTCCACCGGGATCGCACCGGACACCGTCCAGCAACTCATAGCCGTCGACGACGTCGGCGCCGTCACCGCGCTGGCCTTCTCCCGGCCCAGGGAGTGGATCGGCCAGGCGGTCTCCCTGGCCACCGACGAGCTCACCCCCGTCCAGGTCGCCGAGGCCGTCGGGAAGGCACTGGGGATCCCACTGCCCTACGTCCAAATCCCGATCGAGGTGATCCGGGACCTGAGCGAGGACTTCGCCTACGCCAACGAATGGCTCAACGAGCGCGGCTACCGCGCGGACATCCCCGCCACCCGGCGGATCCATCCCGCCGCGATGGACTTCTCCACCTGGCTGAGGCGCACCGGCGCCGCGCGGATCTCCGCGTTCCTGGACTCCGCGCGCACCGCCGGGCAGGGCGCGTGAGCGTCCGCGCGCCCGGCCTCGGACGCGTCGGGATCTGGGCGGGGGAGTTCGACGCGCTCCCCGCGGCCGAAGTCCGCCAGGCCGCGGCCGTGATCGAGGACCTCGGTTACGGCGCCCTGTGGATCCCCGAGACCACGGGTCGCGAAGCCGTCGCGCAGGCCGCGATCCTGCTGGCCGGCACCCGGCGGATCACCGTGGCCGCCGGGATGACCGACGTCTACGCCCGCGACGCGGTCACGGCCGCCGCCGCGCAACGCACCCTGGAGGAGGCCTTTCCCGGACGGTTCCTGCTCGGCCTGTGGGACGGCCATCCGAGCCTGGCCGAGGACGTCCGCGGCCACCGCTTCGGCCCTCCCCTGGCCACCATGCGCTCCTACCTCGACGCTCTCGACACCGCCCCGTTCGGGCCCCCCGCCACGACGGCCTCACCCCACCGCGTCCTGGCCGCACTGGACCCCGGCATGCTCGCCCTGGCCGCCGAACGCGCCCGGGGCGCGACCGTGCTGGGCATGCCCGTCGAGTACACCCGCACCGCACGCGAGATCCTCGGAGAGGACCGTCTTCTGGCCGTCACCCAGTTGTGCGTCCTCGGCCGGGACCGCGCACACCGCCGAACCGGCCCGCACCACGGCCGCGGCCGCCCTGCCCAACCGCCGTGAACTGCTGCGCGGGCTCGGGCACCCGTCCCCGGAGACACTCGACGACCGGCTCGTCGAGGCGATCGTGGCCCATGGCCGCGCCGAGGACATCGCCCGCCGTGTCCGGCGGCACCTCGACGCCGGAGCCGACCACGTCAGCCTGCACGTCGTGACGGCCGGGTCGCACGTCCCGCCCACCCGGCGGTGGGAGGAACTCGCCGCGCACCTCCTCGCTTGATCCGGCGCCGCCGGCCCGCGGTGAACGAGCCTCGGTGAAACCGGGCGGCCGGCCCCCGCGGCTGCGGCGCGGCCCGTGTCCCACCGGGCACCGCCCCGATCACGGGGAGGCCGTACGGCCGGGCCCGGCCGGTCCGGTCAGGCGGGTGCGGCGGTGATCTTGGACGGGTTCATCATCCACAGCACCCGGTCGATGCCCTCGGCGGAGGCGTCGACCGTGAGGACCGTGAACACCTCGCCGTCGCGGCTGAGCAGCGCGGACGTCTGCCCGTTCGTGCTCGCGTACCGCACGTCGACGCCGTCCCAGAAGTGGCTCGCGAACGCCCTGACGTACTTCGCCACCCGGGTCGCGCCCACAACGGGGAAACGGGAGGCGCGCACCGCGCCGCCGCCGTCGGAGTAACTGATCGCGTCCGCGGCGAGGATCTCCTCCAGCGCGTCCAGGTCGCCGGAGCGGGCGGCGGTGACGAAGGCCGTCAGCAGCCGGCGCTGCTCGTCCCTGGCCACGGGCGCGCGGCGTCCTTCGAGCACGTGCCTGCGGGCCCTGCTGACCAGCTGGCGGACGGCCGGCTCGCTCGCCCCGACGATCTCGGCGATCTGCCGGTAGGGGTAGTCGAAGGCCTCCCGCAGCACGTAGGCCGCCCGTTCGGTGGGCGAGAGCCGTTCCAGCAGGACCAGCACCGCGAACTCCAGCGCCTCGCCCCGCTCGGCGCCGAGGTAGGGGTCGGCGCCGGTGTCGACCGGTTCGGGCAGCCAGGGGCCGACGTAGGTCTCGCGCCGCGCCCGCGCGCTCTGGCTCTCGTTGATGGCCAGCCGGGTGGTCACCGTCGCCAGGAACGCGGCGGGGTTGTCCACCGCGGCGCGATCGCAGCCCTGCCAGCGCAGCCAGACGTCCTGGACCAGGTCCTCGGCCTCGGCGGCGCTGCCCAGCATCCGGTAGGCGATGCCGAACAGGCGGGGCCGCACGTCCGCGAACACCGCGACGGCGTGGTCCAGATCCCCCGCTCCGCCGGACGTCCCCACCGGCCTGCCGTCCACCACGCCGTCACCTCCCGCTCGGGTCTCCCCTCATCCTGTCACCCGCCCTCAGTGGAGCCCGACCGGGGCGATAAGAGGTCTACCACCGTTTGAGGCCCCCTCAGATGAGGAGGCCGCTGCGGGCGGCCAGACCGCGCAGTTCCGGTGTCGTGCGCCCGGACGTCAGGAGACCGGAGACGAGGGACCTCACCGCCGGACGGCTGTGTGTTTCTTCGGGGGCGTGGCGTTCGGCGGTCAGGATCGCGCGTATGCAGTCGTCGCGACGGCCCAGTTGTCCGAGGGCTGCGGCGATGTCGGTGTAGTAGCGGGAGCGGCGTTCCACACTGGGAAGCTTCTGCGGTGTGATGGCGCTTGCGGCGGCCAGCGCCGCAGCGGGGTCACCGGCTGAGTTCTCCGCCGAGATGAGATGCAGCTGAACGGTGACCGGGCTGATGCCTCCGCCGTGGTCGCGCAGGAGAGTGGCGCCGCCGAGTTCGGTGGCGATGGCGGCGGCTTCGGCGGTGAGCTGCCGCATGCCCTGGCGGTCGCCGCTGCGCGCGGCGGTGTAGGCCGCCGATTGGATCAGCAGGCCACGTTCGGCGGCACCGGCGCGTCCTGCGCTGCGCAGGCCGGGATCGTCGGCGGCGGCCAGCGCGATGGACATGGCCTGGTCGTTCCACCCGGCTTTGCGAGCCAGGACGGCGAGGTTCCGCGCGGCTTCGGCCATGGTGAGCATGTCACCCCCTACTTCGGCGAGTTGGCGGGCACGGTCTGCCGCCATCCATCCGAGGTGATGCTCGTCGAGTTTGACGAGCATCCGGGTCACCAGGACGTAGGTCTGCACGAGGGTCGTGTACTGATCCGTACCGGCGCCGAGGGCGTGCCCCGCGCGGATCAACCAGGGCAGGCGCACGGCTAGGCCGCCGTAGCAGCAGGCGTGGAAGTCGCTCAGGGCACGCGCAAGCTCCGCGGGTACCTGCCTCCGGCGACAGCGCCGCCGGAGCGTCGCCCAACCCGAGCATCGCGTCGCGCAGGCCGGCGACAAGCGCGTCGCCGAGCGTCGCCTCGCCGGGTTCCGCGCCTCTTACGGGGATGCGGGAGCTTGCGGCAGCGACAGCCGTGACCGCCAGGTTCGCCAGCAGATTCCTTCGCCGCACCGGGTCTTCACCATCCCCCCGCCGAGTGCTCTCCACCTTATGAGGAGGAGGCAGGCGAGGGTAAGCGACAGGCGCGGTGACCTGGCTGTGCCGGACATTCCATGGCGGGGCCAGACCGAACGCCTCACAGGCGATGCCCAGCGCCCCGGCGAAGCGGCGCAGCACCGCGACGTCGGTCATCGGTGAGATACCCCGTTCGTAGCGGGAGACCTGAGCGGCGGAGTACCCCGTCCTCTCACCGAGCTGGGCCAGCGTCAGCCGTTGCGCCTGTCGTGCTTGACGAACGAGATCCCCGGGCGTTGTGATCACCTGGGGGATTGCTCGTGGACTGCCAATCGCATCCATACCCTGTCCCCGCTGGTAGCCGAGACTGTGTCTTTCCACGTAGCCGCCAAGGGGGCCGGGGAAAGGGGCTTTGCGTCGGATGCAAACGCCTTTGCAGCTCATGCCAGTGTCTCTCCCGCAGGCCGACGAGATGCGGTGACCTCGAAGGGCAGACGGCTCGCGCTGTGCGGGCCGCCATCCGGATCCCTTCCAGGAGGTCTCGATGCACTCTCCGCTTCCCGTCCGGCCCCCAGCGCTTTCCGCCGTGGATGAACGCCTGGCCCCCGGCTACTACGTACAGGTCGGCGACCTCACCCCTCGCATCGCGCAGCTGCCGGCACGCTGCACAACGGTCTTCGACATCAAGGACGCGATGGCCGCCGACCTCGACGGCTTCACCGGTGCGGGCGAGGAGCCGCGCGGTGCCGTGGAGGACGGCGCCCTGATCGAGGGCGACGTCATCGTCCAGGCCGGCGCTCGCGTCGAACAGGGCGCTCGAATCGCTGGGCCGGTGCTGATCTGCGCTGGTGCGGTCATCGCGGCGCCCGACATCATCGACACCGGCGTATGTGCCCAGATCCTCACCTACACCGGAGCCTGCGTCACCACCGCGCTGGGCCGGTTCGCCGTGGCCCCGGCCGAGGCGGTCCGCCCGGTCATCCACTCCGACCTCGGCCGACAGGTCCGCACGACCGCCGTCCTGGCTGCCGCGGTGCTGGCCCGCGCCGGGCAGGTCGACTTCCCTTACCCTGGCGGGGACGCCTTCTGTGCCCGGCTGATCGACCGGCATCTGGCGGCGATGCAGTCCGCCGGTGCCGAGATCACCGCTGATACCACCGGCATCCGCGCCCGCTACGGTCCCCGTGGTCCGCAGGCGTTCACCATGGATGTGGCGACCCCGTACGGGCCGAGCCTGGGGGCGACGGTGACGGCGATGCTGCTGGCCGCCCGGATCCCGGGCACCAGCCTGATCACGAACCCGTCGATCGAGCCGGAGGTCATCGAGACCGCCCGGTTCCTGGCCGAGCGCGGTGTCGGCATCGGGTTCGACGGCCACGGGCTGCACGTCAATGGGACCGACCGGATCGGTGGCGGGGCGTTCACCGTCATCGGTGACCGGATCGAGGCCGCCACCATGATCATGGCTGCTGCCGCCACCGGCGGTGACGTCCACCTTGATGGGATCACCACCGCCGCCTTCCCCGAGGGCCTCACCGCGGCCCTGGCAGCGACGGGCGTCACCGTCACCGACGACCGGGCCGGCGGCGTCCACACCACCCTGGACGGTCCCCTGCGAGGCATCGACGTGGCCACCGGCGCGGTCGTCTGCCTGCGCGGACCCGTCCGGCTGCACGCCACCACGGCGGCCGCCGCCGATATCCGCGCGGTGACCGCTTTGCTGATCGCCGCGCTGACCGTCGATGGTGTCTCTACGATCCGGGGGGCGTACCACCTCCGGCGCGGCTATGGCCATCTGCTGGCCAACTTCGTCCCGCTGGGAGCCGACGTCACCACCGTGGAGGGCCCCTGATGCCTGCCGTACCGTTCAGTGCCGACGACACCGCCCGGCTGCGGGACGCCCTGGGGAAGGTGATCGCTGACGGCGCCGCCCCCGGTGGCGTCATCGTCTGCGGCACCATCGACGGGCAGCGCGAGGTCCTCACTGGCGGCATCATCGCCACCGAGGCGGGGAATGCGGTCCCGGCCGAGACCACGATCTATGACATCGCGTCACTGACGAAGATTGTTTCGACGTGGCCGCTGGTCGGCCGGGCCCTCGACGCCGGCCTGCTAGACCTGGACGCGCCCGTGCGCAACGTCCTGCCCGCCGTCAGCGGGGAGGCGCCGAGCGGCGAGGCGACCGTACGCCAGCTCTTGGCCCACACCTCCGGCGTGCGGGCGGCGACCCGGCTGGACCGCTACCGGGGCGCGGACGCGCCGCTGCACGAACTGCTGTGCCGTGAGCCGCTCGAGGACGCGCCCGGCTGCCACCGTTACATCAACCGCGGCTACATCCTCCTCGGCCTGGCCCTCGCACACGTCCACGGCCGGCCACTGGATGCTCTCGCCGACGAGCTATGGCGGTGCCTGGGGATGCGGTCCACGATGTACGGGCCCGTGGGCCGCGGACCGCACGTCGCGCCGACCGAGCAGCGCATCCCCGGCGCACCGCGCATCTGGGGTGCCGCACACGATGACAACGCCGCGCTCATGGGCGGCGTGGCCGGCCACGCCGGCGTGTTCTCCACCCCGCACGACCTGGCTGTGTACGCCCATGCCCTGCTCGCCGCCCACGCCTGTGGTGACGGTCTGGGCGACTGGCTACGGGCGAGCCTTGTCACGCAGGCCGAGATCGAGCCGGGAGTGGACCGCGGCCTGTCGTGGATCCTCACCACCGGCAGGCGTGTCGCCTACCATCACGGTTTCACCGGCACCAGCCTCTACCTCGCCCCGGACGCCGGTCGCTACTTGGTGATCTGCACCAACGCCGTCTACCACGGCACCGCCCGATCCCGGATCGCGCCGCTGCGGACCCTTGCGCTCAAGCTGATCTCCGCCGCCTGGCGTTCGGAGACACGACATGAGTGACCTGCTGGCCGACCACACCACGCTGCGCGTCGGCGGTCCCGTCGGTCGACTGCTGGCCCACACCGACCCCGCCGCTTGGCCCGACCTCGTCCGCGCCGCCGCCACCGAATCCGCGGTGCCCTTCACCCTCGGCGGCGGCGGCAACGTCCTTGCCGACGACGCCGGATACCCGGGACCGGTGATCCGCGTGGCGACCCGCGGCATCTCCATCCGTCCCGTCGGTGGCGGCGTCGTGGACGTCACCGCTCACGCCGGCGAACCGCTGCAAGCACTCGTCGACGTCGTCCTCAATGAGGGCCTGTCGGGCATCGAGTACCTCGCGGGAATCCCGGGCACCGTAGGCGCCGCCCCAGTGCAGAACACCGGCGCCTACGGGCAGCAGATATCCGACACCCTGACACATTTGACCGTCTACGACTGGAGCCGCCATCAGTTGGGCGTCTTCCGCCCCGAGGCGTGCGGCTTCGGCTACCGCACCAGCATTTTCAAGACCCATCCGGGCCGGTGGACGATCCTGGAAGCCACCGTGCGCCTCACCTACAGCGCCCTGGCTGCCCCCGTCGCCTACCGGCCTCTCGCCCAAGCGTTCGGCGTGCCCCTCGGCACCCGGCCGCCGCTCAAGGAGGCGGCACACGGGGTCCTCGCCGACCGCCGCAGGCGTGGCGTGTCCCTGCCGGAAAGCGGCCCCGATGCCCGCCAGGCCGGGTCGGTCTTCCTCAACCCGGCCATCACCGCAGTTCAAGCAGCCGTGGTTCAGGCGGCGGGCGGCGTGGTCACGGTGGGAGACCGCGGTGTCCTGCGGACCAGCGCCGGATGGCTGCTCGAACTGGTCGGTTACCGTCCGGCCAGTCCCCTCACACCGGGGGTGTCCTGCTCGACGCGCCGAACCCTCACCTTCACCGCTCACGACGGCGTCACCGCGGCTTCCTTCCACGCTGCGGTACAGAAGGCGGCCGACGACGTGTTCGACACCACCGGCATCCGTCTGCGTCCTGAGCCGGTGCGGCCTGCTCCGATACGACCGCTGCAACGGCCATACGGCTGAGCGGCCGGGTCTCGGGCTCCCCGGCGGAGCCGAAGGCCGACCTCGGTGAGGCGTGCGGCCCCTGTGCCCCACCCTGCCGGGCGCATTCCAAGAAAACGGGGCGGCGGGATACGGGTTGCGCGCGGTTCCGCTTTGGGCGCTATCGTGGTGATATCACTCCGATAGCAGAGGAGAGCACATGGAACGACGCGCCTTCCACTTCAACGGGTTCGCCGTGCTGGGCGGGCTGGTGCTGCTCGGCGTCGCCCTGGCCGCGGCGGGCCTGGCGGCCGGACCGGCCGTCCTGGTCGCCGCCGCGATCGCCTGGGGCGTCGTCGCGCTCGTCGTGGCCAGCGGTTTCACCGTGGTCAACCCGAACGACGGGATGGTGGTCCAGTTCCTCGGCCGCTACATCGGGTCCCTGCGCGACGCCGGCTTCCAGTGGACCGCGCCGTTCACCAACCGGCGGCGGATCACGCTGCGGGTGCGCAACTTCGAGACCGCCAAGCTCAAGGTCAACGACGCCGACGGCAACCCGGTGGAGATCGCCGCCGTCGTCGTCTACAGGGTGACCGACACCGGCAAGGCGGCCTTCTCCGTGGACGACTACGAGCAGTACGTGGCGATCCAGTCGGAGGCCGCCGTCCGGCACCTGGCCACCAGCCACCCCTACGACTCCCACGACGACAGCCGCACCAGCCTGCGCGACGGCGCCGAGGTGGCCACCGAGCTGACCACCGAGCTCGGCGAGCGCACCCACCTCGCCGGGGTGGAGGTGCTGGAGGCGCGCATCACCCACCTCGCCTACGCCCCGGAGATCGCCCAGGCCATGCTGGTCCGCCAGCAGGCCGCGCAGGTGGTCGCGGCGCGCACGCAGATCGTCGCCGGCGCGGTAGGAATGGTCCAGCTCGCGTTGACCAGGCTGGCCGAGGAGGACGTGGTGGATCTCGACGAGGAGCGCAGGGCCCAGATGGTGTCCAACCTGCTGGTGGTCCTGTGCGGTGACCGCGCGACCCAGCCGGTGGTGAACGCCGGCAGCCTGTATGGCTGAGCGCAAACGGATCCTGCTCAGGCTCGACCCGGCCGTCTACGAGGCGATCGCCAAGTGGGCGGCCGACGACCTGCGCAGCGTCAACGCCCAGCTGGAGTACGCCCTTCGTCTGGCCCTGCGCGGGGTGGGCCGCGAGGTCAGGCGGGCCGGGCGGGAAGACTCCGGCCACGACGGGCGGAGCCGGGAGGATGAACGGGACGGCCCTGATGGTTCAGACGAACATTCGCGATCAGGTGATTACGGATGACCGGTGATGACACGGACGGTACCCAACAAGTCACCTGATTGAGACGTGTAACGCTTCCGTCGGCGTGCCGTCCGTACCAGACTCGGGGCATGCCGTGGGTGGGGAAGTCCGCAGGTGAGATCGCGGAGGCCGTTCGACGTGGCAAGGCCGGCGCTCCGGAGGTGGTCGAGGAGCACCTGCGGCTGATCGCCGAGCGCGACGGGCGCGTCGGCGCGTTCCGCAAGGTCCGGACCGAACGGGCCATGGCCGAGGCGCGCGCCGTACAGGAGCGGCCGGACCTCGCCGAGCTGCCGCTGGCCGGGGTGCCGGTGGCGGTCAAGGACAACATCCCGGTCCGCGGCGAGTCGACGCGCAACGGGTCGGCGGCCTCCTCCAGCGAGGCCGCCGCCGCCGACCACCCGGTGGTCGCCCGGCTCAGGGCGGCGGGCGCGGTGGTCGTCGGCCTCACCAACGTGCCGGAGCTGTGCCTGGTCGGCTTCTCCGACAGCGTGTACGGCATGGCGCGCAACCCCTGGGACCCGCGGCGCACGCCGGGCGGCTCGTCGGGCGGCGCCGCCGCCGCGGTGGCCGCCGGGATGGTCCCGCTCGCCCAGGGCAACGACGGGCTCGGCTCGCTGCGCATCCCCGCCGCCTGCTGCGGGCTCGTGACGATCAAACCGGGTCCGGGCGTGGTCCCGCCGCCCGGGAACGACTGGCACGGGATGTCGGAGAACGGCCCGCTGGCCACGACCGTCGGCGACCTCGCGCTGGGCCTGGCGGTGATGGCCGGAGACATGTCCCTCGCGGCGCCCGGCGACAGCGAGTACCTGGAGGCCGGCAGCGCCATCGACGACTACCCGGGAGGGCTGACCCCCGCGGAGCCGGTGCGGCTGCGGATCGCCACGGCGCCGGCGCCGCTGCCGCCGGGCTTCTGGGTGGACCCCGAGCTGCAGCGGGCCGTGGTCGAGGCGGGCCACACGCTCGCCGCCGCCGGGCACACCGTGGTGGAGCACGAGCCGAGGATGCCGAGCTGGGTCGGGGCCGCCGCGATCGCCGGCTGGTTCGCGTGCGCCCGCGAGGACACCGAGGACCTGGACCCGCGCCGGCTGGAGCGCCGCACCCGGGCGCTGGCCAAGGCCGGCCGGCTGCTCGCCCGATTCAGGCTGGACGGCTCGGCGGGCCGCGACCGCTGGCGCGCCCACGGCGCCGACCAGTGGTTCGGCAACGCCGATGTGCTGATCACCCCGACGCTCGCCGCCGTCCCGCCCCCCGCCGACCGCTGGGGCGACCGCGGGCTGCTGGCCAACGTGCGGGCCAACGTCACGTACGCCCCGGTCACCGCTGCCTGGAACATGGCCGGCTGGCCCGCCATGAACGTCCCGTACGGCTGGCACTCCACGGGCATGCCCATCGGGGTGCAGCTCGTCGCGCCCCCCGGAGGCGAGTCACAGCTGCTGGCACTGGCCGCCTGGCTGGAGACCGCCCACCCCTGGCTGCGCCACGCGCCGATGGACTGACGTTCCCATCCGCTCCTGTCCTTTTCCGGTCATACCCCCGGCCGGGGCCCGCACCGCGAACGATGCGATGAAGCCGTTCGTCCAACGGATGTCGGACGAAGCATTCAAAGGGGAGAAACATGCAGCCTTCCCGGCGGTTCACTGAGAAGGCCGCCCTGGCCGGGGCGGGCGTGCTGGCGGCGGGAGCCCTCGTCCTGGGAGGCACCGCCTGGTGGAACGGGCTCCACGGGCCGGAGGTGACCATCGTGAAGGAGACGCGGAAGATCGCGAAGAGGGGGACCATGCTCACCAACGTGGTGTGCGGGGAAGGCAGGCGCGCCGTGGGCGGCGGCCATGCCTTCCACGGCACCTATGACGTGAGCAGGCCGGTGTCCTTCCCGGTGAGTGCCCCCGAAAGCACGAGCGACCGCCCCGGCGCCGTCCAGGACGCGTGGGAGTTCGTCGTGCAGAACCCGACGGCCGAGGAGATCGACGTCGAGCTCTACGCGATCTGCGTCCCCGCCCGCTGACTCGCGTGCGGCCCGGCACGCGCGTGCCCGGAGGGGCCACCGCCCGCGCGGCCCGCGGCGCCGTACCGCCCGTCAGGGACGGAACCGCCGCGACCCGGTGCGGAGCGCCCGTCACGGACGGCCACCCGGGACGTCGCGCCGTACCGCCCGTCACGGACGGGACCGCCGGGACGCGGCGCCGTACCGGCCCCGGGGTGGACCCCGGAGCCGGTACGCGGCCCGTCAGACGCCGGTGGGATGCCAGACGGTCTTGGTCTCCAGGAACGCCGTCAGACGCCGGGTGCCCGGGTCGGCGGCCCAGTCGTCCGCCTGTCCGGCGGGCGCGGGGCGCAGGACCCGCTTGAGGTTCTCTGCCGCCGCCTCCTCGCACGCGACCGCGAGACCGGGGTCGGAGACGCCGGTGAGGTCGAGGGCGTTGACGTCCATGTGCCCGGCCAGCCAGGGCGCGATCTCCTTCGCCGAGCCGGTGAGGATGTTGACCACTCCGCCCGGCAGGTCGGAGGTGGCGAGCACCTCGGCCAGGGTGACGGCCGGCAGCGGGGCCCGCTCGCTCGCGACGACCACGCAGGTGTTGCCGGTGACGATCACCGGGGCGATCACCGAGACGAGGCCCAGCAGCGGGTCGTCGGGGGCGACGACCGCCACCACTCCGGTCGGCTCCGGCGAGGAGATGTTGAAGTACGGCCCGGCGACCGGGTTGGCCGACCCCGCCACCGCGGCGATCTTGTCGGACCAGCCGGCGTACCAGACGAGCCGGTCCACGGCCGCGTCCACGACGTCCCCCGGTCGCTTGACCCCGGCGTCGGCCAGCTCGGCGGCGAACTGCGCCCGGCGGCCCTCCAGCATCTCGGCGATCCGGTAGAGGATCTGCCCCCGGTTGTACGGCGTCGCCCCGGACCAGCCGCCGAACGCCTTGCGCGCGGCGGCCACCGCGTCGCGGGCGTCCTTGCGGGACGCCCTGGAGGCGTTGGCCAGGAACTCGCCCTTGGAGGAGGTCACCGCGTAGGACCTTCCGCTCTCCGAACGCGGGAACGCCCCGCCGATGTACAGCTTGTACGTCTTTCGCACGGCCAGCCGTGCGGGCGACTCGGTCCTACTCATCTCCGCGCCCTCTCCGCGAGCTCTCCTGCTGTGCCAGCCTGGCCGGCACGAAGATCTGTCCGCACCGGCTCACCCCGCACCGGTGGGCGAACCAGCCGCGCGGCTCCGGGCGGCCGGCGCGGGCGAAACCGTGGCCCCGCGTCGCCTGGTCGCGACGGGTACGGCGCCGCTTCCGATCGTGGTCACACATCGAGGTACGCCTCCAGCCCATGCCTGCCGCCCTCCCGGCCGTAGCCGGACTCCTTGTAGCCGCCGAACGGGGAGGTCGGGTCGAACCGGTTGAAGGTGTTGGCCCACACGACGCCCGCGCGGAGCCGGTCGGCCATCCACAGGATGCGCGAGCCCTTCTCCGTCCACACGCCCGCCGACAGGCCGTAGGGGGTGTTGTTGGCCTTCTCCACCGCCTCGGCCGGGGTACGGAAGGTCAGCACGGACAGCACCGGGCCGAACACCTCCTCCCGGGCGATGCGGTGCGACTGCGCGACGCCGGTGAAGATCGTCGGCGGGAACCAGAATCCCCGCTCGGGCAGCTCGCACGCCGGGGACCAGCGCTCGGCGCCCTCCAGCTCACCGTGGTCGGACAGCTCGCGGATCCTCGCGAGCTGCGCGGCGGAGTTGATCGCGCCGATGTCGGTGTTCTTGTCCAGCGGGTCGCCCAGGCGCAGCGTGGACAGGCGCCGCTTGAGCGCCTCCAGCAGCTCCTCGGCGATCGACTCCTGCACCAGCAGCCGGGAGCCCGCGCAGCAGACGTGCCCCTGGTTGAAGAAGATGCCGTTGACGATGCCCTCGACCGCCTGGTCGAGGGCGGCGTCGTCGAAGACGATGTTGGCGGCCTTGCCGCCGAGCTCCAGGGTGACCTTCTTGCGCGTCCCGGCGACGGACCGGGCGATCAGCCGGCCGACCTCGGTGGAACCGGTGAAGGCGACCTTGTCGACGTCCGGGTGGTTCACCAGCGCCGCGCCGGTCTCGCCCGCGCCGGTCACGATGTTGACCACGCCCGGCGGCAGGTCGGCCTGGCGGCAGATCTCGGCGAACAGCAGCGCGGTCAGCGGGGTGGTCTCGGCGGGCTTCAGCACGACCGTGTTGCCGCAGGCCAGCGCCGGGGCGATCTTCCACGCCAGCATCAGCAGCGGGAAGTTCCACGGGATGACCTGGCCGGCCACGCCCAGCGGCCGGGGGCTGGGACCGTACCCGGCGTAGGGGAGCTTGTCGGCCCAGCCGGCGTAGTAGAAGAAGTGCGCCGCGACCAGGGGGAGGTCCACGTCGCGCGACTCCCGGATCGGCTTGCCGTTGTCCAGCGACTCCAGCACGGCCAGCTCGCGGGAGCGCTCCTGGATGATGCGGGCGATCCGGAAGAGGTACTTGGCCCGTTCGGAGCCGGGCATCGCCGACCAGGCGCCGAACGCCTCGCGCGCGGCCCGGACGGCCCGGTCCACGTCGTCGGCGGACGCGGACGCCACCTCGGCCAGGACCTCTTCGGAGGCGGGGTTGACCGTCTTGAACGACGGGCCCGCGCCGTCGGTGAACTCGCCGCCGATGAACAGCCCGTAGGACGGCTTGATGTCGACGACGTCGCGGGACTCGGGGGCCGGTGCGTATTCGAACATCGTCAGTCCAGGGTGAAGTAGTCGGGGCCCGCGTACCGGCCGGTGGCCATCTTCTGGCGCTGCATCAGCAGGTCGTTGAGCAGGGAGGAGGCGCCGAGGCGGAACAGGTCCGGGGTGAGCCAGCCGTCGCCGGCGACCTCGTTGACCAGGACGAGCATCTTGATCGCGTCCTTGGTGGTGCGGATGCCGCCCGCGGGCTTGACGCCGACCGTGCGGCCGGTGGCGGCCAGGAAGTCGCGGACCGCCTCCAGCATGACCATCGTCACGGGATAGGTCGCGGCCGGCTGCACCTTGCCGGTGGAGGTCTTGATGAAGTCACCGCCGGCCATCATGGCCAGCCAGGACGCCCGCCGTACGTTGTCGTAGGTCGCGAGCTCGCCGGTCTCCAGGATCACCTTCAGGTGGGCCTCGCCGCACGCTTCCTTGATCGCGACGATCTCCTCGAAGACCTTGACGTAGTCGCCGGACAGGAACGCGCCGCGGTCGATCACCATGTCGATCTCGTCGGCGCCCGCCTCGACGGCCAGCCGGGTGTCGGCCACCTTGACGTCGAGGGAGGAACGCCCGCTGGGGAACGCCGTGGCGACGCTGGCCACCTTCACGCCCGACCCGGCGAGCGCGCCGACGGCCCCCGCCACCATGTCGGGGTAGACGCACACCGCGGCCACCTTGGGGACGGCCGGGTCGGCCGGATCGGGGTGGACCGCCTTGGCGCACATCGCGCGGACCTTGCCCGGCGTGTCGGCGCCTTCGAGGGTGGTCAGGTCCACCATGCGGATGGCCAGGTCGATGGCCTCCGCCTTGGCGGTCGTCTTGATGGAGCGGGTGCCGAGCATCGCGGCCCGCTGGTCGGCGCCGACACGGTCGACACCGGGCAGGCCGTGGAGGAAGGTTCGCAGCGCGACGTTGGACGAGGCCACGTCGGCGAACGAGGTAGTCACAGTTGACACCTCTACAGCATGCCGACTGGCGTGATTAGTTCCAAACCGGACACCGCCCAGGTCCGGGTCCGGGTTTCGGCAATGTTCGCCGAGGACGGTGGGAACACCTCCGGAACCGGGCGGGAACGGATCGGGACGAGGCCGGAGCCACCTGGAACGGATGGGAGGGAACAGCCCGACCTGGAGCGAAAAGGACATAACGGACAGGACGGAACGGCCCGGCCCCCGGGTTCCGGGCATGCCTAGGTACCCCCTAGGCATGCCCGGACCTGCCTAGGCATCCCCGCGGCGCGGAAGGCCCCGGGAGATAGGGCATCCGTCCGATGTGAGGGCGGGGGCCTTAGGCCGAATCTTGAGAGTGCAGGGAAAAGCACCGCTCAAGAACGCCAGGAGGCGTCGACCATGAACCCCGAGCTTCACCACCAGCTCATCAGCGACCGCACCGCCGAGCTCCACCGGCAGGCCCGTGAGCACCGCCTCGCCCGCGAGGCGAAGGCCACCTCGGAGGGCCGGTCCGGCGGCGAGCGCCGCCGGAGCCTCCTCTCCCGGATCCTCCCCGCATGACCACGCTCCGAGAGCCCGGCCGCCACCCTCAGCCCGGCCGGGCTCAGCGGCCTCCCTGAGCCGTACGGCGGGCCCGCCCGCCGTACGGCAAATGGGGAGATAACTACCCATAAGGCGTGACATGCTAGAGCTCATGATGGGTCGGACGGTGAGCCCCGTCTTCGTGGGGCGGCAGGCCGAACTCGCGGCGCTGACGGAGGCCTTCGCGCAGGCGTGCGAGGGCACGGCCGCGACCGTCCTCCTCGGCGGCGAGGCGGGCGTCGGCAAGACCCGGCTGACCGGTTCCTTCGCCGAACGCGTCATCCGCGACGGCGCCCACGTACTCCTCGGGGGCTGCGTGGAGCTGTCCGCCGAGGGCCTCGCCTACGCGCCGTTCACCGCCGTGATCCGCCAGCTCGTCCGCGAGTGCGGCGCCGAGAAGGTCGCCGCCCTGCTGCCCGAGGGCGGCGCGCGGGACCTGGCCCGGCTTCTGCCCGAGTTCGGCGAGCCGAGCGGCGACGCCGACGGGGAGACCGCACGCGCCCGGCTCTTCGAACAGGTCCTCACCCTCCTGGAACGGCTGGCCGAGCGCCGCCCGGTCGTCCTGGTCATCGAGGACATCCACTGGGCCGACCGCTCCAGCCGCGACCTGATCGCCTTCCTCAGCCGCAACCTGCGCGCCATACCGGTCCTGATGGTCCTCACCTACCGCTCCGACGAGCTGCACCGCCAGCACCCGCTGCGTCCGGTGCTCGCCGAGCTGGGCCGGGTCGAGGGCGTGCTCCGGCTGGACCTGCCCCGGCTCACCCAGGACGAGGTGGCCGCCCAGATGGCCGGCATCCTCGGCACGACGCCCGAGTTCGCCCAGGTCGGCAAGGTCTTCGAACGCAGTGAGGGCATCCCCCTGTTCGTCGAGGCGCTCGTCGAGTGCGGCGGCGAGTGCTCCTTCCCGGACTCCCTGCACGACCTGATCATCGGCTCCGTCGAGCAGCTCCCCGACGAGACCCAGCGGGTGCTGCGCATCGCCGCCGCCGGGGGCAACCGGGTGGGCCACGCGTTGCTCGCCGCGGTCAGCGGCCTGTCCGACATCGACCTGGAGGACGCGCTGCGGCCCGCCGTCGCCGCCAACGTGCTCCAGGTCGCCGACGGCCGCGCCTACGCCTTCCGGCACGCCCTGATCCGCGAGGCCGTGCACGACGAGCTCCTGCCCGGCGAGCACATGCGGCTGCACGCCCGCTTCGCCGAGGAGATCAGCCGGGACCGCACGATGGTCCCGCCCGGCCGGGCCGCCGTCGAGATCGCCCACCACTGGTACTCCGCCCGCGACGACAAGTGGGCCCTCATCTCCGCCTGGGAGGCCGCGGGCAAGGCCGCCAAGAGCTTCGCCTACAACGAGGAGATGCAGCTCCTGGAGCGGGTCCTCCAGCTGTGGGGCAAGGTGCCCGACGCCGCCGAACTGATCGGCGCCGACCACACCACGGTCCTGGAGCAGGCGTCGGCGGCGGCCAACGCCTGCGGCGAACTGGAGCGTGGGACGAAGTTCGTCAAGGCCGCGCTGTCCGAGCTGGACGAGGGGACCGAACCCGCGCGGGTGGCCGAGCTGGTCGTGCGGCTCTCCCAGTTCAAAACGGCCAAGCGCAAGCCCGGCGCGCTCGACGACCTCCGCTACGCCGAACGACTGGTCCCCGGGCCCGGCCCGCACCGCGCCGCCGTCCTGACCAGGCTCGGCTCCCACCTGATGTTCGGCGGCGAGGTCGCCGAGGGGACCGCGCTCACCGAGGAGGCGCTCGGCATCGCCCGCGAGCACGGCGACGAGGGCCTGGAGGCAGACCTGCTGCTCAACCTCGCCCTCGGCCACTCGATCGCCGGACGCATGAACGAGACGATCACCGTCAACATGACCGCCAAGACGATCGGCGAGCGCGTCGGCTCCGGCCGCGTCGTCCTGCGGTCGATCGCCAACACCGTGGACGCGCTCAACAACATGGGCCGCTCCGCGGAGGCGGTCGAGATGGCGCTGGAGGGGGAACGGCTGGCCAGGGAGTACGGCCGCTACCGCACCCAGGGCACCTTCATCGCCAACAACCGGGCCGAGGCGCTGGAGGCGCTGGGCCGCTTCGACGAGGCCGCCCGGGTCGCCGAGCAGGGACTCACCATGGACCCGACCCTGCGCACCCGCCACCACCTGCGCAGGATCCGCGCCGACGTGGCGATCGCCCGCGGCGAGACCGACCTGGTCGCGTCCGTGCTGAACGAGGTCGGCGCCTTCTCCACGCAGGAGGAGTTCACCCAGGAGCTGACCGCGAACATCCGGCTCCGCGTCGGACTGCACCTGCTGAACGGCGAGCCGCTCGCCGCCCTGGAGGTCGCCGAGGAGGCCGTCCGTGCAGCCCTGATCACGAGCAAGCCCATGCTGGGCTGGCGCACCCTCGCCCTGCTGGCCGGGGTCTGCGAGGTCGCCGAGCCCGTCGCGCCCGAGCGGGCGGCGGCGCTGCGGCCCCAGGTCGAGGAGGCTGCCACGTCGCTGACCGTGGACAGTCCGGTCTCGGAGGCCTACCGCTTCTCCGTCAACCGCGACCACGACGCCGCGGCCGCCGTCTGGGAGAAGCTGGACCGCCCCTTCCCGCGCGCGAAATCGCTGCTGCAGGCGGCACGGGCCGCGGCCTCCGCCGGTGACCGCGAGGGCGCCGCCGTACGGCTGCGCGCGGCGCACCCGGCCGCGGCCGCGCTGGGCGCCCGGCCCCTGACCACCGAGATCGAGTCCCTGGCGCGCCGGCTGGGGGTGACGCTGGACCGCGAACCCGCCGCCGGCGCGGCCTCCTCCCCCGTGGCGGACGCTCCCGCGGCTCCGCTGACCCCGCGCGAGCAGGAGGTGCTCCGGCTGGTCGCCCAGGGCCGGTCCAACCGCGAGATCGCCGCCGAGCTGTTCATCTCCGCCAAGACGGTCAGCGTCCACGTCTCCAACATCCTCGCCAAACTGGGCGTCGCCACCCGCGGCGAGGCCGCCGCGGCCGCGCACCGTCTCGCCCTGATCGGCTGACCTCACCGGGTACGGCGCCGCCGGCGGCCGGCCCCGCCGGACCCGGTGACGCCGACGGGCCGGCCCACCGGGTACGGCGGAGGGATCAGCCCGTCACGTCCACCTCACCGGCAGTGAGGCCACCCCCTTGATGGCGTGCCCGGTCCTGCGGGGGATCTCCTCGGAGGGGACGGCCAGCCGCAGGCGGGGCAGCTCCCGGGTGAGCAGGCCGATCGCGACGACGATCTCCAGGTGGCCGAGGTGGCGGCCGAGGCAGTGATGCGGACCGTGCCCGAACGACAGGTGGTGGTTGTAGGGACGATCGAAGATCATCCGGTGCGGGTCGGGGAAGATCCGCGGGTCGTAGCTGCCCGCGTCGGTCGAGGCGATCACTATCTCGCCGGGCCGCACCTCGGCGCCGCTGGGCAGCGTCACCCGCCGCGTCGCCCGGCGGGGCATGGTGTCGGCTCCCGTGGTGGAGAACATCCGCGTGAGCTCGGTGACCGCCGACGGGATCATCTCCGGGTGGTCGACGAGGTAGGCGTAGGCCGTCTCGTATCCCTCGTAGGGGTGGGTGAGCAGGACCTGGACGAAGGTCCCGATGGAACTCGCCGTGGTCTCCCAGCCGCCCAGCACCAGGGCGATCGGCAGCATGATCTGCTGCGCGGGGGGCAGATCCGCGCCGGCGACGGCGATCCGGCCCAGCAGGTCCGGTTCGGGCCGCTGCCGCCGCTGCTCGATGAGACCGGCCAGGTAGCCGGCCATCGCCGCCGACGAGGCCTGGGCCTCCTCCCCGGCCACGATGGTGTGGGCCAGGAACGACTCGCCCCAGTGGCGGAACCGCGCCCGGTCCTCATGGGGCAGCCCCAGCAGGTCGGAGATGGTGTCCAGCGCCAGCGGCAGCGCGAAGTCCTCGACCAGGTCCGCGGGCTCCCCGTTCTCCGTCATCTCCTTCAGCCGCGCCGCCGCGCTCATCTCGACGTCGCCCCGATGCCGCTCCACGGCCCTTGGGGTGAACAGCGCCTTGACGACGTTGCGCACGGCCGCGTGACGCTCCCCGTCCAGTCCCAGGATGGTGTCCTCCAGGCCGACGTCGTCGGCGTCGAGGGCGGCCTCCCGGGAGAACGCCGCCTGGTTCCGCAGCACCTCCTTGACGTCGTCGTAGCGGGTGACGAGCTTGCCAGTGCCGGTGGGACGGATGACCTCGGTGACGCCCGTCCCCGTCTCGCGGATCCGGTGGTACAGCTCGTTCGGGTACAGGCCGGGCCGGTTGACTCCGGCGGCGTCCTGGTCGAGCGGGTGCCTCGGGCAGGCGGCGTTCTCGGAGGCGGCGGCGGTCATATGGATCCCTTCGTACACATGTGGGTGTGTGCAGCGGATCAAAAAAAGATCGCCAAGGCAACCACGAATACGGGTTCCCGCCCCCCGTCCTCCCGGAATCGACTTATCACGTGCTATGGGCCTATAAGCGCATAAATAGCGATATATGGCGATATTTAAAAGCGATGATTCACCGGCCACGACCCCACCGCGCCCATACCCCGCCGTACCCGCGCTCGGCTGATGGACGCTTCCCGGACCGGCGCGCCTCCCCAGAGCCCACGCGGGCCGGTGCCCACCCGGGCTCATCCGGACCGGTCGGAGGTGCGTGCCGCGGTGGGCGGGATCCGGGAACACAGGGCCTGGATGGACCAGTCGAGTGCCGGGGCCGGGTCCTCCGGGGCCGGCCAGCCGTTGACCACCGCGAGCAGTTCCAGGTACCGCTGCCTGCGGGGGTCGTTCGCGGTCTCCAGCCGGGTCAGCAGCCGGCGGCGGAGCCCGTCGTCGTCGGGGAGACCGACGACACGGGCGTAATGAGCCGTCAGCGCCGCGACGATCGGGGCGGCCTGCGACGAGGCGGGCGCGACGCCGGCGTCCAATGCCGGACGGACCCCGTCCCGGACGGCCGCGACGGGGTCGCGTCGCGGGACCGCGGCGCCGCCCGCGGCACGTTCGGCCGCGTGGTCCTCGGCCGTGCGCCGTACGGCGGCGCGGAAGCCGGGGTCCCGGGACAGTTCCGCCAGTTCCACCCAGGCCCGGACCTGCTCCGTGCCGGGGTCGTCGGGCAGTTCGGGGGTCATCGAGCGCCGGATCCCCGCGAAGTGGGGGTCGGCGAGTCCGCCGAAGACGGCGTCGAGGAAGTCGTCGACCAGGCGCCGGCGTTCGTCCCCGGAGAGCTTGGCCAGCTTGTGCATGAGATCCATCTCCTCGGGAGTGGCCCCGCGCTCGGCCACCGCCGTCAGCACCGCGCGCCGCAGACGCAGGACGCTGATCTGCGTCACCAGGGCTTCGGCGTGCGTCGCCGCGACCTCGGTGAGCGAGAGCTCCCGGTCCACGACCTTGCGGATCGTGGCGAGGTCCAGTCCCAGGTCCCGCAACGTGCACACGAGGTCCAGGCGGGCGGCGGCCTCGACGTCGTAGAGGCGGTGACCGGCCGGGCTGCGGTCGGTCGGCGTCACGATCCCGCGATCGGAGTAGAACCGGATGGTCTTGACCGTCAGCCCGGTCCGCCGGGCCAGGTCACCGATCGAGTGGAGCGTGCCGCCGTTCATGGCCCCTACCTTCGCGGCTCCCCTTGGGGGAGGCGCAAGCCCCCGGCCGCCGACGGGCGGACCGCCCCCGTCCCACGAACCCTGCGGTTCATCACGGCGCCGGCGGACGGGATGAGGCCCCTACCGGAATCGGGCGACGAAACGGCGCAGCCAGCGGGCCTCCCAGGGAACGGGCGGCGGCTCCTTGCCCAGCAGGTACAGCGCGAAGGCGGGCTCCCGCCCTTCCGGAAGCGGGCGCCTGAGCCCCCGGCCGCGAACCAGCCGGCCCGAGGGCAGCCGCAGCACGCCCGGCGCCGTGGATTCCCAGGAGTCGACCATGAAAAGAGCCTAGCCTTCGTGACCTGGAAGGGAACGGCTACGGCGCCCGGCCCTGCGCTCTCCCCCGCCAGGGTGGCCGCAAGGCTACGGCGGCCAGCCCTGACCGGGAAGCGGGGTCGCTTCAGCATCGGCGAGAGCCGTGGGCTTTCGGAAAGCAAGCCGCTACGGCGGGTCATCCGTACGGCCGGGGCAGGCTTGGCGCGGAGGTGGGTGGGTGTTCCGGCCGGCTTCAAAACGCCCGCAACCGTCGCGCCCGGGACCAGGCCGGAGGCCGGTCGGCACCGGACATCAGCCACAGCGCCGGCCGGAACACCCACCCACCGCAGCGCGCACCGCCGCCCAGCCCGGGACCACCGACCCGCCCAAGCCCGGGAAACACCCCGCGCCGGAAGGCCCGGCCCACCCTCACTCAGATGAATCCACGGGACCCGTTGATTACTTAATCGATTAAGTCCTACGATACCGAAGTCATCGCCATTCCCGCTTTCGCAAGGATGCACTCCGAAGGGTGCGGTCAGGGCCCCTTCGCCCGGGTATCCACTGGTGAACGCGGCGGTTTCGGGCTGCCCATGCCCGGCGAGAGGAGATTCTCGCATTCCGCCGACGCGCCAGCGGATGCCGTCACACCGCAGACCGGACGGCCGTCACTGAATCAGTTAACCGTACCGCTGTCAGAAACGGCCGGCAGACCCACGAGGAGAGCCATGGCACCATCTTCCCCACCGCGACGCCGCGCCGTGCTCGCGACGCTGCTGGCCGTATCGGCGCTGCTGGCGGGCGGTACGGCGACGACCGCGCACGCCGCCCCGTCCGCGTGCGCGGTGGCCTACAAGGTCACCTCCGCCTGGGGCGGCGGGGCGACGGCCGACGTCACCCTCACCAACAACGGGCCGTCCGTCACCTCCTGGACGCTCGGCTGGTCCTTCACCGGCGACCAGAAGATCACTTCAGGGTGGAACGGCGTCTTCCAGCAGTCCGGAACCGCGGTGACGGTGCGCGACGCGGGCTACAACGGCTCGCTGGCCGGCGGCGCCTCCACCGGCGTCGGCTTCACCGTCTCCTACACCGGGACCAACACCGCCCCGGCGGGCTTCACCTTCAACGGCCTCCCCTGCGACGACGGCTCGTCCCCCACACCGAGCCCGACGGCGACCCCGAGCCCGACGGCCACCGCCACACCGGACCCGACCCCCACCGCCACGCCGACCCCCACCCCGACCCCGACCCCGACCCCGACCCCGACAGCCGAGCCGATCAGCCGGGTGACCAGGCAGGGCACGAAGCTCATGCTGGACGGCAGACCCTTCAGGTTCGGCGGCGTCAACCTCTCCTGGCTCGGGCTGGACGAGAACGTCGGCGGGATCGCCTACCCCACGAAGTTCCGGATCGACGACGGCCTGGACACCGCCAAGGCCATGGGCTCGACGGTGGTGCGTTCGCACACGCTCGGCATCTCGACCGGGCACCCGCTGACGCTGGAGCCCCGTCTGGGTCAGTGGAACGACGGCGCGTTCGCCACCATCGACTACGCCGTGGCCGCCGCCAGGGCCCGCGGTCTGCGCCTGGTGGTCCCGCTGACCGACAACTGGCACTGGTACCACGGCGGGCGGCACGACTTCACCGACTGGCTCGGCCTGCCGGAGGACGCCTTCTACACCGACCCGCGTGCGATCGACGCGTTCAAGCAGTACATCGACCACCTGCTCAACCACGTGAACCCGTACACCGGGACGGCGTTCAAGGACGAGCCGGGCGTGCTGGCGTGGGAGCTGGGCAACGAGCTCACCGGCGTCAACACGAACTGGATCCGCACCATCGCCCAGCATCTCAAGCGCCTGTCACCGGACACCCTGGTCGCCACGCACTGGAGCGGCCAGGAGTACGGGGTGAGCGAGATCGACATCGTCGACGCGCACTACTACCCGCTGTCCTCCGGCGACGCGGTCCGCAACGACGCCCGCGACATCACCGGGCACGGCAAGGTGTACATCGCCGGGGAGTACGGCTCCACCGACGCCGACAGCGGGAAGCTCTCCGCGATCGCCGGGGACCCCGACGTCAGCGGCGCGCTGTTCTGGCAGATCTTCCCGCACCGCGACGACCACGGGTACGTGCAGCACAACGACGGGTTCACCATGCACTATCCGGGTGACGACGCCACCATGCGGCAGCGGGCCACGGCCATCCGGCAGTTCCATTTCCAGATGAGCGGGACGCCGGTGCCCGCCGTACCCGCGCCGGGCAGGCCGCTGGTCACCTCGGTGCAGCGGAGGAGCGGCGGGGTGTCGGTGGCCTGGCGCGGATCGACGACCGCGGCCACGTACTCGGTACGGCGCGCCACCGCCGGCGCCGGCGGCCCGTGGACGACGGTCTGCGACCGCTGCGTCTCGGACAACGGCACGCCGTGGACGGACTCCTCGGCCCCCTCCGGGGACGTCTGGTACACCGTGACCGGCCACACCGCCGAGGGTACGGCCGGGCCGGTCTCGGAGGCCGGCGAGGTCGGCACCGGCGGCCAGACCGGCACGACCCTGTACGACTTCGAGTCGGGCACGGACGGCTGGACCGGCGCCGGGGTCACCGGAGGTCCCTGGTCCGTCGGCGAGTGGGCCGCCTCCGGGAGCAAGTCCCTCAAGGCGGACGTCACCCTCAACGGCACCGCCTACCTGGCGCGCACCGGCTCGGCGAACCTCAGCGGACGCGCCACGCTGCGCGCCGTCGCGAGGCTGGCGCCCTGGGGTGACGCGGGCGGCGGCGTCCAGGCGAAGTTGTACGTGAAGACCGGTCCGTCGTGGGCCTGGCACGACGGCGGACCCGTTCCGGTGACCTCCGCCGGCGCCGTCCTCACGCTGGACCTCGCCGGACTGACAGATCTGGGCGACGTCCGGGAGATCGGCGTGCAGTTCGTCAGCCCGTCCGACAGCGGCGGCGGCTCGGCGGTCTACGTCGACGACGTCACGGTGAGCTGACGGCCGCCGCCGCACAGACCTCCCGGGGTGGGAGACAGGAAGCGCCCCCGTCCCCTGACGCAGGGGGCGGGGGCGCTCGCCCGTCCGGCTCCGGTCGCGGACGCCCGCCCGGGTCGTGGCCCGTCCGTCAGGCGAACAGCGGTTCGAGCAGGAGGATGATCCCGAAGACCGCGAACGCCGCGGCGGCGCCGTACCGGATGACCTTCTCGGGGAGGTGCTTGCCGAGCATGCGGCCGACGAGGATGGCGAGCGCGTCGGCGGCGACCATGCCGACCGTGGAACCGACCCAGGTGCCGAACCAGCCGTGCTGGGTGGCCAGGGTGATGGTGGCGAGCATGGTCTTGTCGCCCAGCTCGGCGAGGAAGAAGGCGACGGTCACCGCGATGAGGGCCGACCGGGTGGTGCGCTGCGCCTTCTGCGCCTCGTCCTCGGTCAGCTCGTCGCCGCGCAGCGTCCACACGGCGAAGCCGAGGAACGCGATGCCCGCGACGATGGTGATCGCCGTGGTGGGGATGAGGTCCCCGGCGATCCTGCCCAGGCCGACGCTGAACAGGTGGACGACGGCGGTGGCCAGGGTGATGCCCGCGAGCACCGGCCACGGTTTGAACCGGGTCGCGAAGGTCATCGCCATGAGCTGGCTCTTGTCGCCGAGCTCGGCGACGAAGATCACAGCGAGGCTGATCCAGAACGCTTCCAACGAGAGTGCCCTTCCGCGTGCGCGGCCGGGCCGGAAGAGAGGCACCCGGGGAGACGGGCACGGCTTCGGCCCGGCAGCGTGTGTGTACGACTGCCAGGCCGAAGGTCTCGTCCGCCCGCATCCACTCGGATGCCGGGCCCGCGCGACCGGGCGCCGAGAGGCGCCAGTATGTCGATCACGCGATTGGGACTACTCCCCTTCGGGTGGTTTCTCTTGACTCTAACAGGCGGAGAGGACCGATTGTTCCCCTCCCCGAAGCGCCTTCGACCGGCCCGTGACGATCAGTCGCCGCCCGGCCGGGGGACGGCGGCGGGCGACCGGGAGGGCGGGCCTGTCGTCCCATCCTCCGGGTTCACCGGCCGGCGGGTGCCGGATGGCACCGATGCGCGGTAGTAGGTGATGAAAACCGCGGCGGCCCAGTTGCCGTAGTCGAGGTCATTGACCCGGACGACGGCGATGTCGCCGGTGTTGCGGTCGCGCAGGCAGAAGCTGGTGCCGGGCGGCACCTGGGGAAAACGCACCTCACGGGTGGGGTGCTGAGCCAGTCCGGCGACGCAGTCGCCGACGGTCGGTACGGTGCGACCGGCCAGGTAGGCATCGGTGAGCGACTGGAGCTCGAAGGCGCCGCGGCTGTTGCCCCCCGCGTTGGTGCTCAAGGTCCAGGCGCCCTCCCTGGCGACGACGACACCGGCGATGAGGTCGAAATACTCTTCGTAGTCGCGCAACGACAGCGGCCTGCCGACGTAGACGGGCGTGTACGCGGAGGAATGCGCACCACTGTCTCCACCGGCCTGAGCCCTGTCCGCGGGTGTCACGTCAAGGGTCTCGTTCGCCCGGGGAGACTGCGGGGAGCCGGTGGCCCGCACCACGTAGACACCGCCACCGGCCGCTGCCAGTACGAGCACCGCGGAAACCGCCGTGATCTTCCTGCGCCACCAGACCGGCCTCTCCTCTCCGGCAGCCGGTGGCGGCGACCCGCGGGGACGGAGGTCCGGGCCCGGTTCCTCCTCTGGGTACCGGGGGACGTTCCCCGGCGACGCGACGTCCTGCGAGCCGGTCACCTGCGCCTGCCGGGCGGTCGGCCGGAGCGGAATCTCCGGCATCGCCACACCCGTCATCGCCGAGCGGGCCCGCGTCCACCGGCGGCGGCATTCCTGCACCATGGCCTCGTCACCGGTCATCGCGCGGACCATCGCCACCGCGTGATCGATCGAGGGCAACCGCGTGGCGTCCAGAGCGTCCTGCAGCGTGCTGCGTGCCACTCGCGTTCCGGCCTGTCGCGTGCGGCGTTCCAGCTCACGCAGAGACGCGTCTCCACCCGAAAGCCGCACCTGCCGCAACCACAGCGCGAAATCCTCGACCGCACCGCGCTCGTCGTCCGCCATGGCGCCGCCCTCCGGTGTCCGGGACTGTCCGGAGAATAACGCCGCAGTCCGGATCTGTCCGAAGGTTTGCCTTATATGTCCGGATCGCTCTGACCTCCGGCGCATGTACGGCGCACTTGAGGCATCCCCCTTTCCCTCCAGCCGGTCGCACACCGCCCCGGCTGTCTCGAAGGGATGCCCCATGACCGACGGACAGCCCCCTCCCTGGCCGTGCTCCGGGACCGAGATGATCCGCCATCTCGAACGCAACGGATTCCACCGAGTCCCCAGCCGCCGTCATGCCAAGCTCCGCAACGACCAAGGAAGATCCGTCGCCGTTCCCCGCCACCGTCAGTTGAGAAAAGGCACCTACCACAGCATCCTGCGCCAGGCCGGCCTGAAACCTTCTTCGGACGGCGGGTGAAGGACACCGGCGTGGCCGGCCCGGATCGCATCGGGCCGCCCAGCGCCCGTGGCCGTGTGGGAGGCGCCGACCGTCACGGACTCACTGCGGGGCACCGGGCCACCGCGGCGGGCCCTCCGAGGGACGCCGGAGCATCACGCCCCGGCGCCCCTCACAGATCACAGCCGGACGCCCACCATGACGGGCTCGTTGACCAGCGTGACGCCGAACCTCTCCCGCACCCCGTCGCGGACCTCCCTGGCCAGGTCGAGCAGATCGGCGGTCGTGGCCGACAGCTCGGGGTTCGTCAGGGCGAGGGTGTGCTTGGTGGAGATGCGCGCCGCGCCGCGGCGGTACCCCTTGGGGAACCCGGCGTTCTCGATCAGCCACGCCGCCGGGACCTTGACCGACCCGTCCGGCATGTCGAACCGGGGGAACCCGGGAACGCGCCGTTCCAGCTCGGCCGCCTCGGCCGCGGACAGCAGCGCGTTGGTGAAGAACGAGCCCGCGCTGCGGCTGTCGGGGTCGGCGGCGTCGAGCACCATCCCCTTGCCCCGGCGCAGCTCCAGCACGGCCTCGCGGGCCCTCGCCACCGGCACCCGCTCGCCGAGGGCGACGCCCAGCCGTACGGCCAGCTCGCGGTAGGCGACCGGACCGGACAGCCCGCCCGCCGCCGGAAGCTCGTAGGCGACGGCGAGGACGACGTATCGTCCCGGCTCCTCCTTGAACACGCTGTGCCGGTAGGCGAACCGGCATTCGTGCGCGGGCAGCTCGGTCACGTCGCCGTTCTTGCGGTCGTAGACCCGGACGCCGGCGATGGTCTGCGACACGTCCTGCCCGTAGGCGCCGACGTTCTGGATCGGGGTGGAGCCGACCTGGCCGGGGATTCCGGCCAGGCACTCGATGCCGGAACGCCCCTCGGCCACCGCGCGGGCGACCAGCGCGTCCCAGTCCTCCCCGGCCTGGACGACGACCCGGTCGCCGTCGGCCTCGATCCCGCGGGAGGCGACCCGGACGACCAGCCCGTCGAAGCCGTCGTCGGACACGACGAGGTTGCTGCCGCCGCCGAGCACCAGGACCGGCTCACCGGCCCGGTCCGCAGCGGAGACCAGCTCGACGATCTCCTCCGCCGACCCGGCCTCCGCGAACGCCCCGGCCGGTCCGCCCAGCCCCAACGTCGTGTACGGCGCCAGCCGCACCCCTGCCACCCGCTCAGCCATGCACTTTCCCCAAAAAACGCCGGTCCCGGACCTCGCGACCAGCCTACGGGGAACCCAGCAGCCTCAGCACGCGCTCGTAGGTCCGGCGCGACTCGCGCTCACGGTATTCGGGATCGACGTCGTGGTAGCCGCGGTGCCGTCCCTCGTGGACCGGGAGCTCGTCGCCGAGGGCGACGACGGTGCCCGGGATCGTGAGGGAGAACTCCAGGTCGGCGTTGCGGTAGTAGCGCGCCCCCGAGGGGAAGCCGCCCACCGACAGCGCGGCGTCCCGCCGGACCGCGAACAGGTGGCCGAGCACCGCCCGCACGTCGCCGGGCCCGGCGTCCTTCCACTCGCGGCGGTCCTCACCCGGGTCCACGCCCTTCCAGCCCGCGGCGCTCACCTTGTCGTTCAGCGCCCCGGCCAGCGGGGTGATCGCGTCGCCGTCGAGGACGACGGAGGTCTCCATCACCACGTGCACGTCGGAGTCGTCGAGTTCCAGCAGCTTGTTGCGGCTCTCGCCCCAGCCGGCCGTGCCGCCCCGCCAGTGCGGGGTCTCGGCCACGTGCCACGCCTGGATCCGCTCGGGGTCGGCGTCGGCGAGCTCCTGCAGGACGGCGCCGGCTCCGTCCACGTCGCCCAGGTCCAGCGCGACGATCTTCGCGTCGGTGTGGGCGAGCAGGGCGCGGACGCACTCGCGCAGGTCGTCGGGCCAGCCGTCCACGACGAGTCCGACCGTGACGGTCGGCGAGGTCATCGGCTTGCGCCCCTCGACCGGGGTGATCTCCTCGTCCACCCGGGAGACGGCCAGGCTGGAGTCCCACAGCAGCTGGGAGGAGACCATGCGCTCGGGGGCGCGCTCGACGTCGTCGGACCGGCCGAGGAGCTCGGCGCCCTCGGGTCGCGGCCGGGGGGCCGCCTCGGCCTCACCGACCCGTTCGGCGTCGAGCTGGCCCACCTCCTCGGGTCGGGCGCCGGGCTCGGCGGCCGCGGCGACCCGTTCGGCGTCGGGCGCGTCGCCCCGGCCGACGTCCGCGGAGGCGCCGTGCCCGGTCCCCGCCGCGGCGCCGCCGCTCCCGGCCGGTTCGCCGGTCCTCGTCCCGTCACCGGCCCCTGCCGTACCCGCGGCGGTGTCACGGCCGGTGCCGGCGTCGGTGTCGCGGTTCGTGGCCGCGGGGATGCCGTGTCCCTCCGGGCGGATCCCCGCCTCGGCGGACCGCTCCGGCTGCCTGCCGCCCGCACCCGTCACGGGTACGGAGCTCACCGTGGGCCAGACCTTGAAGGACGGCCGGGGGGCGAGCTCGAACCCGTCGCCGACGTCGCGGACGGTCCAGCCCTCGGCTTCGATATCGTCGCGGAGCGCGTCCGCCCCCGCGTAGTCGCGGTCGGCGCGGGCCCTGGCCCGCCGCTCGGCGAGCTCCGTCACGTGAGGTGGTACATCGCTCATGCCGGGACGCTACCCACGGACCGGGCGAAGTATCGCCCGGCCCGCCCACCGCCGGATCTTTCGGCGCCGCGGACCCGGAACACGCCCGCCGTACGGCCCGCCGCCCGGGGGATCCCGCGGGACGCCCGCCGTGCGGCCCGCGCTCCGGAGACGATCCGGCGCGGGCCGGAAGCGGTCAGGAGAGCTGGACCACCGCGCGGGCCCTGGAGAGCACGCGGGAGTCGCCGGACCGGGCGGTCAGCCCGACCAGCACGCGCTTGTCGTCGAGCTTCTCCTCGACGACACCGCTCACCGTGATGGTCGCCCCCTCGTCGTCGTCCGGGACGACCACCATCGAGGAGAAGCGCACGCCGTAGTCGACGACCGCTCCGGGGTCGCCCGCCCAGTCGGTGAGGAACCGGCCCGCCTGCGCCATGGTGTACATCCCGTGCGCGATGACGTCGGGCAGGCCGACCGCCTTGGCGAACCGCTCGTTCCAGTGGATGGGGTTGAAGTCGCCGGAGGCCCCGGCGTACATCACCAGGTTGGCGCGGCGGACCCGGTAGTCGGCGGCCGGGATCTCCTGGCCCTGCTCGACCTCGTCGTACCTGACAGTCGCGGCCATCTCAGCTCGCCCCTCCGCGCTCGACGATGGTGTTGTAGGTCGTGCAGACGGGCTCGCCGCCGACCGTGGTGACGTCGCTCCTGACCGTGATGAGCTCGTTGCGGCCCACGCTGCGGATGTCGGTCACGGTGGAGACGCTGACCAGCTCGTCACCGGCGTGGATCGGCCGGTGGTACTCGAAGCGCTGCTCGCCGTGGACCACCATGGCGAAGTTCAGGCCCAGCTCGGGGTCGGCCAGGATCGACCCGCCGGAGAGGCTGAACACGATGGGGAAGGTGGGCGGCGCGATCACGTCGGGGTGGCCGGCGGCCCGGGCCGCCTCACGGTCGCGGTAGACCGGGTTGTCGTCGCCGATCGCCGCCGCGAACTCCTTGATCTTCACGCGGCTGACCTCGTAGGGCGGGGAGGGCGCGGACGCCCGACCGACGAAATCGCGGTTCAGAGCCATCTTGCTCCTTTACGGTTACCGAGCTGGTGGGACCGACGGTAACAAGAGTCCTGCGCTCCCGCCCCGCGACCGGTCATCCAGAAACCGTAGCCCGGTCCGCGGGCGGCACCGGCTGTCGGGCGCGGTCAACGCCCGGCCGGGAAAGCTGTCCGGACACGACAACCGCCCGGACCCGGTGGCCGGTCACCTGTGGGACACGACGACCGGCTCGGCCGCGGCGACCTCCGGATGCGGCGATCGCCCGGCGCGGCGACCGGCCTGAACGCGGTGATCACCCGGACGCGACGAACCGGCGCCCGATGTCGGGACGCCGGTTCGTCGTCGGTATGGAATGCCGCTGAAGCGGGCCTCACCCGGTGGAAGACCGGTGGGCCTCGCCGGGAGACCTAGCGGGTCTCGCGGTGCGCCTGGTGCGCCTTGCAGTTGGGGCAGTACTTCTTCAGCTCAAGCCGATCCGGGTCGTTGCGCCGGTTCTTCCGCGTGATGTAGTTGCGGTGCTTGCACTCCTGGCAGGCCAGCGTGATCTTCGGCCTAACGTCGGTGGCAGCCACTTGGGAGTGCCTTTCTACGTTCGGGACTGGGACAACCCACACCGATGCCCCTGCTGGGAGACCGGGAGGGTAGTAGCGGAGGCCGGACTTGAACCGGCGACACAACGATTATGAGCCGTTTGCTCTGCCTGACTGAGCTACTCCGCCTTGAGGCCGACTGACATCGGCCGACCCCGATAGGATACCTGACCCGCGGAGTGACTGCGCACTCGTGCAGGTCGGGGCCCTTGTTTCCGGGTTTCCCCAGTATGCCCGCCCGCACGCCGGGAGTCACCGGAGTTTTCCGGCCTCGTGAGCCCCGCCCGGACCGGGCTCCCGCCGTCGGCGGGTCCTCCCTGATCGCGGGTCAGATTACCAGCGGCGGGAGATCGGCGCGAACCACCGCGCCCCGCCGTACGCCACCGTACGCCACCGTACGGCGGTCCGGCACCCCGTCCCGGCCGGCCCCGGACCCCCGGAACCCCGGACCGGCGTACGGCGGACGCCCGTCCCGCGAGCCGCCGGTCGGTAGGATCCGGCCGTACACGATCAAGAAAGCGCACGATCGGAGAATCCGGCGCCGAGCCGGAGATCCCGTCCGGGAGGGCACCGTGATCGACGAGACCGAGCTGAGGCACCTGCGCCGCTGCGTGGAACTGGCGGCCGAGGCCCTGGACGAGGGGGACGAGCCGTTCGGCTCCGTGCTCGTCGCCGCCGACGGCACCGTCCTCGGCGAGGACCACAACCGGGTGGCCTCCGGCGACCACACCCGTCACCCCGAGTTCGAGCTGGCGCGCTGGGCCGCCGCGAACATGACCCCGGAGGAGCGGGCCGCCGCGACCGTCTACACCTCGGGCGAGCACTGCCCGATGTGCGCCGCCGCGCACGCCTGGGTGGGCCTGGGCCGCATCGTCTACGTGAGCTCCTCCGAACAGCTGTCGGCCTGGCTCGCCGAGCTCGGGGTCCCCGCGCCGCCGGTGCGGACGCTGCCGATCCACGAGATCGCCCCGGGCGTCGTGGTGGAGGGCCCGGTCCCCGACCTGGCGGAACAGGTCCACGACCTCCACCGCCGCTTCCACTCCCCCCGCTGACCCGCTCCCCGTCCGCCGATCGCTCCGGCCCGGCAGGTCAGCTCTCTCCGACCGGCCCGGAGTAACCGAGACGAGAGGTCTCCGCGGGGACGACCATGTCGGCGATCTCGACCGGCCTGCCTTCGGCGAGGTAGGTCCGCTCGACGGTCAGGACGATGGATCCGGCCGCGATGCCGAGTTCCTTCGCCTCGTGCGGACTGGCGGGGCGAGCACCGACGTCCTCAACCCAGTCGTCCACGGCGATGCCGATCTCAGCCATGCGGTGTGTCACTCCGTGACCGGCGAACGGCCCGTCCTCAGGGAAGGCGATGACCGTGCCTTTGGTGAGGTTGAGCGGTTCGTAGGAGTCCGACAGCATCCACGGCTGGTCGTCCGCGGTGAAGACATAGTGGGTGTGCATGACATCGGGCATGCCGCCCTGCGGATCATCGAGACCGAGCCGGGCCCTCACGTCAGGCGATGCCTGGATGGTCGCGGACTCGTACCGCCAGGCGCCCTTGCGACCCTGTCCCAGCATGTCCGCGGCGAAAGGGGAACCGGCTCGGCGTTCACGGTGCCAGGAGCGGGTGACGCGCCGTACCTTCGGCTGCTCTTTGACGTACACACCGGCGCCGGGCCGGGAGACCACATGACCTTCTTGCGCGAGCTGGCGGATCGCCTCGCGGACGACTCCTTCCGCTACGCCATGTTCAGCCGCCAGATCCTGGCGGGCGGGGAGGCGCGTCCGGGGCGGGAGTTCACCTGTGACGATTTGCCGCCTTATGTGTGCGGCGAGTTGCAAATACCGAGGCTGATCCACGCCACCAGCTTGACAGCCGGATATCCGGCTTACAAGCTGGCTATACCAATCATGAGCCGGATATCCGGATCGCTTTTCCCTGGGGGTGACTCATGCCGACCTTCGCTCAGGATTACGCCTCCCTGCCGAGCAGCACGGAAGCGGCCGTACATCATGCCCGCGCGGTCGTGAACGACCACCAGCCCCACCGCACCGCCGACGCGGAACACATCATCCGCGCGTTCTTCACCGCCGCTCTCGCCCGAACCGGGCCCGAGGGCAATATCAGCCTCATCACGACGGTGACCTCCAACAAGATCCGCTTCGAGATTCACGACGCCGACGCCCCCGTCCCAGGCGCGGAGACCGACCCTGAAGCACACCGCGTCATCTCCGACCTGGCCGACCGGTACGGCTCCCAGGCGACCCGCGCCGGGCACATGGCATGGGCCGAGTTGCACAACCGTCGGGCGGTGACCACGTGACCCGCGGCGAACCGACCGCGGAGTGCCGGCACTGCGGCTGCGAGCTGGAGCGCATCCCCGGCCGGAACGGACCCGTCCACCTCCGGCGGATCCGCCGTGGCGACGTCGACCGGGTGCCCTGCGAGGGCGATGGCTCACCGGATCGCAAGCACGAGCTGGAGACGTCCTCCGTGAACGACACCGGGTGAGCCGTCGAGGACCGTCCCGCAAGCGGCTGCGAGGTCCTCCCAGAACGTCCGGCGCGTGGAACGCCCCCGTTGCCCGTGCGCCGGACCCGGCCCGCCTCACATCCCCCGAGGCGAGCCGCGCCGGGCGTCCGGCGCGCGTCTTCCCCGATCTCATGCGCGCCGGACGTCCGGCCCCGCGGACCGGCGGAGAGTCAGCGGTGCGAAGGTGTCGTGAAGGCGAACGCCCGGCCCCGCGACCTCACGGCCCGAGCGGGTTGAAGGTCGTCGTACAGATCTCACACACAACAAGAAACGCCCGGCCCCGCGATCTCGCGGTCCGGGCGATCTGTCGTACTGGAGTGGAGCCCCTTTACGGAATCGAACCGTAGACCTTCTCCTTACCATGGAGACGCTCTGCCGACTGAGCTAAAGGGGCCTGTCCGCTGCGCTTTCGCGCCTGCCGACAGGTGTAACCATACACGGCTCCGGACCGGGATGCGAAATCAAACGGGAGCTACCGGATCACGACGTCCCGGCGGACTCCGCCTCCACGCGACGCCGCTCAGCGGGGGTTCGATCCTGTGAGTTCCGCCTGATCCTGTCCGGGCGCGGCGTCAGGTCGGGATGGATTCACCGACGCCGTGGACCAGCCGGGGCAGGCTCAGCAGCCGCCTGGCACGGGCCAGCAGCGCCAGGCCCGCCACCGCGACGGCGGCCAGCACCGCCAGCGGCCAGACGAGCTGACCGGGATATGTGATCATGGTGCCGAGCGCGCGGAAGTAGGTGACGTCGTGATCGGAGGTCAGCGTCCGCAGGTCCGCGCCGCCCAGGGCGCGTGCCAGCGCCAGCATGGTGCTGCCGTGGTGTTGCAGGCTGCCCCGGCCGAGGTTGGCGATGGAGTCGCCCGCGGTGTGATACAGCGAGGAACGCTCGATGTAGGCGAAGTTCATGCCGGTGAAGCCGGCCTTGGTCAGCGGTGTGAAGTCCGTGTTGTTGGGCAGCAGCCGATACAGCTCCACCATGGCGGAGTGGCCACGCGGCGCGGGGACGGCGCCGGTGAACGTCTCGACCAGGCGGGCGTTGTTCGCGGAGGTCTCGAACATCAGCGAAGGGCCGCTGACCCCGCGCGCCTCCCAGTTCAACAGCACGCCGCCGGCCTTGCCCAGGGCGTGCTCACGGACGAAGGCCTCAGCGCCGAGCACTCCGTCCTCCTCACCGTCCGACATGAGCAGCACGATGTCGTTACGCAGGCCGGGGCCGCCGCGCAGCGCCCGGATGGTCTCGAGCATCGCGGCCACCGCGGCGCCGTCGTCTGAGGCACCCGGCCCCATGGCTGCGGAGTCGTAGTGCGCGGCGATGAGCACGGTGCCGGTCGAGTTCGTTCCGCGCAGCCGGCCCACGATGTTGTCGACTCGGCCGAACGTCGCCAGCCCCGCCGCGGAGCGGGCACCGACCGAGCGTTGAATCTCGACCTCCAGCCCTGCCGCTCGCAGCTGCCCGGCCAGGTGGTCCCGGGCCCGGTCGCCGGCCGGGCTGCCGATGGGTCGTGGTTCGGCGGCGAACTTCTTCAGGTGAACCAGGGCGCGCTCGGCGCTGAACTGGTCGTTCGGGGCGGTGGCCGGCAGGGGTTGCATGGTGCTGTCCGCCATGGCGGTCAGCATGATCGCTGCGACCAGGACGAGCAGGGCTGCCAACCCGGCCGTCGGCCGCCGCGGCGCGTCGAACAACTTTCCAATCATGATCAAAAACGGTAGATCGATCCGCTCGCCCGGCGGAATGAGGCGCCCGCCCGTTTGAACCTGCGGTTTTCCACATTCCCTGCACGACCGTAAGGGGTATGATCCAATTTATTCGGTTACCGGGGCGAGGTGAAGTGTGCGGATCTCCATCACCGACTACACGGTCGGGGCGACCATGGCGGGCGAGCTGGCCAACACCTCGCCCACCGTGCAGGCCGCGGCGGGCGAGGCCCTGCCGACCCCGGACGCGTTGATGGAGTTCCTCACAAGGCACGGGCTGCGGCTCGACGCCGTGGCGGACGGGCGGCCGCCGACCGGCGACGACGTCCGCGAGGTTCACCTGCTGCGCCGGGAGGTGCGCGGCGTCGTGGAGACCGAGACGGAGAGCCAGGCCGTCGCGGGCGGCGCCGTGCTGGCCGGGCGAGCGGGGCTCAGGCCGGTGCTGGATCGCGACCCCGGCGGACGATGGCAGTGGTACGTCCCGACCAGGCCGGACGCGCCGCTGGCCGAGGAGTTGGCCACGCTCATCGGCATCGGGCTGCTCGGCACCGTCCGGGCACTCGGGCACGACCGGTTCCGCGCCTGCGCCGCCCCGGGCTGCCGCGGGGTGTTCGTCGACATCAGCCGCGGGGGACGCCGCATCTACTGCAGGCCCGACGTGTGCGGCAACCGGATCAATGTCGCGAATCACCGCGAACGGCGGCGGCTTGACAACACCGCTCACTGAAGAAGACAGCACCGCTCACCGAAGAAGACAGCTCCGCTTTCCGAAGGACGTGAAGAGAACCCCATGAACGGTTCCATGGACGGCACGACAGCCCATCCGGTGAGCGGGCCACCGCTCATGGGTGCTTTCCGGCTCCCCGACGGCACCTGGATCCGCGGCCGCGGCCTTCGCCATCCTCTGCCGGAAGGGCCCCTGCCCGGTTTCGGCCTTTACCTGGGCTCCGACGGGCTCCGCCGCCGGCACGAGGGTGAACTGCGGTGGCCGCACGCGTGGATCCAATGGCCCGATTTCCTGCTGCCCCGCGACCGCGGCATGGCCGTACAGCAGATCCGTGCACTGTACGAGCGAGCGCGGGCCGGCACCGCGGTGGAGGTCGCCTGCGGAGGTGGCATCGGCCGCACCGGCACAGTCGTCGCCTGCCTTGCCGTCCTGGCCGGTCTCGACCCGGCCGACGCCGTCGCCTGGACACGCGAGCACCATCATCATCGGGCCGTTGAAACCCCATGGCAGCGCCGCTGGGTGCTGCGCTTCCCCCCGCCCCTCCGCCCGGATTCACGCGGCTGAGCCGCTGACCTCGAAACATCACGCCGAAGCCCATCGCCACCGGAGCGAACTTCAGCGCCCTCGATTTCGTGGCCGCTCAGGTGCCGAGGTAGCGCAGCACGGCCAGGACGCGGCGGCTGTAGCCGGTGGTGTGCGACAGTTCCAGCTTGTCGAACAGGGCGTTGACGTGCTTTTCCACCGCGCTCTGCGACACGTGCAGGGACCGGGCGATCGAGGCGTTGGTCATGCCCTGGGCCATGAGCTCCAGCACCTGGCGCTCCCGGGCGGTGAGCCGGGCCAGCGGGTCGGCGTGGGTGGTGCGGGCGAGCAGCCGGCGCACCACCTCCGGGTCGAACGCCGTCCCGCCCGCGCCCACCCGCTCCAGCGCCTCCAGGAAGTCACCGACCTGGGCCACCCGGTCCTTGAGAAGGTAGCCGACGCCGTCGATGCTGCCGCCCATCAGCTCGGCGGCGTACCTCTTCTCGACGTACTGCGACAGCACCAGGACCCTGACCTGCGGCCATCGCCGCCGGATCTCCAGCGCGGCGCGCAGACCCTCGTCGGTGTGGGTGGGCGGCATCCGCACATCGGCCACCACCGCGTCGGGCCGCTCACCGTCCACCGCCGCCAGAAGCGCGCCGGCGTCACCCACCGCGGCCAGGACGTCGTGGCCCTCCTCCTTCAGCAGCCGCACCAGGCCCTCACGCAGCAACGCCGAGTCCTCGGCCAGCATCACACGCACGGCAGTTCCGCCTCGATCACGGTCGGCCCGCCGGGCGGGCCGGCCACGGTGAACCGGCCGTCCAGCGCGGCCACCCGCCGAGCCAGCCCGGTCAGACCGCCGCCGGCGGCGTCGGCTCCGCCCATACCGTCATCCTCCACTCGCACGATGACCATCGTGCCCTCCCGGCGCACCTCAATGGTGACCAGGGTGGCCCCGGAGTGCTTGGCGGCGTTCGTCACAGCCTCACTGGCCACGAAATAGGCGGCGGTCTCCACCGCCGCCGGGGGCCGCTCCGGCAGCTCGCAGGCCACCGTGACCTTGACCGCGGCCCGCTCGGCCACCCCGGCCAGCGCCTCGGCCAGCCCGTGCGCGTCCAGCCCCGACGGGTACACCCGCCAGGCCACCTCGCGCAGCTCCACCAGCGTCTGCTGGGCCTGCTCGTGCAGCTGTTCCAGCAACTCCGGGCGGCCTCGGCGGGCGCGTCCGGCGAGCATGGACAGCGCCACCAGCCGCTGCTGCACCCCGTCGTGGAGGTCACGCTCGATGCGCCGCCGTTCGGCGTCGACCGCCGCGACGACACCGGCGCGGCTCTCGGTCAGCTCGGTGATCCGCCGCCGCAGCGCCTCAGCCGGGTCGGGGGCGAGCAGCCGTACGGCCAGCCGCCGCTCCAGCGCCTCCACCCCCACCAGACCGCACACGTCCAGAAACAGCAGAACGAAGCCCAAGAGGCTCAAGTAGGCCGTCAGCAACGGGCTGGGCAGCATGCCGTCGAACGCCTCCCCGTGCCCCCACGACCACGCCAACATGACCGCCAGGCGGAAGCCGATCACGAGCAGCAGCACCACGATGCCGCCCAGCACACCCACGGAAATCCGGGCGGCCAGGTAACGCAGCTCACCCTCCTCGTTCCTGCCGGGGAGGTCCAGGCGCAGCCGCCACAGCTCCAGCCGGGTCAGCCACGAGGCCGCCGCGCGTACCGCGGGACGGCCGGCGAACGGCGCCGTCACCAGGACGAACAGCAAGCCCACGAGGGCGGTGACCGCGCCGGCCGCCACCGCCCCGACGAGCCGCAGCCCGCTAACCGCCCAGCGCATACCGCTCCTTGCGCCGCTCACTCGACCGCACGCCCACGAAGACCGCCACGGCCGGCGCGACCGCGACCCCGGTTCCCGCCGCGCCGAGCATTTCCATCAGGTGAGTCAGCCGTTCCGTCACGTGTCAGAGACTAGAAACGGTCAGGGTGTGGCCACCATGAGGCGGATGGCCGTTCAGGGGTGCGGGAAACCACAGCTGCCGTGGCCTGCCTGGCCGGGGCCGGTCGGTTCATGACCGAGGCCGACGTGGAATGAGCCGGGCCACCGCGAGCGGCGTCATTGAGTACCGTCCTTAGTGACCTCCAAGTAGCCCATAAGTGGATCCCCCCAGTCTGGATCCGGCACCCCGTCCGGACCTACCGAGGAGACCCCCGCCATGACCGCCGACGCCATGACCCCCGAGCTTCTGGGCTTCCAGCTCACCCACCGCGCCATGCGGGGCGACACCCGCCGCCTGGCCGTGCTGGCGGCGGAGCTGACCGAAGGCCGCCAGAGCGCCGACCCGGCCCGCGCCCGGACCGTCTCCGAGTACATCAGGACCCTGTGCGCGGGCATCCACCACCATCACACGATGGAGGACCGCGTCCTGTGGCCCGTCCTCGAACGGTCCGCCGGGGCCGAGGTGGACCTGCGCGACCTGAGCGACGACCATTCCTCGCTGGACCCGCTGCTGAACGAGATCGACGGCCAGGCCGCCGCGTTCGCCACGACCCGGGACGCCTCCGCCCTGGCCTCGTCGCTGACCCGGCTCGCCGACCTGCTCGACGAGCACATCGAGGAGGAGGAGCGGCTGCTCTTCCCCGTCATCGCGAAGTACGTCTCCGTGGCCGACTGGAAGAGGGTGGAGGACGCTGTCCGCAAGGGCACCAAGCCCGGTGTCGAGCTTCCCAGGATCGAGCAGTACGCCCGGCCCGAGGAGCTTGCCCGGCTGCGCAAGTTGGCCGGGCCGATGCTGACGGTGCTGCTCGCGGTGTTCCGCGGCGGACACCGCCGCCGCCAGCGGCAGATCTTCGGCCCTCTGGCCGTATGAGCCGGGAGCGGCCGGGTGAACCGGATGAGCCGGGAGGCGGGAGCGGGCGGGAACCGGAAGCGGCTCCGCCGTACCCGTCGCCGCGCTGATCCGCTCCCGAACCGGCGGCGGTACGGCGAGGCGGCGGGGCGACTCACCGTCCGCCCGTACGGCCCCCGCCCCGCCGGGCCCTCGACTCCTCCGCCCGCCGGGTCGCCTCGGCCGCCCGGCGGGCCCAGTGCGGGGAGCCGAGCCGTTCGGCGACCCGTTCCGCCGTGGCGTAGTGGGCGGACCCGTCCCGGCCCAGCGCCTCGGCCAGGTCGCCCAGGATGTGGGCGACCGGCCCGAGGGTGACCGACCCGCAGTGCAGCCCGGCCGCCTCGCCGTCCCAGGGCAGCAGTTCCTCGTAGCAGCGCCCGGCCGTCGGCAGGTCGCCCAGCGCGACGGCGTTCTCGGCCCGCAGCGCCGTCTGGACCAGCCAGTAGTAGTCCTTCCTGACCCGCCGGTCCGGCTCCCAGAACGTCCGGGCCTCCTCCGGCCGGCCCTCGGCCACCAGGGCCCGGGTCAGGATCTCCGAGACGTCGGACGGGACGAGGCGGTACATCGCCATGATCTCCGGGATGTCCTGCGGCAGGCCGCCCGCCAGCCGGGCGACGAAGCGGCCAATGACGCCCGCGCCGGCCGCGTTGGCGCCTCCGGCCGCGGCCATCCGCTCGGCCGCCGCCGCGTAGGACCGCTCGGCCCCCGTGAAGTCGCCCGCGATCAGCAGGAGCAGGGTGTCGAGCATCGACAGCACGCTCAGCGCCAGCCCGAGCTGGCCGCCGGTGGAGTGTTCGAGCGCCCGGTCGGCGTGGTGGCGGGCGGCGGCGAGGTCGCCACGGCCCAGGCTCACCATGTACAGGGCGTGGTGGCCCTGCATCTCGTAGCCGGGCAGCCCGGCCTCCCCGCCGAGCTCCACCAGTTCCCGGCCCACCGCCTCCAGCTCGTCGCGCCGGTGCGGCGTCAGCAGGACGAAGTAGCGTGCGTTGAGCGCCAGGCAGACCAGCTCGGCGCGGCCCAACCGCCGGGCCAGCCGCAGCGCCTCCGCGCCGGCCCGCTCGCAGGTGTCGTCGTCGTGCCCCTCCAGCTCGAAGGTGAGCGTCGCGAGCAGCCGGCAGCGGGTCTCGTCGTCGGTCCCGGCGGGGTCCGCCAGCGCCTCCCGTACCGCCGCGACGAACACCTCGTCGACCTGCCTGTACGGCTGGATGGACCAGGTCACCGGGGCCTCGTAGCAGGTCAGCGCCCGGGTCATGCCGGCGCCGAGCCGACGCGCCGCCTCCATCGCCCGTTCCCGGTGGCACCGGGCGGCCATCACGTCGCCCTCGTGGGCCTGGACGCCGACCAGGCCGCAGAGCAGGTCGAGCCGCCGGTCGTCATCGTCCCCGACGAGGTCGAGCGCGCCCCGGTAGAGGAACCCCGCCTCCCGGTAGGCGTGCATGGCCGCCGCCTTCCGGGCCGCCGCCACCACGTACGGCACGGCCCGCCCGGCCGTTCCCGGCGTGGCCGCGGCGAGCGCGTGGTGGCCCAGCGCCGAGACGTCCCCCGGCCGGACCCGCTCCAGCGCGTCGAGGACCCTGCCGTGCAGCCGGGTACGGCGGATGCGGGGGGTGTCCTCGTAGAGCGTCTCGCGCACCAGCACGTGGGCGAACCGGACCCGGCCCGGGGCGGGCTCGTCCAGCAGCCCGGTCAGCACTCCGGCCTCCAGCCCCTCCAGCAGCGCGTCCTCGTCGGAGCCCGCCATCGCGAGCAGCACGTCCACGTCCACGTCCCGGCCGACGATCGCCGCGTCCCGCAGCGCGGTCGCGGCCGTGGCGGGCAGCCGGGCGATCCTGCGCCGGATCAGGTCGCGCACCCCGGGCGGCAGCGCCCTGGCCGCCGCCATCCCGTCCGTGCTGATCAGCCGGGCGGTCTCGGACACGAAGAGGGGGTTGCCGCCGGTCCGTTCGGCCACCGTACGGGCGATGACCGGGTCGACGTCCAGCCCGGAGCGTTCCCGCAGCAGCAGGGCCACCTCGTCGCCGTCCAGCCCGCCCAGGTCGAGCCGGTGGCTGCCGTGCCCGGCCAGCGCCGCCCAGGTCGCGCCGAGGTGGTCGGTGGCCTCGGCCGGGCGGTAGGTGGCCAGGAACATGATCCGCGCCGCGGCGGGCCGTACCGCGAGGTGCCGCAGCAGGCCGAGCGTCTCGTCGTCGGCGCGGTGCACGTCCTCCAGGACGACCAGCACGCGGACGTCCTCCCGTACGGCCCGCGAGAGGTAGTCCTCCACGGCCCTGGCGAGGTGGAACCGGCCCGTCGCCGGGGCGTCGTCGGTCAGCAGGGGCGCGAGCCGCGCCGCCATGTCGTCGCCGGGGGGCAGCTCCGCGGTCAGGCGGCGCAGGATCTCGCTCCACGCCCACGCGGGCGGCGCCCCGCCGTCGGTCTCCGGGCACTGCCCGGTGGCGGTCAGCCATCCGCGGCCCGCCAGCCTCCGCGCGAACGCGCCGGCCAGGGCGCTCTTGCCCGCCCCCGCCTCGCCGCCCAGCCAGACCGTGCTCGGCCCGGAGTCTTCGGAGACGGCTTCCAGCCGGGCGAGCTCCGCCGTACGGCCGACCAGCCCGCCGTCCGGCTCCCCCTGCCCGGGGGCGCGCGGCGCGGCCGGGGAGGGGGCGGGCGCGTCCCGGCGGGGGAAGACCGCCACCCCCCGGCCGTGCGGGGGGACGTCGGAGTCACGGCGGCGGGGGAGGGCGGTCCGTTCCCGGGGGCGGGCGGATCCGGCGTGGCGCGGGGAGCCGTGATGCGAGGAGTGGTGGCGGAGGGAGTCGGCGTGGCGCAGTATGTCGGCCTCCAGCGCGCGCAGCGCGGGCCCGGGGTCGACCCCCAGCTCGTCGGCGAGGGTCGCGCGGGCCCGGCGCAGCGCGGCCAGCGCGTCGGCCTGCCGTCCGGCCCGGTAGTGCGCCAGCGCGAGCAGCCGGACGGCGTTCTCCCGCAGCGGGTGGGCCCGGACGTGCCGTTCGAGTTCGACCCCGGCCTCGCGGCCGAGTGCCAGCAGCGCCTCGGCCCGGTGCTCCACCGCGACCAGGCGCAGCTCCTCCAGCCGCGCCGCCTCCGGTTCGGCCCACCGCTCGTCGGCGAACTCGGCGTAGGCCGGTCCCTGCCACAGCCCCAGCGCCCGGTCGGCGAGGTCGAGTGCCCGGTCCCCGTCGTCCTCGGCGAGCGCGGCCGCGGCCGCGTCGATCAGCCCCGGCAGCAGCCAGGCGTCCACCCGCTCCGGTTCCAGGCGGAGGCGGTAGCCGGGCGCGGCGCTGACCAGGACGGTGGCGGGCGCCCGGGGCGGACGGCCGGGTTCGAGGACCCTGCGCAGGTTGGACACGTACACCTGGAGGGCGGCCAGCGCCCGGGGAGGGGGGTGCCCGCGCCAGAGGTCGTCGATGAAACGATCGGTGGAGACCACGTGCCCGCCCGCGGCGACGAGCCGGGCCACCACGGCTCGCTGCCGGAAGGGGCCGAGGTCCGCCGGACCACCGTTGATCTCCGCCTGGAGCGGACCGAGAACGCGCAACATAGCAAGGGCAGCGTAAGCGGTCCGGATTGCCGTTGGATTGACGTCGTCCGGCAGCATGATGCCGTACGGTTCCGGGATCCGGCCCGGGGATCCGGCTCAGGGGTTCGACAGCGAGGAGCGAGATGCCGCACGACCGGCGCGTGGAGACGATCCGGGCGCTCGACGAGAGCGACCGGCGGCACTGGTACTGGCACGGCGTGGACGACGACGGCCACGTGTGGCTGTTCGACGCCGTCATCGACGACGGCGGGGAGTACTGGCCGGTCAGGCATGCCGAGCTGGGGTCCGACGGGGTGGCCCGGCGGTACTCGTGGCGGCACATCGAGGACGAGCACGGCTTCCTGGCCGAGGGGCCGATCTATCCCGACGACTTCGGCCTGACCAAGCTGACCGCCGAGGAGTTCGCCACGCTGTGGGCCGCGCTCGACCGCTGACGGTTTCGGCCGTTGACGGGCCTGACCGCTGACAGGAACGGCAGAGGCGGAGACGGCAGACGGCAGACGGTGGCGAGGGACGGAGAACCGGCGACGGGCACGGACCGGGGAAGGGGCGCGGAAATGGAAGAGGGGACGGGAGTCCTCATCTCTTCCCGGTGACGACTCCGTTCTCGAAGGTCCGGATCACGGCCGGCGTGACGCCGTGGCGGGGCAGCTGCCCCTTCTCCGCCGCCTCCCAGCCGGTGTAGACGAGTGCCCACAGCACCTGCTGGATCCACTCCGCGCCGAGCCCGGGGTCGAAGACCCCCTCGGCCTGGCCGCGTTCGATGAGGCCGAGCGTGGTCGGCACCGACGGGTCGGGCTCGAAGTCGAAACAGCCCGTCGCCTCCTCCAGCACACGTGGGTCGCCGAACAGGAACGCCAGCCGGTCGCCGACGTCCACCATGGCCGCGATCAGCCTGCGCATGGCCTCCAGCGGCGGCCCCTGGTCGATCGCCGCTCCCGCCGTCGATCTCTCGACCACCTGGAAGGAGTCGGTGACGGCCGCGTCGACGAGCACCTTGCGGTCGGGGAAGTAGCGGTGCAGCGTGCTGCGGCCGACCTGGGCGGCCTCGGCGATGTCGGCCAGCGTGGCGCCGCGGTCGCGGGCGAGGACCGAGGCCGCGGCGCCGAGGATGGCGCGGCGCGTGCGGCTGCGGGTTCCGGACTCCGGAGTGTCGCTCACCAGCGAAGAGTAACAGTACGCCCCATAAGGAGACATCGAAGCTTGTTTTTGAGACATCAATGTCCCACTATGGAGCGATGACATCCTTCGCAGTCGTCGCCGAGGGCTTGCGCAAGCGCTACGGCGACGCCGACGCCCTCGACGGATTCGACCTGGCCGTGCCGGAGGGCACGGTGTACGGCCTGCTCGGCCCGAACGGCGCCGGCAAGACCACGGCCGTCCGGATCCTGACCACGCTGCTGCGCCCCGACGCGGGCCGCGCCGTCGTCGCAGGGTTCGACGTGGTCACGCAGCCCGACCGGGTACGGCACGGCATCGGCCTGGCCGGGCAGCAGCCGACCGTGGACGAGATCCTCACCGGCCGGGAGAACCTGGAGATGTGGGGGCGGCTGTACCACCTCGGCGCGGCCGCCGCCCGCCGCCGGGCCGGGGAACTGCTGGAGCGGTTCGGGCTGGCCGAGGCGGCCGGGAAGCGGGTCAGGCACTACTCCGGCGGCATGCGCCGCCGCCTCGACCTGGCCGCCGCCTTCATCCTGGCCCCGCGCGTGCTGTTCCTCGACGAGCCCACCACCGGGCTGGACCCGCGCAACCGCAACGAGGTGTGGCAGGCCGTACGCGGTCTGGCCGAGGCGGGCAGCACGGTGCTGATGACCACGCAGTACCTGTTCGAGGCCGACCAGCTCGCCCACCGGGTCGCGGTGGTCGACGCGGGCCGGGTGATCGCCGAGGACACCCCCGAGCGACTCAAGTCCACGGTCGGCGGCGACCACGTCGACCTGGTTCTGCGCCAGGCCACCGACCTGGCCGCGGCCGCGCGCGTCCTGGCCGGGGTCGCCGGCGCCGAACCGGTTACCGATCACGACGCCCTGCGCCTGACCGTCCCCGTCCGCGACCGGATCGCCGCCCTGACCCGGATCATGCGGGAGCTGGAGGAGGACGGCGTCGAGGTGGAGGACGTCGCCCTGCGCCGTCCGACGCTGGACGAGGTGTTCCTCAGCGTCACCGGCGCCTCCGGCGCTCCCGTCGGCGGTGACGGCGGTGGCAGCGGTAGCGGCGCCACCGGAGGAAGGACCACGGCGGGGAGGACCGCGGCATGACCGTCCTCCCCCTCACCCCCGCGCTCCCCCGCACGCGCCGCGAGCGGCTGAGCTGGACGCTGGCCGACGGGTGGACGATCGCCCGGAGCAACCTCATCCACTGGACGCGCAACCCCGCCGCCGTCCTCAACGTGCTGCTGTATCCGATCGTGATGGTGCTGCTGTTCGGCTACGTCTTCGGCAGCGCGATGAACGTCGCCGGGGGCGGCGACTACCGCGAGTTCCTGATGCCCGGGATGTACGCCCAGTCGATGACCATGGGCGTGATGACCACCATGATCGTCGTCGCCACGAGCTCCGCCCGCGGCGTCACCGACCGGTTCCGCTCGATGCCGATCTCCCGGGCCGGGGTGGTGCTGGGCCGTTCCTTCGCCGACATGGTCAACTCCGTGCTGGAGCTGGCCGTCCTGCTCGCCTGCGGGCTGGTGGTCGGCTGGGGCTGGCACCGGGGCGCGGGCGCCGCCCTGGCCGCCGTCGGTCTGCTGCTCCTGCTGCGCTTCGCGCTCATCTGGGTCGGCATCTACGTCGGGCTGGTGCTCACCCCCGAGTCGGCGAGCGCGGCCTGGATGCCGCTGTTGCCGATCACCATGCTCGCCAACACCTTCGTCTCCCCCGCGCTGATGCCCGGCTGGATGAGGGTGATCGCGGAATGGAACCCGCTTTCGGCCACGGTGGCCGCCTGCCGGGAGCTGTTCGGCAACCCTGGCTGGGGCGGCGACTCCTGGGCCGCCCAGCACGCGCTGTGGCTGGCGATCGGCTGGCCGGCGCTGATCACGCTGATCTTCCTGCCGCTGTCGGCGCGCCGATACCGGCGGCTGAACAGCTGATCCACCGCTCCCGCCGGCCGCCGGCCGGCGGCGGCTCTCCTGATCGCGCCCGCCCATGACGGGTGCGGTCACCCCGCCGGCGCGGTCACTTTCCTCCGGCGCGGTCGAACTCGGCCTGGGTGTCGAGGATCTCGAACGCGTGGTCCCGGATCCAGCCGAACAGCTCGGCCAGCGGCTCGCCGGTGCCCCTGCCGAGCGGGGTCAGGCCGTAGGTGACCTTCGGCGGCGTGGACGGCTCCACCTCGCGCCAGACCAGGCCGTCGCGGACGAGCGTGCGCAGCGTCTGGGAGAGCATCTTCTCGCTGATCCCCTCGATGCGCTCACGCAGCTCGTAGAACCGGAGGTCCTCCCGCTGGAGGGCCATCAGGACCCACACCCCCCACCGGCTGGTGACGTGGTCGAGCACGACCCGCGCCGGGCAGTTGCTGTGAAACACCTCACTCATCGTGCCGGGCGTCCACTCGGTGACCTGCATGCGTCCCTCCATGTCGTGAGCTTACCTTGAGGTACGTACTTCCCGAAAGTAAGCCCCCTCCCTAGCGTGAGCTTCCACACCACACGCCTGCTGAGGAGCTTTTCATGATCGTAGTAACGGGAGCCACCGGGAACGTCGGCCGGTCGCTCGTGCGGGCGCTCGCCGAGGCCGGCGAGCGGGTCACGGCCGTCTCGCGGCGGCCCGCCGACGGGGGCCTGCCGGAGGGCGTCCGGCACGTCCCGGCCGACCTCGCCGACCCCGAGAGCCTCCGGCCCGCGCTGGACGGCGCCGACGCGCTGTTCCTCCTCGTCGCCGGGGAGGACCCGGACGGCGTTCTCAAGGTCGCCGCGGCGGGCGGCGTCCGGCGGGTCGTCCTGCTGTCCTCCCAGGGTGCCGGGACGCGCCCGGAGTCCTACCCCCACCCGCGTGCGTTCGAGGACGCCGTACGGCGGTCCGGCCTGGAGTGGACGATCCTGCGGCCGGGCGGCTTCGCCTCCAACGCGTTCGCCTGGATCGAGCCGATCCGCGCGGCGCGGACGGCCGCCGCGCCGTTCGGCGACGTCGGGATCCCGTTCGTCGACCCGCAGGACATCGCCGAGGTCGCGGCCGCGGTCCTCCGCGAGGAGGGGCACGCGGGCCGTACGTACGAGCTGACCGGACCCGCGCCGACCACCCCGCGGGAGCGGGCGCGGGCCATCGGCGCCGCGCTGGGAACCCCGGTGCGGTTCGTCGAGCAGAGCCGCGAGGAGGCCCGGGAGCAGATGCTGCGGTTCATGCCCGAACCCGTGGTGGAGGGCACCCTGTCCATCCTGGGCGAGCCGTCGGAGGCCGAGCGCCGGGTGAGCCCGGACGTCGAGCGGATCCTCGGCCGAGCGCCGCGGCCCTTCGCCGACTGGGCCGCCCGCAACGCCGCCGCCTTCCGCTGACCACCCGCGCACCGCGCCCTCCAGCGGCCCGCGCACCCCTGACGCTCCGGCCTCCGCGTCCCCCACCCGCCCCGCGCATCCCGGCGCCGGGTGTCCCCCGCCCGTCCGGAGGGTCCTCCCGAGGGCCCGTCCGGCCACCCCACCCGCACATCGACAGTTCGCGCGCCAGGCGCGGAAAGGCACGGCATGCCCACCGCACACGTTCTCGACTCGACGATCTTCTACCGGGAGACCGGCACGGGGACCCCGATGGTCTTCCTGCACGGCAACCCGACGTCCTCCCACCTCTGGCGGCACGTCCTGCCCGCCGTCGGCGGCCCCGGCCGTCTGCTCGCACCCGACCTGATCGGCATGGGAGACTCCGGCAAACCGGACATCGAATACGGCTTCGACGACCACAGCCGGTACCTCGACGCGTGGTTCGACGCGCTCGGCCTCGACGACGTCGTGCTGGTCGGGCACGACTGGGGCGGCGCCCTCGCCTTCGACTGGGCCGCCCGCCACCCCGGCCGGGTCCGGGGCGTCGCGTTCACCGAGACCATCGTCAAGCCCATGACCTGGGAGGAGTTCCCCGAGGGCGGCCGCCCGCTCTTCCAGGCGATCAAGACACCGGGCGTGGGCGAGACGATGATCCTGGACGACAACGCCTTCATCGAGCAGGCGCTGCCCGGCACCGTGGCCACCCCGCTGACCGAGGAGGACCTCGACGTCTACCGCGCGCCGTACCCCACCCGGGAGAGCCGGCGGCCGCTGCTGAGCTGGCCGCGGGCGATGCCGCTGGGCGGGGAGCCCGCCGACGTCGTGGCCAGGGTCGCGGCCTACGGCGAGTGGCTGGCGGCCAGTGCCGACGTGCCCAAGCTGCTCGTCACCTTCGAGCCCGGCCCCGGGACGATGATGGGCCCGGAGATGATCGACTGGTGCGCCGCGAACATGGCCGCCCTCGACGTCGACAGGCGCTCCGGGGTCGCCGGCCACCACACCCCGGAGGACCGGCCCGCCGCGCTCGCCGAGGCGATCGCCACCTGGTCCGACCGATACGGCCTGCGCCGCGCCGCACGGAGCTGACCACGTGGCCCCGCGGCCCGGCCGTCCGCGGCGTAGCCTGTCCTCCTGTGAGCACCGAGGTGACCTACTCCGCGCCGTCCCGGCCGACCGGGGCGTCCGTCGTGACCCCGGACGGCGGGAGGGCACCCGTGAAATCCCGTGGAGCCGGGACCTCCCGTCGGACTAGGTTTCCGTCATGCCCGAACTCGAGCGGCTCCGCTGGCAGCTGGACGTGTCCTGGTCGTTGCTCTCTCATCACCTTGAGCGGGTGACCGACGAGGAGGCCCTGTGGGAACCCGCGTCGAACTGCTGGAACGTCCGTCGCCGGCCGGACGGGACGTGGGCGGCCGACTGGGCCGTGCCGGAGCCCGAGCCGATCCCGGTGACGTCGATCGGGTGGGTGATGTGGCACATCGGCTTCTGGTGGAGTCACGCGCACGAGCAGTGCTTCGGGGACCCCGGCGCGGCGGCCGACTGGTCGCGGGCCGCGGCGGTGACACCGTGGCCGGGAGACGTGGCGTCGGCGATCGGATGGCTGAACGGGTGCCGTGACCGCTGGGCCGGTGCGCTGGGTTCCCTGGACGGCGCGGAACTGGGCTCCACCGAACGAAGCCGCTGGTTCGCCGACGGGACGCTCTCCCTGGGACATGTGCTCGCCTGGGCGAACATCGAACTGATGAAGAACGCCGCGGAGATCGGATCGCTGCGCCACCTGTACAACGCGGACCGGGGCTGACGAACGGCACGGACGGCGTGACACGGAGTGATGCCGACGCCACCGTCCAGGAGGTCATCACAGGCTGGCGGGCCACTGCCAGGATCAAGGCCGGCCCCGCGCAGTACGACAAGGCTCGCCGGCCCACGAACGGAGACTTCGGGCCGGTACGGGTTTCACCACCCCGTCGCGGGCCCGCCGGACTCCCGGGGACGCCCCGGGGAGAGGCGGGCGGCGACGGTCTCCAGGAGGGCGACCACCTCGGCGACCCGCGCCGGGTCGTCCGTGTCCAGTGCCTTGGCGAGCGGGCCGTCGATCGGCGTGGCCCGCACCTCGGCCACCCTCTCCGGCACCTCGGGAGCGACCTGGACGAGGGTGCGGCGGCGGTCGGCGGGGTCGGGGCGGGTCACGACGGCGCCGACCGTTCGCAGCCGCCCCACGGCGGCGGAGACCGCGCTCTGCGGCAGGCCGGTGCGCGCGGCGATCTCGCCGATGGAGGTCTCCGCATGGTCGCGCAGGTCGGCGACGACCACCAGGACGGTGCGGGTGCCGGTGGTCTGCGGCCCTATGCCCTCGACGGGCATGGCCTCCTCGCCGATCTTCATCAGCGTGCGGCCGAGCAGGAAGAGGTCGACTCCGTTCATGCCGTCAAATTTACATCAAAAAAGATGCATCAAGTCTGATACATTCCGGCCGTGAACGGAATCCTCCGCGTCCCCGGCGCCCGTCTCTACTACGAAGTCCACGGCACCGGCCCGGTGCTGCTCATCTCCCAGAGCGGCGAGGGCGACGCCCGCCGTACGGTCGACCTGGTGGACCGGCTCGTCGCCGACCACACCGTGGTCACCTACGACCGGCGCGGCCTGTCGCGCAGCGTCCTGGACGACCCCGGCGCCGGCGTCACCATGGCCGAGCACGCCGACGACGTCCACCGGCTGCTCGCGGAGGTCACGGACGCGCCCGCCGACATGCTCGGCTGCAGCTTCGGCGCGGTCCTCGGCCTGCACGTGGCCGTCGATCACCCCGGCAGGATCGGAACGCTCATCGCCCACGAACCCGTCGCCCCCGCCCTGCTCCCGCCCGCGGAGCGCGACCACCATCGACAGGAACTCGCGGACCTGCAGCGGCTCTACCGCGATCAGGGGCTCGCCGGAGCCGTCGCCGAGATCGCCGCGGTCCTCGGCATCAGGCTCGGCGAACAGCAGACCGAGCCGGGGCTCACCCCGCACCCGATGGACGACCGGCGCCGGGCCGACTTCGACTTCTTCATCCGCAACGACTTCGGCGCGGTCATCGAGGACACGCTGGACGTCACCCTGCTCAAGGACACCGCCACCCGCGTCGTCCCCGCCGCGGGGCGCACCACCCCGCGCCACGTGTTCGACCACCGGTGCGCGCACGAACTGGCGGCCCTCGTCGGCGCCGAGGTGGCGGAGTTCCCCGGCGGGCACAACGGCAACCTCACCCACCCGCGCGCCTACGCCGCCCGCATCCGCGAACTGCTCCGCCCCTCCTCCTGACCCGTCCGCCGAGGGAGTGCGCGGTGTGGAGGGATCAAGACTCGATGCCGGCCGGTACCAGGCCCAGTTCGTACGCGAGGACCGCCGCGTGCGTGCGGTCGCGGGCGCCGAGCTTGCCCAGGACGTTGGTCACGTGGGTCTTGACCGTCTCCCTCGACACGTGCAGCACGGCGGCGATCTCCGGGTTCGCCTCTCCCAGCGTGATGTGCCGCAGCACCTCCAGCTCGCGCGGGGTCAGAGCCACCCGGGGCCGCTGGCCGGCGCCGCGCGCGTGGGCCGAGGCGATACGGCGGAGCGCGCCGGGGAAGAACACCGCGTCACGCGAGTGCACCAGGCGGACGGCCTCCACCAGTTCGCTCGCGGGGGCGCGTTTGAGCACGTAACCGGCGGCTCCGGCGCGCAGCGCCCCCCACACGAGCCGGTCGTGCTCGAAGGTGGTGACCACGACGACGCGGGTGGATGGAGAACGGCGGGACAGCTCGGCGGTGGCGGCCAGGCCGTCCATCACCGGCATGCGGACGTCCATCAACACGACGTCGGCTCCCGCGCCCGCCTCGACGGCCTCGCGTCCGTCCGCGGCCTCGCCCACGACGGTGAGGTCATCGTGCAGGGAGAGCAGCGCGGACCACCCCTCGCGGATCAGCCGGTCGTCGTCGGCCAGCACGACGCGGATCACAGGGGAAGCCTCGCCCGGACGCGCCAGGTGGCGTCCGCCCGTTCCAGCGTGCACGTCCCTCCGGCCAGGCGGGCCCGCATGTGCATGCCGAGCAGGCCGCGCCTCCTTCCGGCGGGAGCGGACCCGGCATCGGTGCCTATGCCGGTGTCGGTGTCGGTGTCGGCGGCCGCGTTCTCCACGGTCAGCACCAGGTCGCCGGCCACGGCGACGTCGAGTGTGATCGGGCCGCGCCCGTGGCGCAACGCGTTGGTGAGCGCCTCCCTGGCGATGGCGTAGGCGGCGCGCGAGGTCGTCTCCGGGATTCCGTCGAGACGTCCGGCGCTGACCCGCACGTCGAGCCCGCGGGTGAGGGTGTGGAGCGAGCCGAGCGTGGGCGTCCGCGCGGCGTCGTCCCCGTCATCGAGGACGCCGAGCACCACATCGAGCTGTTCCTGGGCCGAGCGGGCCGCGTCCACCAGGTGATCCAGCGACCGCGCCGCCCGAGCAGCGTCCGCTTCCGTCAGGTGGTCCAGCCGCCGCGCCGCCCGCGCCAGGTCCGATTCCGAAGCCGGTTCCGGGTCCGGTCCGGGCCGCCGCAGCGCGGCCTGCGCCGCCATGCCCTGCACCAGGACGACGCTCAACGCGTGACCGACCGAGTCGTGCAACTCCAGCGCGAGGGACTGGCGGCGGCCGAGCTCCTCCAGCGCGCCGGAAGGCTCGGCGCGCAGCAGGCGACGGGCCGTCCACCGCTGGCCGAGTCCGGCGGCGGCCAGGAGGGCCAGCACGACGGCGGTCAGGGCGAGCGTCCCGGCCGCCTCGGCGGGGTTCCCGCTCCACCGCTCGACGTCACCCAGCCTGACCAGCCCGGGAGACAACAGCAGCACACCGGCGCCCAGCGTGGCGCCGCCGTACAGATGGAGACCCGTCAGTGCGGCCAGGTACAGCCGGTCGGCCCTCGGCGGGACCTCGACATCGAGGAGTTCCTGCAGCGCGACCGCCTCGATGCGCCGTACCAGCGGGACGGCGGCGAGCAGCGCGGCGGCGGGCAGGCACACCGCCCACAGCGCCAGGACACGCGCCGGCGTCCGCTCGGCGAGGACCACCAGGCCGAGCACCACCGCCACCGGGGTCAGCAGGGCCGCGCCGAGTGCCTGGTAGACCGCCGCCCGCACGACACGTCCGGTGGGTCCGTTCACGACGCCGATGCTAGCCGCGCCGCCGGGACGCGCCCTCCCCCGGCAGGGGGAGGTGACGTCCCGGATGCGTTCCTAGCGTGGGACGGCGTGATGAGAAACGTTCGGATCGCCGTCGCGCTGCTGTTGTCCGCCGTGACCGCCGTCGGCCTGCTGTGGTGGATGAGCCCGGCGAGCTACCCCTTCGGGGCGCGCGACCGTGTCACCGTGTCGCTGTCGCATCTGGTCGAACACGACGTGGCCGGCCCGATGACCGTCGCGGCGGGGCTGGCCGGGCTGGCGCTGTCGTTCGCCTCGGGCAGGGTGCTGAGGGCGGGCGCGGTCGCGCAGGCGCTCTTCTTCGGCGTGGTGCTGTCCGACGCCGGCATCATGTCCCTGCTGGGCTACGGCATGGCGCTGCTCGGGCCCGTCGCCCTGGTGGCGGGCCTGGTCATGGCGGGACTGCGCGGCAGGCCGTGGGGGTTTCCCGTACTGGGAGCCCTGCTCGTCCTGGCGGTGGCCGGCGCGCTCAGCGGGATGGTCTCGCTCGGAGGGTTCGCGGTCAACGTGGTCGCGAGCTTCGGCGCGTACGCCGGGCGGCTGGCCTGGACGCTGGCAGACGCCGTCGCCTGCGCGGTCTGGGTGGCGACGGCGGTGGCGGCCTTCGGAACCGGCCGGGCGATGCGGTGGACGCGCCCGGAGGCCGTCGCCCACTGGGGACGCGTCGCCACGATCGGAGCGGCCCTGTGCCCGCTGCCGTACGCGCTGTACCGGCTGACCTGGCTGACGCCATGGCCCACGGACGTCGATCCGGCGGTGCTGGACATGGCCCCGGGGCTCAGGGCGCAGGGCCTGGCCCTCGCGTTCGCCGGCGTCGGCGGCGCGGTGCTGACGCTCGGGCTGGTCAGCGGGTGGGGCGAGGTGTGGCCGCGGTGGGTGCCGGTCGTGCACGGCCGTCCGGTCCCCGTGCGCCTGCCCGTCACGACGGGAGGGCTCATCGCCGGCGCCTGCTGCCTCGCCTCCCCCGGCCTGGTGGTCAACACCGTGGAGGACGGAAATCCGCTCATCCTGCTGCTGTGGCCGTATCCGCTGTGGGGGGTGCTCCTGGGCGCCGCGGTGTTCGCCTACTGGCTGCGCAGACGACGGCCCGCCGCCGGGACGCCGGAGACGGCCGGCCTCCGGAGGTGACGGACCGTTCAGGAGCCGGTGCGCGCCGACCTGGCGACGACCGGCCTGACCGTTCAGGGGCCGGGGGCGTGCCGTATGCCGTGCAGTACGGCGGTCAGGCCGTCGTCGAACTCGGTCTCGGCGTCGACGCCGCGGGACTCCCGGGCGGTCTCGGCCAGGAGGGGGAACTCCGGCAGGCCGGCGATGACGCCCGTGCCGGAGCCGGCCAGCGGGCCGAGGTGGTCGAGCTGGAGCGCCCCGATGACGTAGGCGAGCAGGCAACGCAGCGCGACCACCCGCCGGGGCCCGTCGAGGCCCGCCTCCCTGAGGATTCCGACGAGCGTCTCCGACCATCCCAGCAGCCGCTCGGACCGGTGCCGCTGGGCGACGACCAGCGGGATCACCGGTGGATGCGCCCCCACGGCGTCACGCAGCCGCCGGACCATGACGGTCACCCGGCCGGTCCAGGGCCCGGCGGGATCGGGCGGGGCGGTGTCCATCCGGGACAGGACCAGGTCGACGACGAGTTGTTCCAGTTCGGCGCGGTCGGTGACGTACCGGTAGAGCCCCATGGTGCTCATGCCGACCTCTTTGGCGACGGTGCGCATCGTGAGCCCGGCGAGGCCGTCGCGGTCGATGACGGCGAGCGCGGCGGCGGCCAGCGCGGTCGGGGTGAGCGAGCGGGGACGAGGCATGGCTCTTGACAGCGTACGGCATACGCTTATCCTCGTAGGCGTATGCCGTACGCCAAAGAGCGGAAAGGCCCATGAGCTCATTCACCCACCCCCGGACCGTCGGCTCCCGCGTGCTGACCCCCGTCAACCAGCCGCCGCTCGCCGTCCCCTCCCCCGACCGGCTGATCCACCTGCAGTTCCGGCGGTTCGCCGGCTGCCCGGTCTGCAATCTGCACCTGCGCTCGGTGGCGCGGCGGCACGACGAGATCGAGGCGGCCGGCATCCGTGAGATCGCGGTGTTCCACTCGCCGGCGGACGAGCTGGCGCGGCACGCCGAAGGACTGCCGTTCGCCATGGTCGCCGACCCGGACCAGCGGCTCTACCGGGAGTTCGGCGTGGAGCCGTCCGTCCGCGCGCTGCTCGACCCGCGCGTGTGGCCGGCGATCGTCCGCGGCGTCGCGGTGAGCACGTGGCGGATGCTGCGGGGGCGGGACCGCGCGCCGTCGGCCTTCCCGCACGGCGGGCGGTTCGGCCTTCCCGGCGACTTCCTGATCGCCGGCGACGGCCGGGTACTCGCTTCCAAGCTCGGCCGCCACGCCTACGACCAGTGGTCGGTCGACGAGCTGCTCGCGCTCGCCGCCCGCGTTCCCCGGACCGAACCGGAGGCCGGCGCCACAGGGAGGAGGGAACACGCCTGACACCCCTCGCCGGTCGTCGCACGTGGGACGCCTTCCGGTGAGGGCTCCGCTCAGAAGGAGATGACGACCTTGCCGGGAACGTGACCCTCCTCCAGGTAGGCGATCGCCCGGGGGATCTCCTCGAAGGGGTGCCGACGGTCGATGACCGGGATCACCCGTTTGTCGTCCAGGAACGCGCTCAGCGTCAGCAGGTTCCGCTTGGGGCTGGGGCAGCTGAGGGCGTCGGCCACCGATATCCGGTGACCCGCGAAGCGGGACGCCGCCAGGGCGGAGAACACCTGGCCCATGGGCTGTATCCAGCGGCCGGGCGGGCCGCCTACCACCACGTAGGCCCCCTTGGGGACCAGGGTGCGGCGGGAGACGGAGACCGGCCGGCTTCCGGCGATGTCCACGAACAGGTCGTAGCGCCGGGTCTCGCGGGTGAAGTCCTGGGTGGTGTAGTCGATGACCCTGGTCGCGCCGAGGGAGTGGACCAGGTCGGCGTTCCGGGCGCTGCAGACGCCGGTGACCTCGGCGCCGAGGGCGCGGGCGAGCTGCACGGCGAACGTGCCGACCCCGCCGGACGCGCCGTTGATGAGAACACGCTGGCCGGGCAGGATGTGGCCCTCGTCGCGCAGGGCGAGGAGGGCGGTGTTGGCTGCCATCGGAACCGCGGCGGCCTCCTCGTACGAGAGGTTCTCCGGCTTCGGGGCGAGGTCGGATTCACGGACGCAGACGTATTCGGCGAAACCGCCGCCGTTGATGACGGCGAAGACGTCGTCGCCGGGGCGGAACTCCGTGACGTTCCGGCCGACGGCTTCGACCCGGCCGGAGACGTCGGCTCCCAGGATGGTGACCTTGGGGACGCGGAGCCCCAGACCGCCGGGCATCAGGCGTGCCAGGTACGGCTCGCCCCGCATGTTGTGCCAGTCGTACGGATTGACGGAGCCGGCGCGTACCCGGACCAGGACCTCGTCGTCGCGAGGAACGGGGACGGGGATCTCGGTGAGCGTCAGGACATCGGGGGGACCGTACGAGCGTGAGACGAACGCCTTCATCGCCATCTCCCTGTGCGAGTCGGTGCCGGGGTGATTGAAAGGCTAGGAAACGCGATCGCACCCACGAATCAGCCGAAAGTACGCCTGATCGCTGGATGATCGGCCGAGCGGAATCGGGCCTTTCGTGCGATGAGTGGAGACGGGCGAAGAAGTCACGATCCCCTCATGACCGAAAGCAGCGTGAGGGGCGCGAAGCCCGACAAGGTACGGCCCGGCGGACGGCGCGCCGGAGCCCCCGGCTGGATGGTCCCCACCGGCCTGATCATGCTCAGCGCGATTCCGGTGGTCGCCGGCGCGCTGCGCCTGGGGGAACTGGCGGGCGGCGCGACGGGCGATCCCGCCGACGCGCGGTTCTTCGCCGCGCCGCTGCCCGTGGTGGCGCACATCATCGGAGCGTCGATCTACGGCATCGTGGGCGCCTTCCAGTTCACGCGGAGGTTCCGTCGCAGGAGGCCGGCCTGGCACCGCATGGCGGGACGGGTCCTCATCGTCTGCGGACTCGTCACCGCCCTCTCCGGCCTGTGGATGACCGTGTTCTACCCCCGCCCGGAAGGCGACGGCGATCTCCTCGCGGCGTTCCGGCTCGTGTTCGGCACGGCGATGGCGGTCTCCATCGTGCTCGGCTTCGCCGCCGTCCGGCGAAGGGACCTCCGCCGCCACCGCGCCTGGATGACCCGCGCCTACGCGATCGGCGTGGCCGCGGGCACCCAGGCGTTCACCCAGCTCCCCTGGATGCTCCTCGTCGGGCCTCTCACCGAGACCCCCAGGGCCCTGCTCGTGGCCGCCGGATGGTTCATCAACCTCGCCGTGGCCGAATGGGTCATCCGCAGACGCTAGCTCCTGATCCGGTGGGTCTCGTACGCCCACATGGCGATCTCCACCCGGTTCCGGGCGCCGAGCTTGGCCATCAGGCTGGCGATGTGGGTCTTGACGGTGCTGAGTGAGATGTGGAGTTCGTCGGCGATCTCACTGTTGGTACGTCCCCGGGCCACCGTGACGAGGATCTGTTCCTCGCGCTCGGTGAGCGCCTCGATGGGACGGACCAGCGGCGCGGCGGGCCCGGCGTGCGCGAAGGCGGTGAGCAGGCGGGCGGTGACGCTCGGAGCGATGAGGGCGTCACCGGCCGCCGCGGCGTGAACGGCCTGGGAGAGCAGCTCGGCGCCGGCGTTCTTCAGCAGGAACCCCCGCGCTCCCGCACGCAGCGCCGCGTAGACGTACTCGTCGAGGTCGAAGGTGGTGATGACCACGACGGCGAGCGGGTCGTCGACGGCGGGCCCGGCGAGCATCCGGGTGGCCTCGATGCCGTTGAGCACGGGCATCCGGATGTCGAAGAGGCACACGTCCGGCCGGAGCCGCCGGGCGAGCTCGACCGCTCGCCGCCCGTCGGGGGCCTCGCCGACCACCTCGATCCCCGGCTGCGCGTCGAGGATCATCACCAGCCCGGTACGGACGATCTCCTGGTCATCGGCGACCAGCACCCGGACGCTCATCCGGTCACCCCGGTACGCGGCAGCACGGCGGTCACGCTCCACCCCCGGCCGGGATCGGGGCCCGCCACACAGGTGCCCCCGAGGAGATCGGCTCGTTCCATCATGCCGATGATCCCGTACCCGGGTGTCCCCGTGGGACGGGCGGGATCGCCGTCGTCGCTCACGTGCAGACGGACCGACGTGTCACCGGCGCTGACCCGGACCAGGACGCGGGTGGCGTGCCGCGCGTGACGCCGGGCGTTGGTGACCGACTCCTGGGCGAGGCGGTAGATCGCGGCCTCGACGGGAGGGGAGAGACCGGCGGTGTCGCCCTCGACCTCCACCCGGACGGACGGGCCGGACCGTCCCGGACTTTCGAGCTGGGAGAGATCGGCGATGCTCCGTCCGGGCGCCAGGTCCGCGGGCGCGTTCCGGCGGAGGACGTGGACCATGGCGCGCATCTCGGCGAGCGCCTGGGCCGCCTCCGCCTCGATCACCCGCAACGCCTCGGTGGCGGCGTCCGGCCGTGACGCCGCCGTCGCCAGCCCCGCCTGCGCCCGGATCGCCATCGCCGAGACGTGATGGGCGACGGTGTCATGCAGATCCCGGGCCAGTTGCTCGCGTTCGAGCAGTTTGGCCTGGTCGAGTTCCCTCGTCCGCGCCCTCGTCCGGTACCGGAACGCCGCCCCCAGGGCGGTCGCCGCGAGCACGACGGCGAAGGCGGCGGCGGTGTCGGCGGGACCGGGGTAGTCCACGACCACGGAGAACGCGGCCTTGACGAGAATGATCGCCAACCCGGCGACCGCCTCCCGCCCTGACCCCCACCGGAACAACGCGTAGGGCAGGAGAAGCAGATAGACCATGGTGTTGGACTCGGGTGAGTCACCGCCCAGCAGCACCTGGGCCACACCGGACGCGCCGAACGCGATCGCGACCATCAGCAGCGGCCGGGTGCGGCGCCACAGCAGTGTGGGTACCAGCCCGGCCGCGAGGATCACCGAGACGACCCGCGAGGGCATGTCCGGCCGTACCACCCCTTCGAGCAGCGCGACCGGCAGCAACACGCCGACGAGCACCCAGTCTCGCCACACCCGCCGCGGTGCGCCGGGGGGACGGGGCTCGTACCACACGGAGCGAATGAGGCCGTGCACGAAGTCATGGTACGAGAGACTCCGCCACTTACAATCAGCCCAAAGTACGAGACATTTCGCTCACCGAATTGATAACCATCTCGAACATGGATCAGAACCGTCCACGCCCTCATGCGTTCAGCTACTGAGGAAGCTCAACCCGAGAAAGGTTGCCCATGCGTCTGCATCCGGGTGAGACCCAGGCCGTCGGCTGGCAGGTGGTAACCGTTCTCGATGCCGTCCGGCGGTTGTGTGACGCATCACCCGGCGTCACCGGACGTGCGAGGGTGATCGCGATCGACGGCCGAGGGGGCGCCGGCAAAACGACCTTGGCCGAGCGGCTCCGTGGGGTGGTTCCCGGCTCCGCCATCGTGCACACCGACGACATCGCGTGGAACCACGCCTACTTCGACTGGGGCGCCGTACTCGTCGAGAACGTCCTTCGTCCCGTGCACCGCGGTGAGGCGGTGGACTTCCGCCCCGATGCCTGGATCACCCACGGCCGTCCCGGATCGATCACCGTGCGCGTGAACGGCCGTGGGACCGAGCCACCATGATCGTCGCCAGCCATCCACAGATCGACCACGACCCGGCCACCGAGCTGGTCATCGCCCCGCCCACGGGTTCCCAGGCCGCCGTCGCCGTCGAACACGCCCCGGCCGCCGGGAAACCGGTACGAGCGAACCCGCCGAGTCCTCTCTCGCCTCACGAGGAGACCTGACGTACGGCTCAGCCTCGCCGCAGAACCCGCCCTCCCCGACCGGCAGGCCGTACGGCCTGAAGCACGGACGGTGGCGGCCGGTCCCGGCGGGCACCGGTCTCGGCTGATCCGTCACGCCGAGTCCTCACCCGATTTCCACGGACTCTGTGGGGGGGGCGGACGTCGCCTACGTCTACTCCCCGTCCTTCTACGACGACTCCAGCAGCGTTCCTCCGTTGAACGCGGTCGTCTGGAACCGCGCCATGACCGAGGACCGCATCCGGACGGACCTCACCCACCAGTGGGAGAGCGAGTCCGATCGTGCGCCGGCGCCGTCGCCGCACACCCGACAGAAGCGGCGCGGAAAGTGTCGGGTGGTCGGGACCGATGCCGCCGCACGATGGGGACATGGATGACACGACCCTGGTATCCCGCTTCCTTCGTGACGGCTTCGTGAAGCTGGAGGGCGCCGTCGCGCCGCGCGTGGCCGCGGACTGCGCGCGGCTCCTGTGGCGGGAGACGGGCTGCGACCCGGACGACCCGGCGACGTGGACACAGCCCGTGCACTGGGTGGGTGGCCTGGCCCAGGGGCCTTTCGCCGCCGCACCCAACTCCCCGTTCCTCCACCACGCGTACGACCTCCTCGTCGGCGCGGGCCGCTGGGAGCCGCGCTACTCGCTGGGCTCGTTCCCGCTGCGCTTCCCGCACCCGGAGGAGCCGGACGACGCGGGCTGGCACATCGAGGGCAGCTATATGCCGGAGGGCGAGACCTGGTACTTCACGAATGTGCGATCCCGCGACCGGGCGCTGCTGATGCTGTTCCTGTTCAGCGAGGTCGGTGAGGAGGACGCCCCGACCCGGATCCGGGTCGGCTCGCACCTCGACGCGCCGAAGGTGCTGGAGAAGTACGGGGAGGACGGGGCGAGCGGGCTGACCCTCGCGCCCGACCTGGTGGCGGCGTCCGACCACCGGCCGCTCGCCCTCGCCACCGGGTCCCCGGGTGACGTCTTCCTGTGCCATCCGTTCCTGGTGCACGCGGCGCAACCACACCACGGGGCGCGGCCCCGCTTCATGGCCCAGCCGCCGCTGATGCCGGCCGCGCCGTACGAACTGGAGCGGGCCGACGGCGCGTACTCGCCCGTGGAGATCGCGATCCGCCGGGGCCTGGGAAGGGACACCCCCGGCCCGGACGGGGACGGCGCCGACGACAGCGCCGGATAGACGCGCTCGGCGCGACAGGCGGGACACGGATAGGTCATGTACGGCGTCGGACAGACGCGTCCGGCGCGGCAGGTGGGGCACGGGTGGTCATGTACGGCGGAGGCGGGACAGCGGTGGGTCTGCGGGTGAGCGGCCGCAATGCGCGATTCCAACGGTGGGAGGCCCTCCTCCGGAGCCGGACCAAGCGGCAACGTCACGGTGAGTTCCTCGTGCAGGGCGTGCGCCCGATCACCATGGCCGTCGAACACGGCTGGCGGATCCGGGAACTGCTCTACGACGCCGGCGGTCAGCTGTCCGGCTGGGCACGCGGGGCCCTGGACACGGTCCGGGCCGAGAAGATCGCCGTCTCCCGTGAACTGATGCACGAGCTGGGAGGCAAGGCGGACACGGTTCCGGAGCTGCTGGCCGTGGTCGCGCTGCCGGAGGACGACCTGTGCCGGATCCCGGCCGCGCCGACCATGCTCACCGTCGTGTTCGATCGGCCCGCCAGCCCCGGCAACATCGGGACCCTCGTCCGGTCCGCGGACGCCTTCGGCGCCTCCGGGGTCATCATCACCGGCCATGCCGCCGACGTGTACGACCCGAAAGCGGTCCGGGCGAGCACCGGCTCGCTGTTCGCCCTGCCCGTGGTCCGGGTGCCCTCCCACCGGGCCGTTCTGTCCTGGGTCGATGAGATCCGTGCCGCCGGCATCGGCATGAGCATCGTGGGAACCGATGAGCACGGCGCACTGGATGCCGCCGAGTACGACTTCACGCAGCCCACGCTGACCCTGATCGGCAACGAGACCACCGGTCTCAGCTCCGGCTGGCGTGAGGCCTGCGACCGGCTCGTCCGGATCCCGATGTCCGGGTCCGCCAGCTCCCTGAACGCGGCGACCGCCGCGACCGTCGTGCTGTACGAATCGGCCCGCCAGCGGACCGCCGCCGCCCGGCGGTAGCGCGCCGGCGTTCCAGAGCCGTCCCCCATTCGCGGGCTGAAGGAGGGCGAAGGGCCATCGGATTAGAAGCGGATGACCCTTCATGGGCTTCGCATAGCCTCTGATCTGCGGAATGAGGTGTCGGGGTGAGCCGAAGACGGGGATCATCCCGTGCATGTCCCGCAACGCCTATCGAGTAGCCACGGCTCCCTATGAGTCCCTCATGGTCTCCTCGCTGACGGGCATGCAACGGGCACGGGGCATGGCTTCTGCTTCCTCGCGGCATGCCTATGGTCATATGGCCGGGCCGAGGAAGGAACGTCTCCACACGGTCCTGTGGACGCCGGCTCGGCCGAGCGGGACGCTGGCATGGATGTGCTCGCGCTGTGTGCTTTCCCGTATGACAGCGGTCTCAGAGTTTGTACAGCCTGTTGAACGGTGTAGTGATTCGTTGCTGCCGCGATCCGAAATCGACGAACACGGCGATCTCGTCTTCTACAGCGATGACGACGCCGAGACCATACCGATCATGGGTCACTTGGTCGTTCACGCTGAACCGCTCGGCAGGCGGGGCGGGGGGCGGGGGCTTGAAGGGGCTTGTGGACAGGTGGCGACGGGGCGCGTCGCTGGCTGACTTCATCCCCACCAGTATGTGCCGCCTGTTGGAACGCTCGCAACGGGACATGGACATGGCCCTGAAAATGACCAAGGCGCGAGTCTGGATCAGCGTCCTGACCTAGGCCTTCGCGCGTGGAGCCGATGACGGGAATCGAACCCGCGCTGTCGGCTTGGGAACTGCATCGATCATGGCCCACTGGAACCCTGAGCTGGGCAGCGAGCCGGTCCTGAGTGACCGTGGCGGGCCCCTCGTCCCCCTCTTAATGGCTTGCTAAGGGCCCAACGATCAGCCAGCGACCTGGTATTTCTCGCGCAACGCGCGTACCCCGGCCCGCCTGATCATCCCGTCCGCCTTCGACCCGCCCGAAGGGGAAGCGGGCCAGGGTCACGGGGACAAGGTGGAGCCCCCAACCGCAGGAACGGCCTTGGCCCCGTGGCCCTGGCCCGCTCGGCTTGTCCTGGGTCGATGGTGGGCGGGATGATCAGGCTTCCACCTCAGCCACCCACGAACCTCAGGCCCGAACGGCGATCATCCCGGAGCCGGAGCGCCCCCGCCGGAGGCGATCTTTTCCATGAGGTACGGGTGGAGAGATCATCCGAGTAGCGGGAACTCGGCACGTGAGTGCCAGCGGTCTCCGTCGCTGACGAAGAGGCTGACCAACGTGACGTTGGCTGAGATGGGCAGTCGTGCGGTCAGCGCGGCTTCCGCCTCGTCGAGCACATGCGCCTGTTGGCCGTGGGCGACAGTCAGGTGCGGGATGGCGTACGGCTGCATGGTCCGGAAACGCAAAAGAGGCCCCGAAGGGCCTCTGAGCTGCCAGTTGGCTGGTGGCAGGTGCAGGACTTGAACCTGCGTAGGCTGAGCCGACGGTTTTACAGATGTCATGCAGCCGTTCCGGCGATTCCGCGTTCTTCCTGGTCAGGCATCGACCAATAGCGCCGGAGGGTCCTCGTCATCCTCGTCGTGCCACGTATGTGCCAGATGACCTCTGGGACCGTTCTCCGTGCCATAGTCGGCGTCGAGCCCTTCCGCGATCTCCCGGTCCCGGCCTTCCACGGCCCGAGCGTAGTGCCGGGTGGTCACGCTCGCGTTGGCGTGGCCGAGCCGACGCGCCGCCGCCATGACGCCGTGCCGGTCGGCTACCCAGGTGGCATGCGTGGCGCGTAGATCATGCGGTGTGACGTCCTCCAGCCCAGCCGCCATGACCGCCGGATCGAAGTGCCAACGACGCCAGGCGTTGTAGTGCAACGGCTTGCCTGTCTTGCCGGTGAACAGCAAGGTGTCGGGGTCATCAGCCAGTCCGCCGAGATGAGACCGGACGGCCGCGACCACGAAGCCGGGGAGCGCAATTTCTCGCCGCTGATGAGACTTGGGCGTGTCGAAAACGTGCCTCCCTGCGATCTCCGCCAGGGAGGCCGCGACGATCAAACGGCCCTGGTCGAGCTCAACGTGCCGCCGCCGCAGCGCGAACGCCTCACCGATTCGCAGGCCACCGTACGCGAGGAGCTGCACAAGCAGGCCGTGAGGTGCCCGCATGGCCGCGACCAGACGCTCTACCTCTTCCCGGGTGAGGATGTGCGGCTCAGTCTCGGGCATCCGGGGAAGCCGAACGCCCCGGCACGGGGACGACTTGATCAATTCATTGTTCACAGCGGCCGTCATGATCTGGGACATGAGCCGGTACGCCTGCCGGACCCGCGAAGGGCTGAGCCCCCGCTTGATCAGACTCGCCACCCACTCGTTGACCATGATCGGCCTCACCTGTCCGACCTCACTCTTGCCGAAACGCGGCTCTATCAGCGTCCGGAGAAGCGAGCCGTAGGAGGCTCGCGTCTTGGGCTTGAGGGAAGGACTCACCGAGGAAAGCCAGCGCTCCCCCCACTCCTTGACCGTGATCTTCGCCTCTTCGGGGTTGATCCACTCCCCTCGTACGATCTCAGCTTCCTTGAGAGTGAGCCAGCGTTCGGCATCCCGCTTCTTCGCGAACGTCTGAGGAGCCGAGCGCAGTTGCCCATCAGGCCCCCGATAACGGGCCTGCCAGCGCCCCGAGGGCAGCTCTCGCGTGTTGCCGAAACTTCGCTTGGCCATCACGCGGCCCTCCTGCGTCGTTTGGTGGTGATGGGTTCGACGAGCCCCGCCGCGATGAACGCTTCCAACGCCGCTTCGGGGATGCGGACGTTGCGCCCGACGTGGACGAAGGTGATCCGGCGTTCTTCGATCAGGCGACGGGGGAAGCGGACCGAGGTGTTGAGCCGTTCGGCGGCCTCTTCGACGGTCAGCAGCCGGCCTCGCGCCAGCTCAGGAAGGAGCGAGGTGGGTTCACTCCCTGCCCTTCTGGTCACGCCGCCACCTCCAGTTTGGGGACTGCCGAAAGATCGGGGACGGGACTTCCGTTCGCCCTGGTGTCGAGTTCGAGGAGCCGTGCGCGGATGCGGTGCCGGTTGGCGACGCCGCGCAGCAGCCGAAGCGGCAAGGGTGTTCGGTTCGGGTCCTTGGTGGAGACCGGCCGCCAGACGTAGCGGTGCGGGTCGGTGGCCTCGTCGGGGAGGCCGAGCATGTCGAGCACCCAGGCCCGGCGGTCGGCCTTGTGTTCGCGGAGGGTCTTGTTGGACCACTTGCGGGAGACGAGCACGCGCCGGCCCGCGTAGCCGAGGTGTTCGGCCTTGTGCGCCTTGCCCCGGCACCGGCCCGGAGCCATGCCCGGCTTGGCGCCCTTGGGCTGCACGCCGTACCGGAGCCAGTTCGGGCACGTCGGCGCGCACGGCTCGTAGCGCAGTGCTTCGACCATCCGGGCGGCGTGGTCACGCCGGGCGGAGTTCTCGGCGTCGTCGGGGTCGAGGGGGTCGCCCAGGCTCTTGGTCAGGTACTTGGTCAGGTAGCCGATGCGCTTGTGCGCGTCCGGCGATCCGGCGATGACGCCTTGAACGTCGACCTGGTCGCCGAAGCGGAGCACGTGCAGGGGTTCGGCGTCGTCGTCCTGGTCGAGCCGGTCGAGCGCTTCGTACCAGGTGGGCAGCACCTCCCCCGTTTCAGGGTCGAGATAGTCGCCGCTCTGCCCGTCCGGGTAAGCCTGGTCGTCGCCCAGGTCGGCCCGCGGAGCCCACACCGGCAGGTGATCGCCCTCGAAGCGCACTTCATCGACCGAAGGCCACCACACCTGGTGATAGGTCGCGGCGGCAATGGCCTTGATCTCGGCGCGGGGCAGGGTGCCGCGGATCGCCATGTGCAGATGGGGAGCGAGCCGCTTCTGTGGCTCCACGGTGGCGAAGTACTGCACGTCATAGCCGGCCACTCGCCGGAGGTTCTGCACGAACCGATCGACGAGCTTGGAGAAGTGCAGCGCGTCCCGTGCCGCTCGCGCGTAGTCGTAGGTGGCCGGGTTGACGGGCACGCCTCGTCCGGCCTGGATGCGGCCGTAGGACGGCAGGGTCAGGGTGACGAACAGCGAAGGCCGGAGCACCGTGCCATCGACGCCGACGAAGGTCCGCCCCAGCGTGGTGTTCTGCCTGGCCCGCTTGGGCAGGTCCGGAGCGTCCTGGCGACGCTTGGTCGAGCGGGAGCGCTTGGGAGCCGTACGGCCGGCCAGGACGTTGCCCCGCATCCCCGCGGCGTTGATCTCCGCATCGATGCCCCGGATCGCCTCGTCCCAGTCGGCGACGTCCTCACCGTTCCGTTCGGCGGCATCCCTTTGCGCCTGCACGTCGGCCCGGAACTCGATCAGCCACCGCTGGTCTTCGGTGGAGGGGTTCGGTTCGGCGATCGGCTCGTGGTCGAGGTGCCAGCCCTCCCGGCACTGAGCCCGGCGGAGCTGCCGGTTGCGCTTGGCACACGGCGGACACTTCGCCTCCTGCGTGGCTCCACAGGGAACGTCGAACGTCTCGCTCTTACCGGTCTGGGTGTCGAGCCGACGCAACTCGATCGGGCGGATGCAGACGCCGTTGAGCTTGGCGACCTCCACGGCGACGTCGAGCGCCAGGGGCAACGTGTCGCGGACGAGCCGGGGAAGGGTGCGATCCGAGGCATCGGCGGGGACGTCGGCCGCAGGGGAGAACGGTGGGGCGGGGGTGTCGGTCACATGGCCTCCCTTCGGTCGAGCACATCGGCGCACAGCCGGTAGGCGTCGCTGTAGGGGTCTTTACGAAGCCGCAGGTTGACCAGCTCGAAAGGCGGGACGTCGGCGGCCTTGGGGCCGAGGAGGCCGCAGGCTTCCAGTTCGGCGAGCGTGGCGTGAAAGACGATCCTCATCACGCGGCCTCCCCCGTCTGGGGCAGGGGGAGGGTGGCGGCGGTGAAGACGGCGACCATGTCGCGGATGTCCGCGTCGGAGACGTAGCCGGCCCGAGCGCGCATCGGCTCGGGTGAGGTCTCCAGCCGGGCGTAGGCGATGCCCGCGCCGAGGTCCGGATCAGGCGAGATGAGATCGGCCAGCGCGCCCCGATCCCGTGCGCCGTCGCCGAGGACCATGTCCACCTGCTCCGACTCGTCCAGCCGTAGCGCGATCTTGTCGGGGAACAGGTTGCGGATGCTGAGCACGTCTTTACGCGGGTCCTGCAACGCGGCCAGCACCCCGACGCCGACCGCCCGCCCCTGAGTGGTGAGGGTCGCCAGCGCAGCCGAGATACGTAACTTGAGTGCCTTGTCTTTCTGGTAGGCGGTCAGGAACGCCACCTCGTCGACCACCACCAGGACAAACGGGTCATCGGTGGTGGGCGTGTGGTCGCGCCGTACTCCGGCGAAGCGGCCCGCTCTTTCCTGCATCACCTTGACGGCGTCCTCCAGCAGGTCGGCGCAGGCGTCCGGATCGGCGGCGTACCGGTCCCCGAACAGCGCACGGCCGAAGGACAGTTCCATCAGCTTGGGGTCGAGAGCCCAGATCTCGACCAGGCCCGCCCGCACCGCGGGTAGCAACCCCCGGATCGTGGACCAGATGATCGACCCCTTGCCCGCCCCGGTCGCGCCCGCGACGAGAACGTGAGTGCCGTGGACCTTCAGCCGCCACGGCGTACCGTCCTCCCGCTTGCCGATCTCGACCGGCCCGACCGACACCGCGTCAGGGATGGGCAGCGCCGGGAACGGAACGGCCAGCGGGTCACGACGGGGGAAGGCCAGCAGCAGCCGGCCCGACCGGACGACCGTCACCCGGCAGGAGGCCGCGCCGAACCCGTGCGCGAGATGATCGATCCGGTCGGACCAGTCCTTGACCGACTGGCCGGTGAGCATCCTCACCGTCACCAGATCGGCCCACGAGGTACAGGTGACCTTGACCAGATGGGGGACGAAGTCGCGGCCCCGGAGATGACGGCCGAGACCGGAGATCATCATCACCGGTTGCCAGTGCCGCCGGTACACCCACACCAGCCGCCAGAAGGCCAGCAGCCGCCAGCCCACCAGGGACAGGAACGAGGCCCGCCCGAGCAACGCCCAGCAGGTGAGACCGGCGAGCGTCCCGGCGACGAGGCCGAGGCCGTACGGCCAGCCGTAGCGCACCGACAGCGCGCAGGGGACGGCGACGACGGCCGAGGCGATCGGGTGACGCCAGACCAGCCGCACCAGGCCGGCCAGCAGCCGCCAGACGAAGACGACGATGGTGATGATCGCCGGGGTACGGACGACCGCCGGACGGAACACCACCGCTGTGTCAGGGGTCGTGGACACGAGGTTCTGCGCCTCGTGACCGGGCAGTTTTTTGAACATTAGACTCGTGCTCTCTTCCTTGATGTGGTGTCGGGGGAGAACCGAGGAGCCGCCGGAAGTTGCACCTTCCAGCGGCCCCGCTTCATGTCAGGCCGCGAGGACGTAGGGCGTGGACTCGCTCATGCCGCCGCGGCCTCCTTGCCGGCGGAGGTCTGCGGCTTGACCGCACCGGCACCGGTCCGGGGAGCGCGCATCGCCCGCGCCCGGATCGACCAGGCCAGACGGCCGGTGTTCTGTCCGACGTACGGCGTGACGCTCATGCCCTCGAACTCGACCGGCACGAACGGCAGGCCCGGCAGTGGAGCCGGGGGAACCGGCTGCACCGCGGACAGGATCTTGACCGCGACCGTCTTCTGTCCGGCCTTGACGGTCGGGTCGGCGTCCATGACGGCGACCTGCCAGACCGGCTCACCGGTGGTCTTGTCCTTGGCGTAGACGGTCCGGCCGTTGGTCGAGGCGGTGAAGTCCTTGACCTGCTCGACCTCACCGACGATGTAGCAGCCGTGCGGGAAGACCTGCTCGAAGCTGACGGGGATGGGGCCCTGGATGGCCATAACTTGTTCTCCTATCGTTCTGTCGTCAACTCGTACTGTCGAGTTGAACGGTACTTCGAGAACGGACACTCGACAATACGAGTTTCCGAGATGCTATGTGATGTGGGTCACACTACAGCGCGTAGGCTTCTTCCAGCTCATGCAGAGCGCCGGGAAGCGTGACCTCGATGACCAGCACGGGACGGCCCGAAGCGTCGTGGACGCGCGCGAAGACACCCAGGACCGCAGCCGTCTTCCCCAGCCCCAGCACCTTCGCCTCATCGGGCAGAGGGTGACGGGCAGCCAGCCGCTCCACGGCGTGATCGAGTCGCAAGCCCTTGACTCCCTGAAGGTGCTGGCGAACGCTCACCGTCAGCGGCTCATCACGCCCGAGATCGGTCCCTTCGGCCAGTTCGAGCGGACACCAGAAGGTGACCAGCTCACACGGCTCATCCGCTTCGCTCAGCAGGACGCGGCGCATCATGACCGGAGCCTTCTCCGGCAGCGAGAACACCGCCGCGACGTTGGCCGGCGCAGGATGCGGCCCCACGGCGATGACCACCCCGGCATCAGGGCCTTCGACCCTGTCGAGGACCGCACGGCCAGGCCGGGAAGGGGTGTCGTCGGTGGCCGGCGGTGAGGTCTTCACATAGGAGCCCTTGCCGTGCTCCCGATCGATGATCCCGCGAAGCTGCAACACCTGAAGCGCCCGCACCACGGTAGGGCGGCTGACGGCGAACTCCCGAACAAGCTGCGTCTCGGAGGGGAGCTGCGAACCGGGGGGATAGGTGCCGTCCGCGATCTTGCGCCGGATCGCCGTGACGATCTGCGCATACTTCGGAGGGGCGTATTCACCATCAGAAACGGACATGACAACAACCCAACTACTCGACTTATCGTCAGCATAGATCAGTTCCGACTTGCAAAAGCTGACCGCATCATACGAATGGAGAGTGCGGCGGTGCGGGACTTTGAGGCCCCTCCTGCCTCGTCAGCCGCACCGCCGCACTCGTTCTACCGAGCGTGCCCGGACAGGATGTCCGTCCAGACCGCCCGAGCTTCAGCGATCGACCACCGATGGGTCTCATGGATCTTGTAACCGTCATCGAGCTGGAGGGTCCGCCGGATGAACGCCCGTCCCCCGCCCTCGCACAGCTCGTACACCGTGGCCCGGCACGCGCACGTCCACCTCGTGGAGCGAACGCGCTCAAGCGTCTGGTACGGCTCCCGCCAGTCCAGCCGCACGTGATCGCGTTGCGCCATGGCCACGTGCGGGCTCAGGCACTCTTGGAGTGGAAGCACCGCGCACCTTCAGCGGTCACCCCGGACGACGGGTGCGCGTCGTGAAGATCTTCGTAGCGGAACGCGATGCGGCGCGCGGCCCGAGCGGGCTCGATCGCCGGGTGCCATGCGTAGGTGAAGCGCTCACGCCGGTCATCCCATCCGGTGCGCCACCAGAACCGGTCACCGTCACACCACACGACGAGTCCGACCACGACCGACACCAGGGCCAGGCCGTACCCGGCATGGACCTCGGAGGAGATCCCGTTCAGCTCAAGCTCAGCGTGCAGGAACCTGGCCGTGTCCAGTGGGGAGAGGCCGTCCGCCGGCATCGCTACGTCGCTCACGGCGTCGTCTCCCGCACGGCTTCCGGAGACTGGGCGCCCCAGCACGTCGAGCAGACGGCGCGCACCCGGGGAGAGGGCTTGGCCTCAGATGTTCCGGCGAGCAGTTCCCGCCGCGGGCTCACGTACTTCCACCCCCGATCCCCGCAGGACACACATTGACCGGTCACGAGATCCCGCCCTTTCCAAATCGCCGAACCCTGCTAGCCTGGGATGAAATTACATACCTAGCATGTTCCGCTAGACCTGGTATGTCAATCCATACCAGGCAATTAATTGGGACGGGAGGATCGCATGAGCCGCAGCAGCACAGACAGCACCGGGCAGCCGAAGAAGCCGGCATATGTCCGCATCGCCAGCACGATCAGAGAGCAGATCAAATCCGGGACGTTGCAGGCCAACGACCCGGTACCGAGCGCGGCCACGATCTGCGAGCAGTACGACGTCAGCATGATCACCGCAAAGAGCGCGCTGAACCTGCTTCGCACCGAGGGCCTGGTCTACGGCATCGCCGGTAAGGGCACGTTCGTCGCCCCGAACCGGCGCATGATCCGGACGGCTCCACATCGGTACTTCCAGAGCAAGGAACGCACATACGTCCAGGAGGCCGAACGAGCCGGCCTCAAGCCGGAGGCCAACCACTCGACCCGCGTGGTGGCCGCCTCCGAGTCCGTCGGGCAGCGGCTGGAGATCGCCGCGGGAGAGGACGTGATGGCGACGGAGTATCGGATCTTCGCCGATGGACGACCGATGAGCATGTCCATCTCATGGGAACCGCTCTCGATCACCAGAGGTACCGAGATCGAGCACCCGCACCGGGGCCACTACGCGGACAGCGGCCTCAACGCCAGGTTCTCCGCCATCGGCTGGACGATCGAGCAGGTCGAGGAGCATCTGATCATCCGACCGCCCACGCCCGAGGAAACCGCGGAGCTGATCATCCCCGAGAACGTTCACGTCCTGGAGGTGCGGCAGACCGTACGGGCGACCCAGAACGGCACCGACAACTTGGTGCCGGTCGAAGCGGCCGACATCGTGTTCCCGACCGACCGCTACGAGTTCACATACTTGATGGATCGGCCCCGATGACGTGAGGATGCGCCTATGACCGAAGACCCCCACCTGGTCGACGAGTTCGGCGAACCTATCCCACTCAGGCCCGGAGGATGCCCGAACTGCGGCCAGCAGTTCGCGACACGACAGGCCCAAGCGTGCTGGAAGTGCGGAACTCCGTTTGATGCTGTAGAGCAGCCCGACCCGAGTCCGGACCGACTGTCCGAGCCCGACGACTGAGGCACCTCTCTTCGGAGGGGTGCCTTTGTCGTACTGCGATCATTGCCGAATTGTTCTTATGGGTATCAAGGCGGCGGCGCGGCGCGCCGCCGCACGGCCCGCCGCCCGAACGCCGCCCGAGCGTGCGGCGTGGGCGCCGGTCTCGGCCGGCGGCGGGACTGCGGGCCGCCCGCCGTACTCACCCCACGCCGCGCCTACACGAACACGCCGACCGTGGTGCCACGCCGCCGCACCAATGCAGCCCTACGATCGCCACGTCGTGGCCGGTCGCTGTACGTGGTCGGGGGCGATCGAAGGTCCGGGGCTTCGTTCCTCAGCCCCGACCCACCGAGCATCATGGCGCGGGGGAGATCAGGCGGGAGGATCGCACGGCATGACGCCACTCATGCTTTCGGGTTTGGAGCATCGCTGGTGATCCGCGTACCGACGTCCTCACCCTGGCAGATCGCTCTCATGACACTTGTTGCCGCTACGTCGAACACGTGCATGAGAAGCCCCTGCTCATCGGCGAGCACGAAGGCGCTTTGGTCCATGACCCTTACTCCGGCCGACAGAGCTTCTCTATAGGTGAGATTGGTATAGCGCTTCGCGTCCGTGTTGAGGTTCGGGTCACTGTCGTACACCCCGTCAACGCCACGCTTGGCCACCAGCAGCGCATCGGCGTCAAGCTCCAACGCGCGCTGGACGGCTGGATAGTCGGTGGTGACGTACGGCTGACCGATCCCGCCGGCGAGCAGCACGATCAGGCCGCGACGAAGATGCCGGTCGGCACGGAGCCGGATGAAGGGCTCTGCCACGCTCTGCATGGGCACCGCGGTCATTACTCGCACGTCCGTTTCCGAGCGGGCGGTCAACACCCCACGCAACATCAGCGCGTTCATGACCGTGCCGAGCATGCCAATGTTGTCGGCTTCGGCCCTGCCGATGCCCCATCCTTCGGCCATCCGGCCACGGAAGTAGTTGCCGCCCCCGATCACTACGGCGATCTCGATACCAAGCTCGTGCACTGACAAGATCTCATCCGCCAGCTGAGCCAGGCTGGCCGGATCCGTCCCCCAGCCGGCCTCTCCCGCGAGCGCCTCACCGCTGAGCTTGACGACGACACGTGAATAACGACGCACACTCGTTCCCTTCACGGCCGCACGGTCGGCGACCTGATCAAGGATACGAGGAGCCATCCTCAACCAGAAAGAAGCGGTCACAGACTTGATCAGCGTGCCACAGGCGTGCCAGATCTCACGGGAAACGGCGGGGAATCACGGGGACTCAGAGGCAGAGAACGAAGAAGGCCCCGCACCGCGTTTCCGCTGGTGAGAGGCCTCTTCCTGCTGGTGTGGCAGGTGCAGGACTTGAACCTGCGTAGGCTGAGCCGACGGTTTTACAGACCGCTCCCTTTGACCACTCGGGCAACCTGCCGCGTCATCCGCTCCAGGCGGCGACATGAGAAAGAATAGCGGACTTCGGGGTGTGACGTGACATCGGCGGGATCCAGCCCGTACGGGCCCGCCACGCGGGGATCCGGGTCCCTGTACGGACGCCCCGCCATGCGGGGGTCCCACCGCCACGGGATCCCGGATGCGGAGGCCTCGCCGTACGGGGCTCTGCCGCACGGGATTCCGCGGGGGCGGGCCGACCGCGACGGAAGGACGATCACTGTCACCTTCGTCGGGGTGTTGACGGTGACGTTCGATGTGTGCCGACCGGTGAAAGCGCTAGTGTCGGCGGGAGACTTAGAGAGGACAGCCAAGGCATGGCCGACAGCAGTTTCGACATCGTCAGCAAGATCGACCACCAGGAGGCCGACAACGCGCTGAACCAGACGGTCAAGGAGGTCGGGCACCGGTTCGACTTCAAGGGCACCGGCGCGAGCATCGCCTGGGCGGGCGGGCAGAAGGCCGTCGAGATCCGGGCCAACAGCGAGGAGCGGGCCAACGCCGTCCTCGACGTCTTCAAGGACAAGCTGATCAAGCGCGGGCTCTCCCTCAAGGTGCTGGACGCCGGTGAGCCCAAGCTCTCCGGCAAGGAGTACCGGCTCATGGTCAACCTCAAGGAGGGCATCGACCAGGAGCACGCCAAGAAGATCTCGAAGATCATCCGGGATGAGGGTCCCAAGGGCGTCAAGGCCCAGATCCAGGGCGAGGAGCTGCGGGTGAGCTCCAAGAAGCGGGACGAGCTGCAGGAGGTCATCGCCCTGCTCAAGGGCAAGGACCTGGAGATCGCCCTGCAGTTCACGAACTACCGTTGACGCCCGGGGAACCAAGGCCCTGATCTTCGGCGTCAGGGCCTTGCGCTCCCGGGAGGGCGCACCGGACGCACCCAGGCCACGCGGGCAGCGCACCTGACAGAGTCCACCCTCCCGCTTCCCGTCCGCCGTGGGAGAAGGCACACGCCGTACAGAGCCCACTCTCCCGCTCCACGCCCACCGAGCAGGAGGGCACGCGCCGTCAGAGGGCGCGACGCCACCGGCCCGTCTCCGCGTCGGTCGCCCGCGCCGCTCGCAGTCCCTCCTGGGCGGCTTGATCGCGCGCCTCGGCCTCGGGGGGCCGGGCGAGCGTCACTCCGGCGTTCGTCAGAACGCCCAGGTCGAGTTTCCAGGTGAAACGCGAACGGTGCCGCCAGAGCTCGAACGCCTCATCGACATGACGCCGGGCCTGGACGGAGGTCATGCCGGTCACCGTACAGAGGTGGGCCAGGGCCTGCGCGTCCACACCGCGAACGGTGGCCAGCCCGAAGTGCGTGGCCGTGTGGCAGTCGCTGCAGAGGCAGATCAGCCGGCGGAGGTGCTGCGTCAGGGTGGCGTCGTCGTAGGCCCATCGTTCATGGGCTTCGAGGTAGCGGCGTGCGCCGCGGTCCTCTCCGCGGCCGCACGCCTCGCAGCGCCGTCCGGCGCGCTCGGTGATCATCCGGCGGAGTCGTTCCCAGTCCTTCTCGCTGACGCAGGTCCGGACGTTCGTGAACCAGCACGAGGAAGGCACGAGATCGGCGAACAGCCCCGTTCCCCATGAACGGTCCTCCCCCGGCAGCAGGTCCGGCACCGGAGGCATGGCCGTCCATCGGTCGAGGGCGGCCATGCCGTGGCGAGGGGCGTACCAACGGCGTGCCTGCGGGTCCCATCGCGCCCCGAGCGCCTTGGCTTCGTCTTTCTGACCGTAGGGGACGTCGAGCCAGATCCGCTCCACCATGTCCGTCCTCCCTGCGACACAGGCTTCCAGGATGAGTTTTTACCGTGGAGCGGAATCAGGATACCGAGCGCATCCCTCCGTGAGGGAGAACCCCGGCGAAGGGAGCCGACGCGACGAAGCGGACGGTGAACACCGAGACCGGCGTCGCTCGTGAGCCGGACTCCTTCAAGCCCCGGCGGGATTCGCGGAACCGGCGAGTGCCTGGAGAACAGCCACTCGCTATCTTCCCTTTTATGGGGAAAATTCATGACAGGATCGACGATCGGCTGCGCGCGTTCATCGAGGCGCAGCCGGTCTACTTCGTCGCCACCGCCCCCGAACAGGGCGGACACGTCAACGTCTCCCCCAAGGGATACGCCGACACCTTCGCCGTCCTCGGCGACACCACCGTCGCCTACCTCGACCTGGACGGCAGCGGCGTGGAGACCATCTCCCACCTCCGCCAGAACGGCCGCATCACGATCATGTTCTGCGCCTTCTCCGGGTCGCCCAACATCGTCCGCCTGTACGGCACCGGCAGGGTCGTCGTCCCGGGCGACCCCGACTTCCCCGAGCTGATCCGGAACTTCGGCCCGCACCCGGGCGTCCGGACGATCGTCGTCGTCGAGTGCGACCGCATCGCCGACTCCTGTGGCTACTCGGTGCCGTTCATGTCCTTCGACCAGGACCGGACGCTGCTGGACGAGTGGACCGGACGTAAGGACGTCCAGCGCAGACGTGCCTACCGGGCCAAGCACAACCGCGAGAGCATCGACGGCATCCCCGGCCTCGCCCCCGAGGAGACCGACCCTGTCGCCCACCATTCCTGAGAGCGGGGTTCCAACCCGGCGGTCCTCATCCGCGTTCATTACGGGTGAGAGGAGACCGCATTGGATCGCTATGACGGCTTCCGTGAGTTCGTCCGCGCCCGTCAGCAATCGCTGGCCCGCAGCGCGTACCTGCTCACGGGAGACGCCCATCTCGCTGAGGACCTGCTGCAGAGCGTCCTCGCGAAGGTGGCCGGACACTGGCCGAAACTCCGACTGAACGGCAACCCAGAGGCGTACACGAGAAAAGCACTGGTCAACGAGTACCTTTCGTGGCGGCGCCGTATCAGGAGGGATCTGCCGAGCGCCGATCTCCCCGACCATGGATGCTCCCATGACGATGCCACGCTGAACCGGATCGTCCTCGGCCAGGCCCTCCGGCGGTTGACCGCCCGGCAACGCGCCGTGATCGTCCTGCGCTTCTATGAGGACCGGACGGAACGTGAGACCGCCGAGTTGCTCGGCTGCTCGGTCGGCACGGTCAAGAGCCAGACCCACCACGCCCTGGGCCGCCTACGCGCGCTCGCGCCCGAACTGGCCGGGCTGTTCTCCGACGCCGCCCCCCAGGAGGTGACCTGATGACCCGGCTGCACGACGTGCTCGCCGAGATCGCCGACGAGGTCCCGGCCATGGATCTGGCCGACCGCGCCATCACCCGGCACAGACGCAGACGGCGGATCACCGTGGCGCTCACCGCGACCGCCACGGTGACGGTGGCTCTGCTGGGCGTCGGGGTGGGTACCGCCCTGTCGCCCTTGCCGCGGTTCCGGGAGAGTCCGATCACCGCCGCCTCCCAGGCTGAACCGTACTGGTGGGAGATCAAGTCCGTACCGCTGCCGGATCGGGGCGCGGCCCAGGTCCGTTACGCGTACCTGGGGTCGTGTGCCGGAGGAGCGGCGACGCCGGATTGCAAGGGCGGCTGGCGGGTCGTCACCCAGGACGGCAGGACCTACGACGTGGTTCAGGCGAACGGAGACTCCGCGGTGGACACCGGCCCGTTGGCGATCACCCCGGACGGCCGGACGATGGCCTACTACAACCGGCAGAAACAGGCATTCGAGGTGCGTGACCTGAAAAGCGGGAAGGTGCTCACCGCCCCGCTCAAGGTTCTCCCGAGACAACTGCAGGGCGATGTGTTCCTGCGTCTGTCGGGCAACGGACGTTACCTGGCGTTCGCCGCCTTCTCCGGCGGGAACGAGCCCGGTGCGCTGGTCGACATGCACAACGGCCGGGTGACGACGCTTCCCGCCGACTGGATGCCGGTGAGCGTCGGCGACGACGGGACCGTGCCGGTGGCGAACTGGTGGGACATGTCGTCCCGGATCCGGCTGGTATCCCCGGCCGGTAGGGGGCGCAAGGTGACGATCCCCGAGTACGGTCAGAACTTCAGTCCCCTCGCCCCGGACGGCCACACCATGGCCATGGTCGGAAAGGCGACGGGCAGCGGACCGTCCTGGAAGGACAGCACGCTCCTGCCTTTCGACGCCGTGACGGGCGAAATCGGGAACAGGGTGACGGTGCGCGGGCTGCCGGAGGGCACCGGCGCGTCCAAACTGGGCGCCTGGTTGAACGACACCGAGGTCACGGCGCTGGTACGCCGAGTCGACGGGATGGGAGGGAGACCTGGCGCAAAAAGCCCGGAGGTTCTCTACGCAGTGGACATCCGGACGGGTCATGCCCGTCCGCTGGCGACCTACCGGCCCCCGGGCTTAACCGCCGCTCTCTTCCTGCCCGGCGTCGTCTACTGAAGGACGGGGGCACCGATCACGGTCTCCCGAGGGGCGGGACAACGCCCATGCCCCGCTCGGTCGCCCCGGCTCCGGTGCTCCGAGCCGGGACGGCATCGGTGCTCCGGGCCGCCGGGCCGGGCCGGCGCCGGGTCGGCTCATCGGCCCGGAACATGGGCTTCGAGGTTCGGCTTCCGGCGGTGACGTGCCATCGGCCCGGTGGTCGAGCCCCGGAAGCCAGGCTGACCCCCGAAGGTGGTCAGCCTGGCCCCGGAGACTCAGCGGCGGTAGCCGGCCATCCGCTCCAGGCGGGCGACGCGGTCGGCGGTGGGCGGGTGGGTGGAGAACAGGCGGCCGATGCCCGCCCCCCTGAACGGGTTGGCGATCATCAGGTGGGAGGCCGAGGCGATGCGGCCGTTCTCCGGGAGCGGCAACTGGCGGGCACCCATCTCGATCTTCCGCAGGGCCGAGGCGAGGGCCAGCGGGTCGCCGGTGAGCCGGGCGCCGGACTCGTCGGCCTGGTACTCCCGGGAGCGGGACACAGCCATCTGGATCATCCCGGCGGCGACCGGGCCGAGCACCATCATCAACAGCGCGCCGACGAAGCCGGGGCCCTCGTCGTCGTCCCCGCCGCCGAAGAACATACCGACGTAACCGAGATAGGTGATCACGGTGGCCAGCGCGGCGGCCACCGAGGAGATCAGGATGTCGCGGTTGTAGACGTGGGACAGTTCGTGCCCGATGACGCCGCGCAGCTCCCGCTCGTCGAGGAGCCGGGTGATGCCGTAGGTCACGCAGACTGCGGCGTTGCGGGGGTTGCGGCCGGTCGCGAAGGCGTTGGGCTGCATCGTCGGCGAGACGTACAGCCGTGGCATGGGCTGACGGGCCTCGGTGGAGAGCTGACGCACGATGCGATAGAGGGCCGGCTGCTCGACCTCGCTCACCGGGCGGGCGCGCATCGCCGACAGGGCGATCCGGTCGGAGAAGAAGTAGGCGAAACCGTTGGAGGCCAGCGCGATGAGAACGGCGATCTGCACGCCCGCGCCGCCCCCCAGCCAGGCGCCCACCGCGATGATGATCGCCGACAGCGTGCCGAGGAGGACCGCGGTACGCAGACCGTTGTGGCGCACTGCACCATCCTTCCGGTTGATGCGATCCGGCTGATGCCGATTCACCAGTGCCAACGTTTTCGGCCAGGTCGAACGTTCCCCTGCCAGGCCGGACGTTCCCCGAGCCGTCCAGCCGACGGTGGTGAGGCGGTCTCCGGGGAGATCCGGCCGATGGCGACGGACGGTCTGCCCGCAGGCCCGGCGAAGGCGATGGGCGTGCCCCGCACGGGCCCGGTCGACGACGATGCGGAGTCCGGAGCACTCCACCGGCGGCGGCGATGCGGGAGCCGGAGCACTCGCCCGCCCACGGCGATGCGGGAGCCGGAGCATTCACCTGCCCACGGCGACGCGAGAGCCGGAGCATTCACCTGCCCACGGCGACGCGAGAGCCGGAGCATTCACCTGCCCACGGCGACGCGAGGGCCGGAGCACTCACCCGGCGGCGACGAGCGCCTCGGGCAGAAGAGCGAGCACCGTCTGCGGGGCGACGGAGAAGAGCACGGCGACGGCGGCGGCCAGGGCGATCGCTACACCCGCCGTCACCTGTCCGGTGCGGCCCCCGTTCCCGTCGGCCGGAGCCGGGGCGGTGGGCGCGGCGGGAACGGGGGCCGGGGTGAAGATCCGTACGACCCAGGCGATGTAGTAGTACAGGCCGATCACCGTGTTGACGGCCATCACGGCGGCCAGCCAGCCCAGCCCGCCGCCGACGAGCTCCCGGAACACCACGATCTTGGCGAACAACCCGGCCAGCCCCGGCGGAAGACCCGCCAGGCAGATCACGAAGAAGGCCAGCAGCGGGCCGGCGATCCGGCTGCGGGCGGCGAACCCGCGATAGCCGTCCAGCTCCCCTGATTCACCGCGTCGCGCCGCCAGCATGACGACCGCGAAGGCGCCGAGGTTCATCACCGCGTAGAACACCAGGTAGGCGACGGAGGCGTTCATCGCCCGCTCGTCGCGGATCGCGAGGGGGGCGAGGATGTAACCCGACTGGGCGACCGACGACCAGGCGAGCAGCCGTACGGCACGGCGCTGCCGCAGGGCCAGCAGGTTTCCGGCGGTCATGGTCAGCGCCGCGACGACCGCGACCAGCGGCGCCCAGACCGGCGCCAGGCCCCGCAGGCCGCCGATCAGGACGAGGATCAGCCCGGCGAACCCCGCGGCCTTGGAAACCACGGAGAGAAGAGCCGCCACGGGGATGGGGGCGCCCTCGTAGACGTCGCCCGCCCAGGCGTGGAACGGCACCGCGGCCACCTTGAAGGCGAACCCGGCGAGCACCAGGACCGCGGCGACGGCGAGCACGGGCGGCAGGTCGTAACCGATCTGGAGCGAGGACACGTACGCTCCTCCGGCGTCGCCCGCCGTGACGGCGCCCGGCCCGGCCGCCCCCGCGCCGGAGCCGGATACGGGGCCCACCGCGGCCCCCGGCACCGCGTGCAGCGCCCGGGACAGCCGTTCGAGGTAGACGGTGCCGGTCAGGCCGTACAGCAGGGATACCCCGAAGAGCATCACGGCCGTGGAGACCACCGAGACGAGGAAGAGCTTGACGGCGGCCTCGGAACCGCGGCCGTCGTAGCGTCTGAGCGCGGTGAGGGCGAAGACCGGCAGCGAGACCAGCTCCAGCGCGATCACCAGCATGACCAGGTCACGGGAGGCGGGCAGCGCGACCGCGCCGGTCAGCGTGCAGAGCAGCAGGAAGTGCCACTCACCGGCGGGGATGTCACCGAACGACAGCTCGCTCATCGACAGCAGCACCACGATGATCCCGGCGGCCAGCGCGAGCCCGGCGAAGACCAGGGTGAAGCCGTCCACCACGAACGAGCAGGGGGGCGCGGCGCCCGCCTCCGGCACGGTGACCGGGAACGACGCGCCGGGTCCGGGGGCGGCGGCGCCCGGCAGGCCGGGGGGCACGCAGAAGGTGCGCAGCGGTCCCGTCGCCCGCACGGCCTGGGAGACCACCACGGCGAGGGCGCCGCCCACCCCGGCCAGCGTCACGATCCCGAGCAGCGGCCTGGCGTACGGCCTGCGGGGCAGGAAGACGTCCAGAAGCAGCACGAGCCCGGCGGCGAGCGCCAGGATCAGCGGCGGCGCGACGGCGTAGTAGTCGATCGGCTGGATCACGGCGCCCCCAGGAGGCTTCGGGCCACCGGGCCGATGACGTCGAGCAACGCCTTGGGCCACAGGCCGAGCAGCAGGATCAGCGCCATGAGCGGCACCCAGGCGACGAGTTCGTGGGGCTCGATGTCCCGGATGCCCCGCATGCCCCGCCGCCCGTGCTCCCCTCCGCGGCCGGCGTTGTCCACGGCCGCCGAGTCCTCTCCGTTCTCGGCGTCCGCCGGGGCTCCGGCCGTTCCCACGTCTGTCGTGCTCTCACCGCTTCCGGAGGCTCCGGCGGCCCGGGAAGCTCCGGCGGCTCCGGAAGCGCCCTCGTCCGCCGCGCTCATCTCTCTCCCCGCGTCCTCGGTGCCGGCGCGCCCCGCGTCGCCGGCGCCGCCCACGTCCGCCGGGCCGACGGCGGCCAGCACCGGGGCGTGGACGGTCTCGACGGGCCGGCCGTGGGTGACGCGGGAGAGCATGGACAGGAAGTACGCGGCGGTCAGGACGGTGCCGAGGCCGCCGAGGGCCATGAATACGAGGTAGAGGAAACGCGGCAGGCCCGCCGCCGGCCGGAACGCCCCCAGAAGGGAGAGCATCTCCCCCCAGAAGCCCGCCAGACCGGGCAGCCCCAGGGAGGCGACCGCGGCGAAGGTGAGCACGGAGCCGAGCCGGGGCAGGCGTGCCGGCATCCCGCCGCCGAGCGACGGGATCTCGGCGGTGCCGTAGCGCTCCTTGATCGAGCCGACGACGAAGAACAGCAGCGCGGTGATCAGGCCATGGGCGACGTTGCCGAACAACGCCCCGTTGAAGCCGGCCGGGGTGAGCGCGGCGAAGCCCAGGAGGACGAAGCCCATGTGGCCTATGGAGGAGTAGGCGATCATCCGTTTGAGGTCGCGCTGGGCGAGGCAGGCCAGGGAACCGTAGATGATGCCGATCACCGCGAACGCGCCCAGCCACGGGGCCAGGACGGCGGCGCCGCCGGGGAGCATCGGGATGGCGATGCGGGCGAAGCCGTACGTGCCCATCTTGAGCAGGACTCCCGCGAGGAGGACCGAGCCGACGGTGGGCGCCTCGGTGTGGGCGTCGGGCAGCCAGGTGTGCAGCGGCCACATCGGGGTCTTCACCGCGAGGCCGGCGCCGACCGCGAGGAAGGCGAGGATCTGCGCGGTACGGGACATGCCGGTTCCGTGGGCGCGGGCGAGGGCGGTCATGTCGAGGGTGCCGGTCTGCGCCCAGATGAGCAGCAGGCCCAGCAGGAGCACCACCGAGCCGAGCAGCGTGTAGAGGATGAACTTGGTGGCCGCCACCCGGCGGCGACGGCCGCCCCAGACGGCGATCACGAAGTACATCGGGATGAGGACGACCTCGAAGAACACGAAGAACAGCAGCAGGTCCAGCGCCAGAAAGGCGCCGATCATGCCCACTTCGAGGACGAGCAGCGTGAACACCAGGGCACGCGGGCGGCCGGAATGATCGGAAAGGCCGGAACGGTCGGAGCGGCCTCGGCAGAGGTAGGCGAAGCAGAGACAGGTCAGCAGCGTGGTCAGCAGGACCAGCGGCAGTGAGACGCCGTCCACGCCGAGGTGGAACCTGAGGCCCAGGCCGGGGATCCACGGCAGGTCCGTGACGAACTGCATCCGGGCCGGGTCGTCGTGGTCGAAGGCGACGGCCAGGGCGGCCGACAGCGCGAGCGTGATCCCGGACACCACCAGGCCGTACCGGGGGAACCACCGCTCCCGGGCCGTCGGACCCTGAGCCGTCGAGCCCCGGGCCGTCGAGCCCGCCGGAACGGCCAGCAGGGCCGCTCCGGCGAGTGGGATCGCGAGCAACGCGACAGGCAACCAGCTCATCTCAGCATCACCGCCCCCACCGCGAGAAGCAGGACGCCCGCGAGCAGACCGGTGACGTAGAGCTGGGCGTTGCCGTTCTGCGCCCGGCGGACCAAGCCCGCCAGTCCGGTGATCGTCCGGCCGGAACCGCGCACCGCTCCGTCCACCACGCGGCCGTCGGCACGGGCGACCACGTACGCGAGGAGCAGCGTGGGACGGACGAACACCGCGCGGTACAGCGCGTCGACGGAGAACGCCCGCTCGCAGGGTCCTCGCAGGGGGCCGAGCAGCCGGGCCGGGTCGCGCCGGGGGGCCGCGCGCCACACGGCGTGGACCGCGCCTGCGCCCAGCAGCGCGAGCGCGACGCTGAGGACGGCCGTGCCCCAGTGGATGTGGAGCACGCCGGGCAGGCCCAGGAGCAGGGCGGGAACGGCGAGGATGATGATCGGCCAGCGCATCACGGCCGGCGCCTCGTGGACGGCGGGCGGTGCGGCCTCGGAGACGGCGGACCCCGGAATGGCGGGCTCGGGGACGGCGGACCCCGAAACAGCGGACGATGCGGGCCCGGGAACGGCGATACCGGATGGGCCGGACGGTGCGGGCCCGGGAACGGCGGTATCGGGCAGACCGGAGGGGGCGTGCTCACCGAAGAACGTCCGGAGCCACGCGCGGGCGGCGTAGGCGCCGGTCACCGCGACGGTGGCGAGCGCGCAGCCGTACAGGAGGAGGGCAGCGGGGGTGGCGAGGGTGCCGGCGGACAGGGAACGCTCGACCGCCGCCAGCACCTCGTCCTTGCTGAAGAAGCCGCTGGCCGGTGGGAGACCGGCCAGGGCGGCGAACCCGATCGTCATCGCCGTGAAGGTGACGGGCAGCTCCCGGCGCAGGCCGCCCATCGCGCTCATGAGGTTGGAGCCGACCGCGTGGATCACCGCCCCCGCGCACAGGAAGAGCAGGGCCTTGAAAGCCCCGTGGGTGATCAGGTGGAAGATCGCCGCGTCACGGGAGCCGGCGGCCAGGGCCCCGGCCATGTAGGCGAGCTGACTGATGGTGGAATAGGCCAGCACCCGCTTGAGGTCGTCCTGCGCCAGGGCGGCCAGCGCGGCGCCGAGCATGCCGAGCGCGGCCATGACCGCCAGCACGTCCAGGGCGGGCCCGGCGGCCAGGAAGACCGGGTAGAGGCGGGCGACGACGAAGATGCCGGCCGCGACCATGGTGGCCGCGTGGATGAGGGCGCTGATCGGGGTCGGACCGGCCATCGCGTCGGGGAGCCAGGTGTGCAGCGGCACCTGGGCGCTCTTCCCGGCGACCCCGGCCAGCAGCAGGAGGGCGGCGGCGAGGATCGTGCCGGGAGGCAGCTCCGGGAGCCTGGCGAGGACGTCGGCGATCCGGAAGCCGCCGGCCGCCGTGCCGAGGACGAAGACGCCGAACAGGAATCCGACGTCACCGATCCTCGTGACCAGGAACGCCTTGATCGCCGCCCGCGAGTTGGCCCGGTCCTCCCACCAGTGCCCGATCAGCAGGTAGGAGCACAGGCCCATGACCTCCCAGCCGACGTAGAGGACGAGGAGGTCGGCCGCGTAGACGACCAGGAGCATGGCGCTGGTGAACAGGCTGATGAACGCGCTGTAGGAGGGGTAACGCCGGTCGCCGCGGAGGTAGCCCACGGAGTAGACCTGGACGGCGAGCGCCACCACGGTGACCAGCACCGCGATCGTCGCGGCGAGACCGTCGACGAGCAGCCCCACGGAGATCGGCGCCGAGCCCGTGTCGACGGTCACGGACGCCGTGGCGACACGGCCGGTGTCGGCCGAGCCGGTGAACCGGGAGAGCCAGTCACCTCCCCCGGCGGCCCGGCCGGTCCGTATGGAGTACGCCAGCCAGATCGTGAGCAGCGTCGAGACCGCGGTGGGCACGATCGCGATCCAGGCGGCCCTCCGGTTCGCGGCCGTGTCCGCCGCCGCTCCGCGGAGCCCCTTCGGGAAGCGGGAGCCCAGCAGGCCGATGGCCGAGGCGGCGAACGGCAGCAGGACGGCGAGGACGGCGGCGGTGCTCACGGGCCCTCACCGGACCTGGGGGAAGACGGGGACGGAGAGGTGGCCGGAGACGACGGAGGCACGGGTCTGGTGGGAGACGGAGGCCCGGTTCTGACAGGTTGGGAGCCCGGGGAGGACCCGGCGGAGGCCGGTCCGGCGGTGGGTGCGGACTCGGCGGGAGAGGCGGATCCGGCGGGGTCGTCGGCCAGGAGGCGGAGGCGGTCGAGATCGATGGTCCGGCGGTTGCGGTAGAGGGCGAGGACGATCGCCAGGCCGAGACCGACCTCCGCCGCGGCGATCACGATGACGAACAGGGTGAGGACCTGGCCGGCGTGCAGGCGGTCGCGCAGCCACACGTCGAACGCGACCAGGTTGAGGTTGACCGCGTTGAGCATGAGCTCGACGGACATCAGGACGAGGATCGTGTTGCGCCGGGCGAGCACGCCGTACACGCCGATGGAGAACAGCAGTGCCGAGACGACCGCCGGATAGACGATGTGCACGTCAGTCCCTCCCCCGGATGTCGGTGCGGGACAGCACGATGGCGCCGACCAGGGCGGCCAGCAGGAGGACGGAGAGCGCCTCGAAGGGCAGCACCCAGTTGCGGAAGACACTGGAGCCGAGCTCACCGGCCGAACCGCCGCCGGCCCGGAGAGGGGCGTAGGCGGTGCGGAAACCGTCGACCACGACGGTGACCAGGACGGCGGCCGTGGCGAGTGCGACGAGCGCGGCGGCGGGACGGTTCCCGCTGTCGAGGTCGGCCGACCTGCCGATGGGGGCGCGGGTGAGCATGATGCCGAACAGCAGCAGGACCACGATCGCGCCGACGTATATCAGCACCTGGACCCAGGCGACGAACTCCGCCGTCAGGACGAGGTAACACCCCGCGAGCGCGCCGAACGTGACGACCAGCCAGAGCGCCGCGTGGACGAGCTGCCTGGTGGTCACCACCAGCAGCGCCGCCCCGACCGCCACCGCGCCGAGCAGCAGGAAGACGATCTCCTGCCCGGTCGGTGACAGATAGGACGGCGCGTCGGTCACTTCTCCTCCTCGGACTCCTCAGCCTGGTCCGTGGCAGAAGTCTGCTCCGCCGGGCCTTCGTCCGGGGGCACACCACCCTGTTCTGTGGATGACTTTCCGGCGGGCGAGCCGCCTGTGGACGAATCGTCGCGCCCGGAACCACTCCGCGGAGGCTCTCCGGGCGGCTCTCCGGCGGGAGGCGCGTCCTTCTTCGGGAGCGCGCCCGGCGGACGGATCGACCGGACGTCCGCGCGCCGGGTCGAGGTCCTCCGTTCGGGACGGCGCGGCTCGGACGCCCCGCCCGGCTCGGAGGACGCGGACGGTCCAGACGGTCCAGACGGCCCGGAGGAAGCGGACGATCCGGAGGAAGCGCCCGGCCCGGGAAGCCCAGACGGCTCGGATGGCCCGGAGGGCCCGGGAGACGCGGACGCCTCGGACGGCGCGGGGGACGCGGCCGGCCCGGAGGGCGCCGGCGGCGTCCCGGTCGCGCCCGCTCCCGGCCGGGCCGGCCCCGCGGTGGTGCGGGGACGCGCGGGACGCGAGGAGGCCGCCAGCTCCTTGGGCGGTTCGGCGTTGGGCTCGTGGGCCGGGGGCGGCGGAACCGTCTGCACCCAGGCCGCCAGCCTGTCCTTCTCGTGGAGGAGGTTGCGGATGTCACCGTCGGCGTACTCGAACTCCGGTGACCAGAACAGCGCGTCGAACGGGCACACCTCGATGCAGATGCCGCAGTACATGCACAGCGAGAAGTCGATCGCGAACCGGTCGAGCACGTTACGGGCACGGGGCCGGCCGCCCTCAGGAGCGGGGAGGGTCTCCTTGTGCGAGTCGATGTAGATGCACCAGTCGGGGCACTCACGGGCGCAGAGCATGCAGACCGTGCAGTTCTCCTCGACCAGGGCGATCACCCCGCGGCTCCGGGCGGGCAGGTCGGGCCTGACGTCGGGGTACTGCTGGGTCACCGACCTGCTCAGCATGTGGCGAAGGGTGACGGAGAGCCCTTTCGCCAGCCCCACTCCTGGTATCCGTGCCACAACACCACATCATGACGCATGGGAGCGCGCCCGGGAATGCGGCGCCCAGCAAAGCGCCCATATCGGACACCGATCCGGCCCGGAAAGTTATCCACAGAAGTTATCCACAGACTGTGTGTTCGAGTATCGGACCCCATCCGAAGGCCGATACGGAAAGGACACCCGCGGAGACTGCGACTGACGGTGGAAATACGTATTGTTCGCGGCATGTCCCACCAGTACGGCCCCGGCCGGTACCCGCAGACGCCTCCGCGGCCCTCCACGGGATGGAGCGTGGCCTGGGCCCTGGTGCCCCTGTTCACCTTCGGGATCGGCACGCCGTTCGTCATCGGCCACGCGGCGCGCCGCCTGCGCAGCCCCGGGCTGGCCTTCGCCACCGTCCTGTACGGCATCGGCGTCGCGACGTTCATGGTCGGGGCGGGCACCTACGGCGACTCGGAGCTGATCCCCACCTGGCTGGACGCCACGATGATGGTCGGCTTCTTCGGCGCGTGGATCGGCGGCCTGGGACACGCGCTGATCATCCGGGGCACGGTGTTCCGGGGGGACGGCTCCGCGCGGCCGGTGACGCCGTACAGGACGTACGAACCGTACGGCGAGCGGTACGGGACGGCGCGCGGCGCGCGGCACGGGTCCTCGCACGAGACGACGCGTCCCTCGCGGCACGGGTCTCCGTCCGAGGCCCCGCGCCGGTCACCGCACGGATCGCACGGATCACACGGATCCCCCGCCCAGCCACCGCCCGGATCGCCGTACAAGCCGCACGAGCCGCGTGAACCGTACGAGCCGTACGAACCGTACGGGTCGCGTGAACCGTACGAGCCGTACGGGTCGCGTGAGCCGTACGAACCACACAAGCCGCGTGAACCGTACGAGCCGACTTCCCGCGGGTCGCGGTACGGCTCGCCGCCCGGCCCGTACGCGCCACCGAGGACGCCTGCGGGACCGGCGGGACCACCGGCCGGGCCGGTCCCGGCTTCGCACGGAGCGGGCCCCATGGCGCACGGGCCGGCCCCGGCGTCACACGGACCGGTCCCCGAGACGCGCGGGCCGGTCCCCGGCTCGCATCGACCGGCATCGGCACCGCACGGGACCGGCCCGGCGTCGCACGGGACCGGCCCGGCATCGCGCGGAGCGGCCTCGGCGTCGCATGGAACGGGCCCGGGGTCGCACGGAGCAGGCCCTGTGACGCCGTACGGGCCGTCGGGGTCGCACACCCCGGTCCACACCCCGGCCGCCGCCGCGCCGTACCCGACTTCCCCCGCCCCCGGCCGGGAGCCCGCCGCCCCGTGGGGGTCCCGGTCCGGCGAACCGCGGGGCGGCCGCGACCGCGAGGAGGGCCGGCTGGGGCCGTACCGGCTGATCGGCACCCTCGGCAGGGGCGGTCAGGGCACGGTCCACCTGGCGCTCACCCCCCAGGGGGAGAAGGTGGCGATCAAGGTCCTGCACGAGCACTTCACCGGCGACCCGATGGTCATGGAACGGTTCATCCGGGAGGTGGAGGCGACGCGGAGGGTGGCGACGTTCTCCACGGCCCGGGTGCTCGACGTGAACATCACCGACGACCAGGCCTACGTCGTCAGCGAGTACGTCGACGGGGTCTCCCTGGAGGAGCTGGTCCGCGAGCAGGGGCCCCGCACCGAGGACGGCCTGACCCGGCTGGCCCTGGCCACGGCCGGAGCGCTGGCCGCGATCCACCGGGCGGGCGTGGTGCACCGTGACTTCAAACCGGCCAACGTGCTGATCGGCGGGGACGGGCCGCGTGTGATCGACTTCGGCATCGCCCGCGCCCTGGACCAGGCGACGGCCACGGCCACCGGCAGCGTCATCGGAACCCCGGCCTACATGTCCCCGGAGCAGATCTCCGGCAAGCCCGTCGGCCCGGAGTCCGACGTGTTCAGCTGGGCGTCCACGATGATCTTCGCCGCCTCCGGCCGGGCGGCCTTCGGCGCGGACACCATCCCGGCGATCCTGAACCGGGTGATCACCCACCACCCCGACCTGTCCTCGCTGCCGTCGTCGCTGCGCCCGCTGGCCGCCGCCTGCCTGGACAAGCGGCCCGAGGGCCGGCCGACGGCCGCCGACATCATGCTGCGGATCGTCCACTAGCGATCACCGGACGACGGGGCGGCGGACGGTCGGAGGCCGGAGCGCGGACGGCGGGGCGGCGGACGGAGCGCGGGCGGCGGGAGGGCCGGTGACGGTCCGGTTCCGGGTCAGGGCACCGCGTCCGCGACCCGGCTCGTCAGGTCGAGATACTCCTCACGGCTCAGCGTCCGGGTCTCCAGCTCCAGCCCGTTCCGTACGGCGAAGCGGCGCGCCGCCTCCGGGTCCCAGCGTCCCGGCAGGTGGAACCGGTCGTCCCCGACGATCAGCCCGGTCGTCCCGGAGTCGGTCGAGTAGAGAAGCAGCCGGTCGGCCTCGATCTCGCGGGTCCTGCGCTCGGTCTCCAGCAGCAGCCGGTCGTGCGTCACCGCGAGCCGGCAGTGCGGCTTGCCCTGCCGCTGCAGCTCGCGGCTGTCGGCGGTCTGCCTGCGGGTCCGCCGCCTGCCGATCCCGACCAGGAAGACGGCGGCGGCGCCGGTGGCGGTCAGTCCGGCCAGCACCAGGGAGGTGATCCCGAGCGTGTCCATGCCCCGGGTGACGTCGGTGAAATTCGTCATGTTGAGGACGACGAGGGCGGCGAAGGCGGCGCCGTAGGCGAGCACCAGCCACATCAGCGCGTACAGGAGCTGCTCGCGCCACCAGACCTGCGCGGGCCCCTTGGGGGGCCGCAGGCTCCGCGGGCCGGGGACGCGCAGCCGGGGCAGGGCGGGGGGCGCCATGCGCCAGCCCACCATGCGCCACCCCGGTGACCGGCGGGCGAGCGCGACGCGGGCCTCCTCGCCGGTGGTGAACCGCCGCTCCTCGAACGTCAGGCCGTTCCGCCGGGCGAACGCCTCCAGGTAGGAGCGCGAGCGGGGACCGGGGGCCTGCATGATCACCAGGCCGGACTCGTCGAGCAGCGCCAGGCCGTACCTGGTCCTGCTCCGGCCCGGGTAGCCGAAGAACAGCAGCGTGCACACCCGGGTGCCGCCCGCGAGCGGCAGCCGTACCGGCGGGTGTTCCGGAACTTCGACGACGAGGTCGTCGTGGTCCACGGCGAGTGCGAGGGTCATCGGTTCCGTCCTATTGCCGTGCCGTCTCACATGCGGGTCCTCCCCCTGCCCAGCCTGCACGTTTTGAAATCCCGGCGGCCGTATCCGGTGGCGCGACACGTGGCCGGAACCGGCCACGGCGCCCGGGAACCGCCGGACGCACCGGGATCAGCCCGCCAGGACACGGACGATCCCGGTCAGCGTGAGCTGGACCAGCGCCAGCGGCACCAGTCCCACCCAGGCGAGTCTCTGGAGCTGGTCCTCACGCAGCCGGGGGTAGCTCACCCGGACCCAGATGACCACGAAGACCAGGGCGGCCATCTTCAGGAGCGTCCAGACGGGCCCGGGGAGCAGCGGGCCGTGCCAGCCGCCCAGGAACAGGACCGTGGTCAGCGCGGACAGCACGATGATCCCGGCGTACTCGGCCAGCATGAACAGGGCGAACCGCATGCCGGTGTACTCGGTCATCGGGCCCATGATGATCTCGGACTCGGCGATCGGCATGTCGAACGGCGGGCGGCGCAGCTCGGCGAGCCCGGCGGTGAAGAAGACGACCGCGCCGATCGCCTGCCAGGGCAGCCACCACCACCGCCACGCCTCCACGATGCCGGGCAGGGAGAGGGTCCCGGCGGCCATCGCGACACTGGAGGCGGCCAGGACCAGCGGGAGTTCGTAGGAGACGAGCTGGGCGGCCGAGCGGATGCCGCCGAGCACCGAGTACTTGTTGCCCGACGCCCAACCGGCCATGATCGAGCCGAGCACGCCGATCCCCATCACGGCGAGGACGAAGAACAGCCCGGCGTCGAGGTCCACCCCGACCAGGCCGGGCCCGACCGGGACGACCACCAGCACCACGAGGTACGGGATCAGCGCCACCGCGGGGGCCAGGGCGAACACCCGGCGGTCGGCGGCGGCCGGGACGATCTCCTCCTTCTGCGCGAACTTGACCCCGTCGGCGATCAGCTGCGCCCAGCCGTGGAAACCTCCGGCGCGCATCGGGCCCAGACGCGCCTGCATGTGGGCCATGACCTTGTGCTCGGCCTGCCCGGCGATCAGCGGGAGCACCAGGAACGCCGCCACGATCACGGCCAGCCGGACGGCGACGTCGAGCACCACGGCCATAACGCCTCCCAACGCCACGCCCCGGGGGCCGGGGCCGGGCCTCTCGCCCTGCGCGCCCGCGGGCGGGGGCGGCCGGGTCTGCGGGTCTCCCGGTCATCATGCCCCGGCGGGGCCCGCGGCACCCCCGCCGCCGCGAGAATCGCTTCCGCCGCCGGGATTCCCGGTCATCGCGACCGGCCGGTTCCCCCGGCGGACGGCCCCGTCGCGATGACCGGGGATCCCGGCGGACGTCCTCGCCGCGACCGGTCACCCCGGCACGGCCCGGCTACCGCTCCCCGGCGTCGCGGCCCCAGCCTGCGGCGGGCACGCCGGGCGGGAGCGTCTTGCGGCGGCTCGGCGATCCGTGGCCGGACTCGCCCGGCTCCTTGGCGCCGGGCCATGCCTTGGCGACCCGGGCGGCCAGTACGAAGTCCTTGCGCAGCGGGTGTCCCTCGAAGCCCTCGGGCAGCAGCAGAGGCACCAGGCCGGGGTGGTCCTCGAAGACCACGCCGAACATCTCGAAGGTCTCGCGCTCGTGCCAGTCGGCGCCCCGGAACACCCCGACCGCGCTGGGCAGGCGGGGGTCGGCGCGCGGCACCCGGGTGCGGGGCAGCAGGTGGGCGCGGGTCACGGGGTCGTAGAGGTGGGCGACCACCGAGAAGGCGTCGGGCGGCTCGTCCACGGCGGTCAGCCAGTCGAAGAACACGTAACCCCGGGTGCGGGCGAACCCCAGCAGGTCGGTCCAGTCGCCGGGCGGGACGTCGGCCGTGGTCTCGCCGAAGGACTCCGACACCTGGACGCGCTCGCCGTACCGGGCGAGGAGGGCGTCCCGCACGGGGGTCGCGGCCCGGTCGAGGGAATCGCCCCGCACGGGGGTCGCGGCCCGGTCGGGGGAGTCGCCGGGTTCCCGGCGAGCGGGTCCAGGGCGCGCGGGCGGCTCGGGGGTCGACGGCCCGGCTCCGGCCTCCGGGCGCGCGGGCGGCTCGGGGGTCGACGGCTCAGACATACCGGTCACCCAGATTCTCGGCGGCGATCTTCTCCTGGAGCATCATGATCCCGTGCAGCAGCGCCTCGGGCCGGGGCGGGCAGCCCGGGACGTAGACGTCCACCGGGATGATCTGGTCGACGCCCTTGGTGACGCAGTAGGAGTCCCAGTAGGGTCCGCCCGAGTTGGAGCACGCGCCGAAGGAGATCACGTACTTCGGGTCAGGCATCTGCTCGTACAGCCGCTTGACCGCCGGCGCCATCTTGTCGGTCACCGTGCCGGAGACGATCATCAGGTCGGCCTGGCGGGGGCCGTTGGCGAACGGGATGACCCCGAACCTGATGAAGTCGTGCCTGCTCATCGAGGTCGCGATGAACTCGATGGCGCAGCAGGCCAGACCGAAGTTGAACGCCCACAGCGAGTAGCGCCGGCCCCAGTTGAGGACGAAGCGCATGGGTTTGGGAGCCAGCCGGGAGACCGGCCCCACGGTGGGCATCGGGAGATCAGCCATGTGATGCATTCTCCCTTCCGTGCCGGGCGGCCGGCGACCGGCCGTCAGGCCCAGGTGAGCACACGCTTACGCCAGGCGTACAGGATGCCGAGCGCGATGAACCCCAGGAAGACGAACATCTCCACCAGCGTCGTCATTCCGAACCCGGGGGCGGCGAAGACCGTCGCCCAGGGGAAGAGGAAGACCGCGTCCACCGCGAAGATCACGTAGAGGTAGACGAAGACGTAGTAGCGGACCTGGGACTGCGCCCAGCCCTCACCCACCGGGTCGACGCCGCACTCGTAGGTCGCCAGTTTCTCGGGGGTCGGCCGGGCGGGCCTGAGCATCCGGTTGACGGACAACGCCCCGGCGACGATCAGCACCCCGGCCACGAGCAGGGCGAGGACCACGGCGTAGGAGCCGAGATACCCGAGAGATACGGTCACGGCCTCCCCTCCCCTTTCCTCGTCGGCGCGCCCGGCGCGGACCCTGCCGCACGCACCGCTCCATCGGCCCCGGACGCTCGCGCCGGGCCCTCCCGCACGCGCTCCTCCACCGGCTCGGGAGCCCGCGACGGTCCCGCACGCACGCCCTTCCGACCAGCTATATCAGCATCCGCGGCGTCGGTCACCCCGTGGCGAACTGAAACCTCCGTGCGGCCAAAACCTCTCCGTTGTTATCCCAAAAAAAGGCAAACGGGTATTTATCACCCCTAGCCTGGCACGCATGCCCAGTCTCCGACTCACCGGAGGAATCGCACTGGTCGTCGCTTCCGTGGCGGGTTGCGGCGCGGTCACCTCCCCCGCTGCCGAGGGTCCCCTTCCCTCGGAGCCCACGATGATCGACTACGTCTCCCCCGCCCGGGTGCGGGGGCTCGACGTCCGCACCGTCTCCCGGCGCGACCCCGGCGGGCCGGAGATGCACGCCGCCTACCCCGCGGTCGCGGACGCCCCCCGCCTCACCGAGGAGCTCCGGCGTACGGTGACCGAGCGGCTCGGCCTGTTCGACCGGAGCGTGCGGGCGAGCCGCAAGGGCACCGCGGGGCAGCCTCCCCGCGGCGAGTTCAACGTGGGCTGGCAGTTCGCCGCCGCCTCCGGCGAGGTGCTCGGCGTACGGCTGCGCACCGGCGAGTCCGCCGGCGGCGGCTGGACGGAGTCCCGCACCACCCTCTGGTACGACCGGGTGGACAAGCGCGCCATGGGCTCCGCCGCCCTCCTGCGGGACCGCGCGGCCCTGACCGAGCTGGCCCGGCTCGCCAGGCGGAGCCTGCTGGCCCGGGGAGCGGCGGTGAACCCGCAGGCGGTCACCCCGGACCCGAAGATCTTCGACTCCATCGCCTTCAACATGCACGGCGACCTCGTCGTGGAGTTCGACGACTCGCAGGTCGGCCCGGCCTTCCTCGGCAGGGTCGCGGTGTACGTACCGGCCGGGACCGCCGGGCCCATGCTGTCGCCGACCGGTCTGCGGGCGCAGCGGGCGGCCGTCGAGGAGGCGGAGAGCCGGGCAGCGCCGCCACCGGTCTCCGCCCTGAAGGAGGCGAACGACGGCCGGCCGGACGCGGTGAGCTCGGGCGGCGGCGTCGACTGCGCGAGGACCAAATGCGTCGCGCTGACCTACGACGACGGCCCCGGCGCCGGCACCACCGGGGTGCTGGACGCCCTGGCCGCGCAGGGCGCGAGGGCCACCTTCTTCTGCGTCGGCTCCAGCGCGGTGGCCCGCCCCGACCTGCTCCGGCGCATGACGGCCGAGGGGCACCTGGTCGCCGGTCACACCTGGTCGCACCGCGACCTGACCACCTTGTCCCGGAACATGATCACCGACCAGCTCGTCCGGGGACGGGACGCGGTCGCCCAAGCCTCCGGGCAGGTCCCCACGCTGGTGCGCCCGCCGTACGGCAAGGTCGGCGACCAGGTCACCGCCGTCGCACGTGAGCTGGGCATGCCGGTGGTCCGGTGGAGCGTCGACACCGGCGACCTCAAGGACCCCACCCCCGCGGACGTCGCCGCGCGGGCCGTCGCGGGGGCCGCGCGCGGCGCGATCATCCTCATGCACGACACGGGCAGGTCGACCGCCGAGGCCACGGCCGAGGTCCTGCGGCGTCTCAGGGCCGAGGGTTATACCTTCGTCACCGTCCCCGAGCTGTACGGCTCGCACGGGATGCGGCCGGGCGCGGTCCACGACTCCGCCGAGTCCGGCGACCGCGCCCGGGCCCTCGCCCGGCAGACGATGCTCTGACCGGCGGCTCCGTCCGCGGCCCTCCGCCCGGCGGGCACGCCGCCGCCGTACGGCCGGCACAGCGGTCGCCGGAGCCGCCCCGGCCGGCGGGCGACGCCGTGACCTGGAGCCCCCGGGAGACGGCCACGGGGAAGAAAGTCCGACTCGAGGCGGGACATATAGTTGAGGATCGTGACCACAACCGTCCTCTTCGGCCGCCTGCACGTCGACCTGTGCCGGATCACCGCCGGGCTGTGTCGGGGTCGCTCGCGGTCGTGACCGTCCCCCAGGCCCTTCACGACCCCCTCCGAAGCCCGACTCCGCGACCCGCAGAGGACGTGTGACGCGAGCACGCGTCTTTCCGCCGTGCGGGACGCGGAACACCCGAAGCGTGACCCCGAGGGATCTAGCATGGAAAGAAGAACGTGCCACCAGCGACGGCGCCCCACCGCGTCGAGGAGGACTGAGCTGTGACCAAGCAGGTTCAGCAACTCGACCGCGTGATCATACGCTTCGCCGGAGACTCCGGCGACGGCATGCAGCTCACCGGTGATCGCTTCACGGCCGGGACCGCGGAGTTCGGCAACGACCTGTCGACCCTGCCCAACTTCCCCGCCGAGATCCGCGCCCCCGCAGGGACCCTGCCGGGCGTGTCGAGTTTCCAGCTTCACTTCGCCGACCACGACATCCTCACCCCCGGCGACGCGCCGAACGTCCTGGTCGCGATGAACCCCGCGGCACTGAAGGCCAACCTGCCCGACCTGCCGCGCGGCGGCGACATCATCGCCAACACCGACGAGTTCACCAAGCGCAACCTCCAGAAGGTCGGCTACACCGCCAGCCCGCTGGAGGACGACTCGCTGGCCGAGTGGCGGGTGCACGCGGTGCCGCTGACGTCCCTGACGGTCAAGGCCCTGGAGGGCTTCGACCTGTCCAAGAAGGACGCCGAGCGTTCCAAGAACATGTTCGCCCTGGGCCTGCTGAGCTGGCTGTACCACCGGCCGACCGAGGCGACGATCCAGTTCCTGGAGACCAAGTTCGCCAAGAAGCCCGACATCGCCAAGGCCAACATCGCGGCCTTCCAGGCGGGCTGGAACTACGGCGAGACCACCGAGTCGTTCTCGGTGTCCTACGAGGTCAAGCCGGCCAAGCTGGCCCCGGGCGTCTACCGCAACATCTCCGGCAACCAGGCCCTGGCCTACGGCCTGATCGCCGCCTCGGTGCAGGCGAGGCTGCCGCTGTTCCTCGGCTCGTACCCGATCACGCCGGCCAGCGACATCCTGCACGAGCTGTCGAAGCACAAGCGGTTCGGCATCCGCACCTTCCAGGCCGAGGACGAGATCGCCGGCGTCGGCGCCGCGCTCGGGGCGGCGTTCGGCGGCGCCCTGGGCGTGACCACCACCTCCGGGCCCGGCGTGGCGCTGAAGGCCGAGACCGTCGGCCTGGCGGTGACCACGGAGCTGCCGCTGATCGTGGTCGACGTGCAGCGGGCCGGCCCGTCCACCGGCATGCCGACCAAGACCGAGCAGACCGACCTGCTGATGGCGATGTACGGCCGCAACGGCGAGTCGCCGGTGCCGATCGTGGCGCCGGCCACCCCGTCCGACTGCTTCGACGCGGCCGTCGAGGCCGCCCGGATCGCGGTGAAGTACCGCACCCCGGTCATGCTGCTGTCGGACGGTTACCTCGCCAACGGCTCCGAGCCGTGGAAGGTGCCGAGCGCGGCGGAGCTGCCCGACATCTCCGTCGACTTCGCCACCGCGCCGAACGGCGAGGACGGCACGACGTTCCTGCCCTTCGCCCGTGACCCGGAGACCCTGGCCCGCCCGTGGGCGATCCCGGGCACCGCGGGGCTGGAGCACCGGATCGGCGGCATCGAGAAGGCCGACGGCACCGGCAACATCTCCTACGACCCGAACAACCACGACAAGATGGTCCGGCTGCGCCAGGCCAAGATCGACGGCATCGCCGCCGACATCCCGCCGCTGGAGGTCGACGACCCCGACGGCGACGCCCGGGTCCTGGTGCTGGGCTGGGGCTCCACCTACGGCCCGATCGCCGCGGCGGTGCGGCGGATCAGGAAGGCCGGCGGCAAGGTCGCCCAGGCCCACCTGCGCCACCTCAACCCGCTGCCCGCCAACACCGGCGAGGTGCTGCGCGCCTACGACAGGGTGCTGCTGCCGGAGATCAACCTCGGCCAGCTGGCGCTGCTGCTGCGCGCCCGCTTCCTGGTCGACATCATCAGCTACAACCGCGTGCGCGGACTCCCGTTCAAGGCCGAGGAGCTGGCGAGCGTGATCCAGGATGTGATCGACAGTGAGTGACCTCATCACCAACGGCAGGGGCCTGTCCCTCGTCCCCAAGTCCGACGTGGCGCAGGGCATGAAGGACTTCAAGTCCGACCAGGAGGTCCGCTGGTGCCCCGGCTGCGGCGACTACGCCATCCTCGCCGCGGTCCAGTCCTTCGTGCCGGAGCTGGGCCTCAAGCGCGAGAACATGGTGTTCGTCTCGGGCATCGGCTGCTCGTCGCGGTTCCCGTACTACATGAACACCTACGGGTTCCACTCGATCCACGGCCGCGCCCCGGCGATCGCCACCGGCCTGGCCGCCTCCCGCCCGGACCTCAGCGTGTGGGTGATCACCGGTGACGGCGACTCGCTGTCCATCGGCGGCAACCACCTGATCCACGCGCTGCGCCGCAACGTCAACCTCAACATCCTGCTGTTCAACAACCGGATCTACGGGCTGACCAAGGGCCAGTACTCCCCGACCTCCGAGGTCGGCAAGGTCACCAAGTCCACGCCGATGGGGTCGCTGGACAAGCCGTTCAACCCGGTGTCGCTGGCGCTCGGCGCGGAGGCGTCGTTCGTGGCCCGCACCCTCGACTCCGACCGCAAGCACCTGCAGTCGGTGCTGCGCCAGGCCGCCGAGCACCGCGGCACCTCCCTGGTGGAGATCTACCAGAACTGCAACATCTTCAACGACAACGCCTTCGAGCCGCTCAAGGACCCGGCGCAGCGCGACGACATCACGCTGCGGCTGGAGCACGGGCAGCCGATCGTCTCGGCCACCAAGGCGGTCCGCCGTTCGGCCGACGGCGGCATCGAGGTCGTCGCCCGCTCGGAGGTGCGCGAGGAGGAGATCCTCGTGCACGACGCCCACCGTGCCGACCCGTCGCTGGCCTTCGCGCTGTCGCGGCTGGACGAGCCGGCGTTCGAGCACGTGCCGGTCGGCGTGTTCCGCAGCGTCGACCGCCCGAGCTACGACGAGCTGATGAGCTCGCAGCTGGAGGAGGCCACCGCCCAGGGCGGCCCCGGCGATCTGGACGAGCTGCTGCTCGCCGGGGACACCTGGCGCATCGGCTGACCGCGTCCGGCGCGAAGGAGCCGCCGAGGGCGGCTCCGGAGCCCGGGGCCGGCGGAAGGCCGGCGGAAGGCCGGCGGAAGAAGGCACAACCACGGGGCTGCTCCCATGCGGGGGCGGCCCCATGGCTTTTCTCACTGAAGAACCAGGGAGAACTTCCCGATACATCAGTTACCCGGCACATCGCCGGGTCCGTTGCGGTATGAAACGCGTGTGCCCCTCCGAGGCCCGGCCGGAGCGTCCGGCGGCGCCGTCATCGACCCCTGGGAGACGCCCATGCCGACCGTCCCGGAATCCGAACGGCCGAGCGCGCCCGGGGATGAGGGCCCCGGCGGTTCCACGGGCTCCGGGGGCCCAGGCTCCGAGCGCCCCGGGGGCTCCCCGGCCTCCCTGGGCTCCGGAGGCTTCACGGGTTCCGGGGATTTCACGGGCTCCGGTGTCTTCACGGGCTCCGAAGGTCCGGGAGGCTCCGGGTCCGCCGGGTCCTCCGGCTGGCACGATCGCCGCGTGCTGGTGACGGGCGCCACCGGGTTCATCGGGACCCGCCTGGTGGAACGCCTGGCCGCCCTCGGCGCGCAGGTGCACGCGGTCAGCCGCAGACCCGGCCGGACGGCCGGGCACGGCCGGACCTGGCACGTCGCCGACGTCGGCGACACCGAGGCGGCCGGGGCGCTGGTCCGCTCCGTCCGGCCCGACGTCGTCTTCCACCTCGCCAGCGAGGTCGCCGGAGCCCGCGACCCCCGGCTCGTCCCGACGATGCTCCGCTCCAACCTGGCGAGCGTGGTCAACCTGCTGACCGCGGTCGCCGAGGACCCCGGGGCGCGGGTGGTGCTGGCCGGGTCGGTGGAGGAGCTCCGCCCGGACGAGGGCGACGCCGTGCCGTCCTCCCCCTACGCGGCCGCGAAGTCGGCCGCGCGCGGCTACGCCCTGATGTTCCACCGCCTGTGGGACGTCCCCGTGACGAACCTGCGCGTCGCGATGGTCTACGGCCAGGGCGAGCGGAACCTCGCCCGGCTGGTGCCGTACATGGCGCTGTCGCTGCTGCGGGGGCGGGAGCCGGCCCTGAGCAGCGGCAAGCGCGAGATCGACTGGATCCACGTGGACGACGTCGTCGAGGCGTTCCTGGCCGCGGCCGCGACCCCGGAGGCGGCCGGCCGGAGCCTGGACGTCGGCTCGGGCACGAGGACGACGATCCGCGACACCGCCGAACTGCTGGTCCGGATCACCGGCGGCGTGGCGCGCCCCCGCTACGGCGCGCTCCCCGACCGGCCGCTGGACAGCGCCCGGATCGCCGACATCGGCCCCACCGCCGACGTGCTCGGCTGGCGACCCGTCATCGGGCTGGAGGACGGCCTGCGCCGTACCGTCGCCTGGTACGCCGACCGGTTGCGGGCCGGCGAGTTCCGGGACACGCCGGGTCCGTCCTGATCCACCGGCTCCTTCCGGGGCCCACCCGGCCCGTCCGGCGGCCGGTGCCGTCCGGCGGTCGGCGCCACGCGACAGCAGACGTCCTGCGACGCCCGGTGCCGCGCAGCGTCCGAGGTCGCCCGGTCCGCCTCGGCCGCGTCGGCCCGGTGCCCGGCCAGTCCCGCGTCCGCCGCCTGTAACGGGGGACGCGGGCGGCCCCGATAACCCGGACGGAGCCGGAAGACCGCACGCCGCCCCGCCGTCCGGTGTGGCCGGGGACCCCGGCCGGAGAAGGGGACGCTGGTGGAGTCGGTCGTCAACCTCACGGTCCACGGCGTCGGCCCGGCCGTCCGCCCGCTCGACGAGGGCGAGGACGAGACCTGGGTGGATGTGGAACGGTTCGAGCGGGTGCTCGACGCCGTGGCGGGCCGCTCCGACGTCCGCATCACCTTCGACGACGGCAACGCCTCCGACGTGGAGATCGCCCTCCCCCGGTTGCTCGAACGCGGCCTGACCGCGGAGTTCTTCGTGCTGGCCGGGCTCCTGGGCGAACCGGGCAGGCTGGACGCCGACGGGGTCCGCGAGCTCGCCGCGGCGGGCATGCGGATCGGCTCGCACGGCTGGGCCCACCGCGACTGGCGGCGGCTGGACGCCGGCCGGGCGCGGGAGGAGATCGACGGCGCGAACCGCCTGCTCGGTGAGCTGGTGGGCGGGCCGGTGACGAGGGTGGCCATCCCGTTCGGGTCCTACGACCGCCGGGTGCTCGGCATGCTGAGACGGGCCGGGGTGACCCGCGCCTACACCAGCGACGGGGGGCGGGCCCGCCCGGGTTCCTGGCTCCAGGCGCGCAACAGCCTGCGGCACGACATCGACCCGGGCTGGGCGTCCCGTGTCGTGGACGGCACCCCGCCGCTGCCGCTGCGCGCCCGCAGGGCGGTCGCCCGGGTGGTCAAGCGGGTCCGCGGCTGACCGGCTTCCGGCGGCACCGGTCACACCGATCACACCGGCCGCGCGGAGCCTCGCCACGCCCCCGGCGTCCGGCGGCGCCGGCCGCGCAGAACCTCACCACGACCCCCGGCGTCCGGCGGCACCGGTCCCACGGAGCCTCATCACGACCCCGGCGTCCTCCGGGATCCCACGGGCGGGCCCCAGCGCCTTTTTGGAACGCGGTAACGGCGTCCCGCTGCGGCGCGATGAGCCGTACATGACGTCTGGTGCCCCCAGGATCGCCGTGGTGGTCGTCACCTACAACAGCGCGGAGGTCCTCCCGGGCTGTCTGCGCTCCCTCGCCGAGGGTGCGCGCGGGACGAACCTCGTGCGCGTCGTCGTGGCCGACAACGCCTCCCGGGACGACTCGCTGCGGATCGCCGGGGAGGCGACGGACCTGCCGATCCGGACCGTCCAGCTCGGTCGCAACGCCGGGTACGCCGCGGCGGTCAACGCCGGGGTCGCGGAACTCGCGGAGCCCGCGGAGCCCGCGGAGCCCGCGGAGCCCGCGGAGCCCGCGGAGCTCGACCTCGCCTCGCTCGACGCGGTGCTGGTGGTCAACCCCGACTGCCGGCTGCGGCCGGGCTCGCTGGCCCCCCTCGCCGAGGCCCTCCGGCGGCCCGGGTGCGGCATCGCCGTACCGCGGCTGGTGAACCCGGACGGCAGCCTGCAGCCCTCGCTGCGCCGTACCCCGACCGTACGGCGGGCGCTGGCCGAGGCGGTGATCGGCGGCGGCCTCGCGGGCCGGATCGGCACCCTGGGGGAGCTGGTCACCGACCCCGCGGAGTACGAGCGGGCCGGTCCGGCCGCGTGGGCGACGGGCGCGGCCATGCTCGTCTCCACCGACCTCATCCGGGAGATCGGCCCGTGGGACGAGTCGTTCCTCCTCTACAGCGAGGAGACCGAGTTCGCGCTGCGCGCCGCGGACCGCGGATGGACGCTGTGGTACGAGCCGTCGTCGGTGTTCGAGCACATCGGCGGCGACTCCGGCGTCAACCCCACCCTGGCCGCGCTGCTCACCGTCAACCGGGTGCGGCTGTTCCGGCGGCGCCGGGGCCCTGCCGCCGGGTCCCTCTTCTTCACCGTGGTCGTCCTCGGCGAGGCGGTCCGCGCGCTCGCCGGCCGCCGTACGGCGCGGGCGTCGGTCATGGCGCTGCTGCTGCCGTCACGCCGGCTCCGCAAGCTCGCCGACTGACCGGCGGCGGGAGACCACGATGACCATGCCCTCGGACGCGGCGCCGCCCGCGCGAACCGCTCAGGCCGCTCAGGCCGCTCAGGCCGTTCGGGCCGCTCAGGCCGTTCGGACCGTCCGGACGGTGGGCTTCGACGCGCTCACCGCCGAGGAGCTCGACGTCTGGCATTCGCTGCGGGCGGCCAACCCGCTGCTGGACAGCCCCTACTTCCACCCGGGCTTCACCGCCGCCGTGCACGCGAGCGGCTTCGAGGTGCGGGTCGCCGTCGGCCGGGACGGCGGCGGCGCGGTCCGCGCCCTGCTGCCCCACCACCGCGAGGGGTCGCTGGCCAGGCCCGTGGGCTGGCCGGGCGCCGACTTCCAGGGGCCGGTGCTCGCGGCCGGGTCGTCCTTCCCTCCTTCGGCCCTGCTCACCGGCGGGGTGCGCGGCTTCGCGTTCGACCACCTCGTGGAGAGCTGCCCGGACTTCGCCCCGTGGGTGGAGTCGCGGCGGGCGTCGCCGTACATCGACGTCACCGGGGGGCTGGAGGGGTATCTGAGCCGGGCCTCGCGCAGCGGCCGGGACAACATGGCGCAGGCCCGGCGCCGCGCGAGGCGGGCCGAGCGGGACCACGGCGCGGTGCGCTTCACCGCCGACGTGGCCGACCCGGAGATCCTCGGGCGGGTGGTGGCGCTGAAGCGGGCGCAGTACGCCGCCACCGGCGTCCGCGACCACTTCGCCGAGCCGGGCCGCCGCGAACTGCTGGAGCGGCTGCTGCGGGTGCGGGACCCCTCGTTCGGCGGGATCCTGTCCGCGGTGCACGCGGGTCCGCACCTGATCGCCGCGCATTTCGGGATCCGCTCGGGAAACGTGCTGCACTGGTGGTTCCCCGTCTACGATCCGGCCTTCGCGGGCCTCGCCCCCGGGTGGATCCTGCTGCGTGAGATCGCCGCCGCCGCCCCGTCCCTCGGCATCACCCGCGTCGACCTCGGGCGGGGGGACGACGAGTACAAGCGGCGGGCCAAGACCGGTGAGACGACGGTGTGCCAGGGGCTGGTCACCCGGAGCGCGGCCCGGCGGGCGCTGCGGCGGGCGCGCGACTCGGCGGTGGCCGCGGCCAAGGCGTCTCCCCTGGGACCGGGGTTACAAAATATGACCCGAAAAATCCGCACATTAATGAGAAATTAATGCCATAAGAGCCAGAGCTTCCATTTTTCACTTCGTAACGCTCGCAGAAAATCACCTGATCAAAGAACGAGCAGTGCGGGGCGCGGAAAACGCCTCCCGCCCGCGGACGGCGGACGACCCCATGGAGGCGGTCCCCAGTGAGAATCAGCGTTTTCGGGCTCGGCTACGTCGGCTGCGTCTCCGCCGCCTGCCTCGCCTCCGCCGGGCACGAGGTGGTCGGCGTCGACGTCAACCCGTCGAAGGTCGACCTGGTCGCCCGCGGCCTGGCCCCGGTCGTCGAGGAGCGCATCGGCGAGCTGACCGCGGAGGCCGTGCGGAGCGGCGCGCTGCGGGCCACGGCCGACGTCGCGGAGGCGGTCGCCGCGACCGACGTCTCGCTGGTCTGCGTGGGCACGCCGTCCGCGCCGAACGGCAGCCTGTCCACCGCCTACCTGGAGCGGGTCGCCGAGCAGATCGGCCGCGCGCTGGCCGCCAAGGCACCCGCCGCCGGGACGCCCGCCACCCGAACGCCGGCGGCCGGGACCCCCGTGGACGGAGCCCGGCGGCACACCGTCGTCTTCCGCAGCACCATGCTCCCCGGCACCTGCGAGGACCTGCTGGTCCCGATCCTGGAGCGGGAGTCCGGCCTGGTCGCCGGGACCGGCTTCGGCGTGGCGGTCAATCCGGAGTTCCTCCGCGAGGGCACCAGCGTGCGCGACTTCTTCGACCCGCCCAAGACCGTCATCGGCGAACTCGACCGCGCGAGCGGCGACGTGGTCGCCGCGCTCTACGAGGGGCTGCCGGGCGAGGTGTTCCGGGTGCCGATCACGGTGGCCGAGATGACGAAGTACACCGACAACGCCTTCCACGGCCTGAAGATCAGTTTCGCGAACGAGATCGGCGCGATCTGCCAGGCGCTCGGGCTCGACTCCCACCGGGTGATGGACGTCTTCCTCGCCGACCGCAAGCTCAACATCAGCCCGGCCTACCTGCGGCCGGGCTTCGCCTTCGGCGGCTCTTGCCTGCCCAAGGACCTGCGGGGCCTGGTGTACGCGGCCCGGCGGGCCGACGTCTCGGTGCCGCTGCTGGCGCACGTCCTGCCGTCCAACGAGGACCACCTGCGCCGCGCCTTCGAGCTGGTCACCGCCGCGGGCGGCCGCCGGGTCGGGTTGTTCGGGCTGTCGTTCAAGCCGGGCACCGACGACCTGCGGGAGAGCCCCATGGTCGAGCTGGCCGAACGGCTCCTGGGCAAGGGCTACGACCTGCGCATCTACGACGCCAACGTCTCCCTGTCACGGCTGATGGGGGCCAACCGCGACTACATCGCCGGCAGGCTGCCGCACCTGGGCGACCTGCTGAGCGGCTCCGCGGACGAGGTGCTCGCGCACGCCGACGTCTGCGTCGTCGGCTGCAAGGACCCCGCCGTGCTGGACGCGCTGGCCGGAGCAGGAGACCGCGCGATCATCGACCTCGTCCGCCTCCCCGACGCCGCCGCGCGCCGGGCACACCCTGGATATGTGGGCCTTGGCTGGTAGGAAAGCACTCATCCTCGTCGAGAACCTCTCCGTGCCGTTCGACCGCCGGGTCTGGCAGGAGAGCACCGCGCTGCGCGACGCCGGCTGGGAGGTGCACGTCATCTGCCCGCGGGGCGCGAAACGGGACACCGAGCCGTACGCCGAGGTGGAGGGGGTGCGCATCCACCGCTACCCGCTGCGGGCCGCGACCGGCGGCCCGCTCGGCTACCTGCGGGAGTACGGCACGGCTCTGTGGCACACCTTCCGGCTGGCCCGGCGGGTCGGGCCTGTGCACGTCGTGCACGCCTGCAACCCGCCCGACCTGCTGTTCCTGGTGGCGCTGGCGATGCGGCGGCGCGGCGCCCGGTTCGTCTTCGACCAGCACGACCTGGTGCCCGAGCTGTATTTGTCGCGCTTCGGCCGCGGCGAGGACCTCCTCTACCGGGCCGTCCGCCTCCTGGAACGGCTCACCTACCGCGCGGCCGACGTGGTCATCGCGACCAACGAGAGCTACCGCGACGTCGCGATCCGGCGGGGCGGGAAACGGCCGGACCGGGTGTTCGTGGTGCGCAGCGCCCCGGTGGTCGAGCGGTTCCACGAGGTGCCCGTCGAGGAGGGGCTCAGGCGGGGCAAACCGTACCTGCTGTGCTACCTCGGGGTGATGGGCCCGCAGGACGGGGTGGACTACGCGCTGCGGTCGCTGGCCCGGCTCCGCGACGAGCTGGGCCGTACGGACTGGCACGCGGTGTTCGTCGGCGCGGGCGACACCTTCGACGACATGGTGGCCCTCTCCCGCGAGCTGGGCCTGGCCGGCCAGGTGGAGTTCACCGGCCGGATCCCCGACGACGACCTGCTGCGCTACCTGTCCGCCGCCGACGTCTGCCTGGCGCCCGACCCGCTCAACCCGCTCAACGACGTGTCGACCATGAACAAGATCATGGAGTACATGGCGATGGCCCGCCCGGTCGTCTCCTTCGACCTGCGGGAGGCGAGGGTGTCGGCCGGGGACGCCGCGCTGTACGCGCCGGCCAATGACGAGTCGGCGTTCGCCAAGCTCGTCGCCCGCCTGCTCGACGACCCGGAGGAGCGGCGGCGGATGGGCGAGATCGGCCGGGCCCGGGTCGCCGGACCGCTGTCCTGGGAGCACTCCCGGGCGGCGCTGCTGGCCGCCTACGAGGCCGCCCGTCCCCGGCGCGCGGGGTCGTGACCTCACCCATGACGACGAAGGAGTGGTCATCGTGAGCGTGCTCGTCGAGACCGTCGTGTCCACCGAGGCCGCCCCCGTCGCGGAGGCCGTCGCCGACGCGGCGGCGGCGGTGACGGGCGCCCTGCTGGGCGGGTTCGGGCGGGCCCACCGGTGGCTCCGCCGCGCCGCGGGGCGGCTGCTCTTCGAACGCCGGTACGGCGTGCGGACCGCCGAGGTCGTGAGCCTGGAGGACTTCGGGCTGGCCCGCGACGACCGGGTCTACTACTCGGCGGCGAACTGGCGGACGCTGCGCCGGGCGCTGCCCGGGGACGAGGTCGGCGAGCGCGACGTGTTCGTCGACCTGGGGTCCGGCATGGGCCGCATGGTGCTGGAGGCCGCCTCCCGGTACCGGTTCGGGAAGGTGATCGGCGTCGAGCTGTCGGAGCAGCTCAACGACATCGCCCGGCGGAACCTCTCGAGCACCCGTCTGCGCCTGCGCTGCCGGGACGTCGAGCTGGTCCGGTCGGACGTGCTCGACTACCGGATCCCCGACGACGTCAGCGTGGTGTTCCTCAACAACCCCTTCCGGGGGGAGACCTTCGAGACCGTGATCGAGCGGCTGCTCGCGAGCGTGGACCGCAGCCCGCGCCGGGTCACGGTGATCTACTTCAACCCCACGGAGGAGGAGTTCCTCCTGGGCACCGGCCGTTTCCGCCCTCTGCGCACGGTGACGCACGGGCGCGGGACCCGGCAGGAGGGCCCGTTCGGCCTGACCCGGGTCTACTCGATCACCGAGAGGCCCGATGCCCCCTACGCCTGAGCCCGCCGAGGCGGGCCCGCGGAGCCCGGTCCGCCCGGCGACGGCGGCCGCCGTACGGCACGGCACGGCACGCGGAACCGGGGCGGTCGCCGCGCGGCGTGGCGCGGTGCGCGGGTCAGCGGGCCGGGCGGGCGCGGCTGCCGCCGTCCGTGCCCCACTGGACCCGGCCGTCGCGGCGGGCGCGCACCCGGGTCAGCACCCGGTCCGCGAGCAGGACGGCGAGGTAGCAGGCCGCGTCGAGCGGGCTCACCCGGCGCCCCCGCACCAGGGCGGCCAGCGAGCCGAGCCGCAGGCGTCCCTCGGCCGCGGACCGGCCCAGCCCGGCGAGCTGCCGGTTGCCGAGCCGTACCCGTACCCGCCGCCTGAGGTGCGCCGCGACGGTCGGGGCGGGCCGGACGACGGTCCGGGCCTCGGGCACGGTCACCCGCTCGTGCGGGGCGAAGCTCCCGTGCACCCAGCCGTCGTCGGAGATCACGTCCGGCATGGGGAAGACCCTGGCGTGCCCCCGCTCGGTGAGGAGGTAGGCCCCGGCCCCGGCCAGCCCGCGCAGCGGCGCGATGAGCCGGTCGTGCACCCGGTGCACGCGCCGGGCGACCGGGCCGGTCCCGGTGAGGTCCCAGTCGGGCACCGGGGCGCAGGCGAGCACCCCCGGCCGGGCCGCGGCCGCGACGAGCGCGCGCACCGCCGCGGCGTCCAGCTCGACGTCGGCGTCCAGGTAGAGACGGGGGAACGTACGGCAGGCCGCGTCGCCGAGCCGCAGCGCGTGGGCCTTGCCCGGGACCGGCGTCTCCAGGACCCGCACGCCCGGCCGCCGGGCGGCTTCCGCCGTACGGTCGGAGCAGGCGTTGGCCACCACCACGACGTCGAACTCACCGGGCGCCGAACCGTCGAGCAGCCGGGCGAGGCCGCCCGCGATGACGGCCTCCTCGTCGTGCGCCGGGACCACGATACTGACCACCGGGGCCTCCGGACCGCGCGCCGGGGCGTCCGGGCCGTGCGAAGCGTGCGCCGGAACGGCCGGATCGCGCGAAGCGTGTGCCGAGGGGTCCGGACCGTGCGAACCGCGCGCCGGGGCGCCTGGATCGCGCGAAGCGTGTGCCGAGGGGTCCGGACCGTGCGGACCGTGCGCCGGGGCGTCCGCCGTACCCGGCGCAGGATCGTTCACCTGGTCGCTCACCGGAACGCCTCCCGACCGACCGTGAAACCGCGAAAGGGGATGACGCCTTGAGAGTAGAGCGAACCGCCATCGACGGGGTGCTGTTGTTCGTACCGACGCCGCACCGTGACGACCGGGGTCTGTTCACCCGGACCTTCGACACGGTCGTCGCTGAGCGGGCCGGGCTCGACCCCGCCGCGTTCGTCCAGGACAGCCAGTCGCGCTCACGCCGGGGCACGATCCGCGGCATGCACGGCCGTTCCGGCCGGGGCGAGGCCAAGCTGGTGCGCTGCGCGCGCGGGGCCGTGCACGACGTGCTGGTGGACGCCCGCCCGCACTCGCCCACCTTCGGCGAACGGATCTCGGTGCTGCTCGACGACGAGAGCTTCGTGACCCTCTACGTGCCGCCGGGGCTGCTGCACGGGTTCCAGGCGCTGACCGGGCAGACCGACGTGTGCTACCGCATCGACCGCGAGCACGACCCGGCCGAGGACCTGTCGGTCCGCTACGACGACCCGGCGCTGGGGATCGACTGGCCGCTTCCGGTCTCCGCGATCAGTGACCGGGATCTTTCCGCGGGATCGTGGGAACGACTCCGGGACCGGCTCGGAACCCCGGAAGCGACGAGGTGAACGACGCGATGCGATGGGGCAGGCTGCTCGCCGCCGTCCCGGTGGCCGCCGTGACGCTGCTGGCCGGATGCGGCGCCCCCGCGCAGGCTCCTCCGGCGAGGAGCGGCCCCACCCCCGGGCCGGCCGTGTCCACCACCGGCCCCGCTCCCGGGGCCGCCGGCCGCTGCCCCGGATATCCGACGCCGGCGTGCACGGGCGTGCCGTCCGGTGTGAAGCTGCGGACCCTGGCCCTGAACGAGGACGGCGCCGCCTACCGCGTCACCAAGTCCGGCACCGTCCTCGACGGCGTGCACATCCCCGGCGTGCTGCTCGTCCACGCCGACGACGTCACCGTCAGGAACAGCCGGATCGACGGATACGTCGTCAACGCCGACGGTGACAAGACCTTCCGGTTCACGATCGCCGACTCCACGGTCGGACCGGCCTCCGGCTGCCAGACCCTGCCCGGCATCGGCCAGGACAAGTACACCGCCCTGCGCGTCCACGTCCGCGGCCACGGCGACGGCTTCCGCGCCTCCGGCGACGACGTCACCATCCGCGACTCCTACGTCGACCTCTGCTCCAACCCCGGCGACCACTCCGACGGCATCCAGACCTACAACACCGGGAAAAACCTCACCTTCCACCACAACACCGTCGACCAACGCCACGCCAAAGACATCACCGCACCCATCTTCCTCACCGACGACCAGATCGTGAACGCCACCGTCACCGACAACCTCATCATGGGCGGCACCTACAGCATCCAACTGAGGAACGGGCGCGGGAAAATGGTCATGCGGGACAACAAGCTGGTCGACAGGTCGTGGGTCTACGGGCCGGTCGACTCGGAATGCGCGAAGATCGACTGGTCGGGCAACTCTCTGGTCACCATCGACGAGCAGTACCGCGTCACCTCGACCGTCGGCCCGCTGCCCTGCGCGGGCTGACCCGGCGGGGAAGGCGGGGCGCCGTCCACGCGGGCGGGACGGCGGAAACGACCTGGTGCGAGCGGCCCCGCCTCCCCGCACGGACCACCGCCCCGGGCGCTCCGGCGCCGGGGGCCGGCGCGATGATCGGAAAATCGCGCGACATGTTCACCTTTTCCGGCGCCGTTTTCGATGTCGTTTCCGGTTCCATTTCCGGCCTGTCGGATAACCGTTCGCCGGTCCGTCCACATGGACGCTCACCGAGCATTCCCGGACCGTTCGCAGACCAATACTCGTGAAAACGGTGCGTATCTGTGACCCCAGCCGCAACAATGTCCCCTGTGCGAGGACCAAGCGGACACATCATCGAGCCGGGCGAGAACCGGCGCGGAGGTCACAGGAATGTCCAGTACGAGCCCCCCGCGGCACGAGGGGAATAGCGAGAGCGCACCACCCGCACCATCCCGGCGGCGACCGCCGGTTCTGACGACGGCGCTGGTCGCCGTCCTCGCGGCGGCGACCGGCCCGGCCGTCTGGGCCCTCACCCGCGACGGCGTCGCCTTCCGGGAGGCGGCCGCCGGACGTCCCGCCCCCGCCGTCTTCACCCCGGTCCCCGGCGACGCCTCCGATCCCGGCGCGTCCGGCTCCGGCGGCGCGGACTCCCGCGCGTCCGGCTCCGGGACCTCCGACTCCGGCACCGGCTCCGGCTCCGGCTCGAAGGAGACGAGCCTGTGGCGGCCGGACACCCCGGTGCGGGCCGGGACGCACGCCGACCGCTCGCCCGTCGAGCTCGGGACGCGCTTCACCGCGGCCCGCGGCGGCTGGGCGACGGGCGTGCGGTTCTACAAGGCCCGGGGCGAGCAGGGCGAGCACACCGGAAGCCTGTGGGACGCCCGCGGGCAGCGGCTGGCGCGGGTCACCTTCGATGACGAGACCGCGTCGGGCTGGCAGGAGGCCCGCTTCGCCTCACCGGTACGGCTGGCCGCCGGGCGGACGTACACGGTCTCCTACCACAGCGTCCACGGCACCTACGTGGGCACCGACGGCTCCCGCCCGGCCCGCTCCGGCCCGCTGGCCACGACGCGGCGCGACGCGGGCGTGTTCGGGTACGGCTCCAGCGCCTTCCCCCGGCGGTCGAACCCGAAGCAGTACAACTACTGGGTGGACGTCGTCTTCCGCTGGCGTCCCCAGACCGGGGAGCAGCGGGACACCGGGGCGTCCACCCCCCGGCCCTTCCCCGGGAAGACGACCCCGGCGCCGGACCGGGGAGGCTGGGAGGACAGGGGCTACTGGCCGGACCAGATCCCGTGGGACGGCGAGACCGCGTGGCCCGGAGACGACCCGTGGCCCGGCGGGAGCCCGGCACCGGACGAGGGCCGGGGGCCGGACGACGACCGGCGCTCCGGCGACGCCCGGCGCTCCGGTGGCGACCGGTGGCCGGGCGTCACGCCCTCCCCGTCGCCCGAGCCGGACGGCACCGCCACATCCGGCCCGTCCCCCGATCCGGGCGGGGACGCCACGTCCCTTCCGGACGACGGCTCCGGCTCCCCGGGCGGCAGGACCCCCCGGCCCGAGCCGACCGGCAAGGGCTCGGACGGACCGGGCGACACGCCCGGAACAGGCGGGCCCACGCCCACGTCGAAGCCGGTCCCGCCGCGCGACCCGGACCCCGTCCCCGACCCCAGGGTGTGCGCGGGGTATCCGACGCCGGCGTGCACGGGCGTGCCGCCCGGTGTGAAGCTGCGGACCCTGGCCCTGAACGAGGACGGCGCCGCCTACCGCGTCACCAAGTCCGGCACCGTCCTCGACGGCGTGCACATCCCCGGCGACCTGCTGATCAACGCCGACGACGTCACCGTCAGGAACAGCCGGATCGACGGATACGTCGTCAACGCCGACGGTGACAAGACCTTCCGGTTCACGATCGCCGACTCCACGGTCGGACCGGCCTCCGGCTGCCAGACCCTGCCCGGCATCGGCCAGGACAAGTACACCGCCCTGCGCGTCCACGTCCGCGGCCACGGCGACGGCTTCCGCGCCTCCGGCGACGACGTCACCATCCGCGACTCCTACGTCGACCTCTGCTCCAACCCCGGCGACCACTCCGACGGCATCCAGACCTACAACACCGGAAAAAACCTCACCTTCCACCACAACACCGTCGACCAACGCCACGCCAAAGACATCACCGCACCCATCTTCCTCACCGACGACCAGATCGTGAACGCCACCGTCACCGACAACCTCATCATGGGCGGCACCTACAGCATCCAACTCAAGAACGCCCGCGGGCAGCTGGTCGTCCGCGGCAACAGGCTCGTCGACCACTCGTGGGTCTACGGGCCCGTCGAGGCCGACTGCGCGAAGATCGACTGGTCGGGAAACTCGCTGGTCACCATCGACCAGAACTACCGCGTCACCTCGACCGTCGCCCCGCTGCCCTGCCACGGATGACGGCGACCGGACGGCGACCGGACGGCCTCAACGGCCGCCCGCGCCGTCCGGACGAACGCACCGTCCGGCCGTGAACCGCCCGCGCCACCCCCGGACACGAACCACCCGCGCCACCGGGCATGAACCGGTCGCCCCCGGGGGTGCTCAGCGGCCGCCGGTGCCGCCGGGAACGCGCAGCGACTCCCTGGCCGCGCCGCCGGTGCGGGCGGGCCACCGTACGGCGCCGGTGTCCTGGCCCGCGTCGTGGCCGGAGGCGCGCGGGCGCGTCTCCCCGGCCGCGGTGCGCAGCAGCGATCCGGAGGCGCCGATCAGCAGGAACGACAGGCCCGTGACGGTGGCGAAGGACAGCAGGTCGAAGGTGGCCGCCCCGACCAGCGGGACCACGAGGCAGGCCGCGAGGGTCAGGCCGAGGTCCCGGGTTGCGGGGTCGGCGCTCAGGTGACGGGCCCGCAGCCCCGAGTAGATCGCGCACACGAACAGCGCGACGACCACCGTGACGCCGATCAGCCCCGTCTCCACCGCCGACAGCAGGTACTGGTTGTCGAAGACCTGGTACTTGGGGGCGTACCAGGTGCCGGCCCCGCGTCCCAGCAGCATGTGCCTGGAGACCTCGTAGGCGGCGACGTCGTAGTCGTGCGTGCGGTAGCGGACGCTGTCGTCGGTGCCGGCGTTGGCGAACAGGTTGTAGAAGGTGCTGATGAGTCCGGGCGCCGTGAGCCGCATCAGCGCGAGGAACGCCAGCCCGACGAGCACGGACTGGATCCGCCGCCGGGCCGGCCAGCCGAGGAACAGCACGACCCCCACGGCTCCCAGGCTCAGCACCGCCGACCGGGAGACGGAGAACATCAGGCCCGCCCCGATCAGGGCGGCGCACGCCCACCAGCGCAGCGCTCTCCGTCCCAGCCGCCGGGCCTGGAAGCCGTAGTGGGCGGCGAGCGGGAGGAGCATCGCGCACACGACACCGAACTCGATCGGGTGACCCGTGGTCGCGGCGACCCGGCGGAAGTCGGACCTGGCGGTGACGAACCCGTCCTCGGAGGTGTAGCGGAGGATCGGGAGCTGGAGGTACCGGGTGAGGTCGAGGTCGAGCAGGAACTGGCAGGCGCCGATGACCGCGATGACCGCCCCCGCCACCACCGCGGTCTTCAGCACGAGGTCGAGGCGGTCGGCGCCGCGCACCCCGTCGCACACCATCAGCGCGAGCCCGGCGCCCGCCACCAGCAGGATCAGGGCGCGGTCGGCGAGGTTGAGCTCGTCGGAGGGCAGGTAGCCGTAGGTGGCGTACCCGTAGGAGACCACCATCGCGGTCAGGTGGACGAACAGCGCGGTGCGCACCGGCGTGCGGCCCTTGGCCATCCCCAGCGTGAGGGTGAAGTGCGCGCACAGCCAGCAGACGGCGGCGACCAGGGCCAGGATGTTCGCCGGGGTCAGCGACAGCGGCAGCCCCCGCAGGACCAGCCGGGCGGGGACGATCATCAGGGCCACGACGAAGAAGCAGACCAGGGTCGCGCCGTCGGCGCGGCGGCGGGCCGGCGGAGCGTGCACCGACGCGTCCGGGACGGGTACGGCGGGCACGGCCGGAGCGGAGGCGGCGCGCACCCCCGGAACGGACCCGGCGGGAGCGGACCCGGCGGGCGCTTCCGAAACGGATCCGGCGGGACTGGAGGCTGAGGCGGGGACGGTCGTCACGAGGCCGGTCCCCGCCGCCGGGCCGCGCGGGCCCGGGCGAAGCTCTCGGTCCCGAACGCCGCGCACAGGCTCGCCACGACGCCGATGCCCACCGCGGCGGCGACGCCCCGCAGCTTGCGGGTCCGCTGCGGCTCGGGGGTCGTCGCCGGCACCGCCTCGTAGGTGGTGATGTACGTCGCCTGGGGGGCCTTCACCGCCCGCTGCCGGTTGGCCAGTTCGAGCTTGACGCGCGCGAGGACCCGGTTCACGATCTCCCGCGCGCCGTCCGGCGACGGGCTCTCCCCCTCGACGAAGAGGTACGGGCCGGTGGCCAGCGACTCCAGGTTGTTGCTGCCGTTGGTGACCTTGTAGGAGGTGTCGGCGTCCTCGGCGACGCCCAGCTCGGCCGCCATGTCGGGTGTCGCCATCACCGCGATGAGGATCGAGGCCGAGACGTTCAGTCCCTGCTCGAAGTTGAGCATGGGGTTGGTCAGGCCGTTGGGGTAGCGCGGGTTGCTCGGCAGGCTCCCGCCGGTCACCGGCGTGGTCAGGATGAGGACCGCGCTGGAGATGTAGGTGGTGGGAATCGTCGAGTAGACGCCCGCCGCGATGGCGAGGGACAGCACGAAGGCCGGGGCGGCGGCGTACCAGCGCCGGAACAGGACGAGAACCGTCCCCCAGAAGTCCATGCGTTTCCTCTCGAACCGGGACGGCGGCGGGTGGCGTGGGGCCCCACCGGCTCGTCCCTCCTACTCCTCGCCGCGACCGCCGGCGCGCGTGAAGACGACCGTGTCCGTCGCCCGCTCACCGTGGTCGTCGTCGAGGTCCCCGTCGAAGTCCTCGGCGAAGTCCTCGTGGTCTCCACCGAGGCCCCCACGGCCCGCGTGGCCCCCGCCGGGAGGCTCAGGCGGTTCCTCCTCGTCCAGTACCACCACGAGCTGCGCGGGCTCGTCGTGGAACGGTCCTTCGGCGGAGCCGCGGACGTCCTCCGGCGGATACGGCGAGTACGGCGGGTACGGCGGATAAACGGTCAGGGACGGCTCCGCGCCGGCCACCGGGGCCGCCGCCTTCGGGGAGGGCGGGCCCGCGGAGAACGGGCCCGCGGGTGCGGCGGCACGGCGCCGTCTGCTCGCCCGCGCCTCCGTCACGCCGTACGCGACGCCGAAGCCGACGGTCAGCACCGCGAACAGCACCCCGCCCGCGGCCATCAGCTTGCTCGTGATCTTCGCTTCCGGGGTGGACGAGGGCACGACGTCGACGACCGAGATGAAGGTGGAACGCGGGGCCCTGAGCGCCTGCTGGCGGGTGAGCAGTTCCTTCCGGATGCGCTGCTTGGCCTTGAGGACCACGCTCTGGGCCTCGGCGGCGGACCGGCTCCGCACCTCCACGTAGACGAACGGGCCGTTGGTGCTGATGCCCAGCAGGTCCGGGTTGGTGCGTCCGTCATTGATCGTGATCTCGGTGGTGCCGCCCTGCACCAGGCCCAGTTCGGCCGCGACCTCGGGGGTGTTCATCGACAGGATGAGGATGCCGGCCGTGACACGCAGACCGTCACTGAACTGCAGCAGCGGGTTGGTCAGCCCGATCGGCCTGGTCGGGTCGGCCGGGAGCGTCCCGCCGGTCGCGGGGGTGGTCAGCACCATCGACGTGGTCGAGACGTAGGTGGTGGGCACGAGGTTGAACGCCAGCGCGGCGGCGACGAGCGACAGGACGAGCAGCGGGGGGCCGATGAATCTCCGTCTGACCAGAGCGAAAACGGCCTTCCAGAAATCCATAGGTCTCCGCCCCTATTTGTGCCGGGGCGTCACCGGGCCCCGAGACAATACAGTCACCAATCGGAAAACGCGGGTTCCTCGTTACGTCGGTCGGCTGGGAGACCATTCCGGTCGGCATCCCCTTCCCGGATGTTACGTCTGGCGACCATACAGCGATAGACCCGTCGACAGGCCAAAAAAGGCCCAGATAACGGGGCCGTGCCGCCCGAGACGGGGGTTGATCGGATGGGGGCCTCGCCCGGGGACGACCAGGACGGATCGACCGGGCCGGGTCCGGCCGGGGCGTCGGTGGCACCGGTCCGGGCGGTGAGCCGGGGAGGCCCGGGACCCTCGGAGGCCGCGACCCCCACGGAAGCCACGGAAGCCACGGAAGCCACGGAAGCCACGGCGGCCCGGCCCGGGGAACGCGGCCGGCTGCCGGGGCTCGACGGGATCCGCGGCGTGGCGGCCCTGTTCGTGCTGGTGCACCACTGCCGGCTGCTCGCCTTCCCCGGCTATCCCGCCGACACCGGGCCGGGCTGGCTCTCCTGGCTCGTCTACGGCCACTTCGCGGTGGTGGTGTTCATCGTCCTGTCGGGTTTCTCGCTGGCGGTCTCCCCGGCTCGGTCCGGGTGGCGGCTGGGCGGCGTGCGCCGGTTCGCCCGCCGCCGCGCCTGGCGCATCCTCCCGCCCTACTGGGCGGCCCTGGCCTTCAGCCTGGTGGTCGCCTGGACCCTGGTCCCCCAGCCCGGGGAAGGGACTCCCACCGCGAAGTCGGTACTGGTCTACGGCCTGTTGCTGCACGACGTCTTCGGCGCGCCGAGCCCCAACGGCGCCTTCTGGTCCATCGCCGTGGAGGCGCAGCTCTACCTGGTCTTCCCCCTCCTGCTGCTGGTGCTGCGCCGGGCCGGCGCGTTCGCGATGCTCGCGGCCGTCACCGCCGTCGTGGTGGCGGTCGGACTGCTCGCCCCCGTGTCGCACCCGGTGGGCCTGCTGCTCCGGCTGACCCCGCAGTTCGCCGGGCTGTTCGCGGCGGGTGTGGTCGCGGCGGGCGTCCTCGCCGCCGGGGAGCGCGTGCGGCGGTTCCCCTGGCACCGGGTGGCGGCGCTCGCCTGCGTCCCGGTGCTGGCGCTGGTCGTCGCGCGCGGCCCCGCCTGGACCGTGGAACGTTACTTCTGGGTCGATCTCGCGCTGGGTCCCGCCGTGGCCCTGCTGCTGGCGGGGGTGGCGACGGGCCGCCCGGCCGCGCTGGTACGGCTGCTGGACACGCGGCCGGTGCGGAGCCTGGGTTCCTTCTCCTACACGCTCTACCTGGTCCACGCGCCGATCGTCGTCACGATCCACCGGCTGGTCGTCGCCCCGCACGTGCCCGGCGGCGTCCCGGCGTTCCTGGTCACCCTCGCGGTGGCCGGGCCGGTGAGCCTGGTGGCGGCCCGCTCGTTCGCGGCGGTCTTCGAGCTGCCGTTCCAGCGTCACCGCGGCTGGCCCGCGCTGCGCGAGGCGATGCGGGGCCGGATGTCACGGGCGCGCGCGGCGCTGCGTCCCGCCCCCGAGCGCCCCTGACGCCTTCGTCCCGACCACCCCGCCGGTCCTTCCGGTCCGTCCCGCCGGTCCTTCCGGTCCGTCCCCGCGCCGAACGCACCCGGCGTCCTCGCCGGCCCGGACGAGCCCGCCGTACGGCGGCGCCGTCACGGGTGCGGGCCGGCCGCCGGACGCCCGGCGACCCGGCCGGAGGTGACCAGGTTCGCCGCCATCCGTGCGAGTCTGCGTCCACGCCGGGCCGCGACCACGCGCTGGCGGCGCGCGTACATCCGGTGCACGGCGGCCCGCGCGCGGCGGAGCCGGTCGTCGGTGAGGCCGCTCCGGTCGAGCCAGCGCAGCAGCTCGCGGTACTGCAGGGTGGAGGAGAACCGGGCCTGCCAGGCGGGCACGTCCAGCCGGCGGGCGATCGTCCCCATCCGCTCGTGCTTCCAGTTGCGGTGGGCGAGCAGCTCGGGCACGTGCCCCCACGGCCCGGCCAGCGCCAGCTTCGCCGCGAACACCTCGTCCTCCCGGAGCATGTTGCGCCGGGGGATGCCGACCGCGACGGAGCGGCGCATCAGCCCGTAGAGCGGGTCGATCAGCAGGTGGCTCTCGTTGAGCAGGCGCAGCATCTCGGCGAACCGCTCGACCGGGTCGTCGGAGCGCAGCCCGGTGCCCTCGTAGACGCCGGTCCGGGTGGTTCCGTCCGGGTCGGTGTAGGCGACCTGAGTGGTGACCAGGATGAGCCGCTCGTCCTCGGCGAAGGCCCGCAGCGACCGGGAGACGCATCCGGGCTCCAGCCGGTCGTCGTCGCCGACCCAGCGCAGGAACTCGCCCCGGGCGAGCCGCCCGACGCCGATGAAGTTGTTGAGCAGCCCCACGTTCTCCGGCTGCCGGTGGTAGACGATCCGGTCGTCGGCGCGCGCCAGCTCCCGGCAGATCTCCTCCGTGCCGTCCGTGGAGGCGTTGTCGCAGATCACCAGCTCGATGTCCGGATGGTCCTGGGCCAGCACCGACCGGACCACCCCCTCCAGCCGCGCGGCGCCGTTACGCACCGGCAGCCCGACGGACACCAGCGTGCCGGGACCGGTCATCGCTCCTCCTCAACTCGATGGGTTCGGGGCCCGGCGTCACCGGGCGGGGTCCGGGGGTTCGGCGTGGGTCAGGGGTCGGGCGTGGGCCGGCGCTCCCGGACGGGAGCCGGATGATCGGACGGGCTCGGCGTGGTCGGAGGGTTCGGCGTGGGCCGGCGTTCCCCGGCCCGGACGGCGGGACCCGGCGGCCGCCGGTCCGGCCACCCGGGCGGCGAGCCTTCCCAGCTCGGCCCGCGGCACGACGAGGAGCACGAAGACGAGCGTTCCCGCGCCACCCGCCACGCAGAGCCGTACGAACGGGACGTCCGGGGTGACGTGCGCCAGCGCGGTCATCACCGCCGCCGCCAGCGCGCCGCTCAGCAGCGGCCGCACCAGGGCGGAGGCGATCGGGGCGATGGCCACTCCGGCCCGGTGCAGGACGAGCGCGGTCAGCGGCAGCGCCACCAGCAGCGCGACCGCCGCGTGCGCGACCGCCGCCCCCCGGATGCCGTCCAGGCGCGCGCCCGCCATCAGGGCGGGCACCAGCACCACGGCCCAGCCCAGGTTGAGCCACACGGTGGACCGGGTCGCGCCCATGGCCGCAAGGATGTCCACCGCCAGGGCGGCCAGCATCCGCACGACCATGAGGATCGCGAGGAACCGCAGCACCTCGGCGGCGGGCGCCCAGCGCTCGCCGTACAGGAGGACCACCACCGAGGGGGCGAGCGTGCCGAGCACCACGGCGATCGGCAGGACGACGGAGACCAGCAGCGGTACGGCCCGCCCCACCCCCCGCGACAGCGACTCCCGGTCCTCCTCGGCCAGCCGGGAGAAGCCGGGCAGCGCGACGTAGCGGATGGCGGTGCCGACCAGGCCGGGCACCCAGCTGGAGATGTTGAAGGCCAGCAGGTAGAAGCCGAGCGGGGCGGCGCCGAGGGTGTCGCCGACGATGACGGAGTCGGCGTTCAGCAGCACCCCCTCGATGCCCAGGCTGACGCACAGGGGGAGTCCGAACACCAGGAGCCGGCCGGCGGCCGCGCGGTCCAGCCCGACGCTGATCCGCACCCGGGCGAAGACGACCACCAGCACCCCGGTGACGGCGGCGCCGGCGAGCTGGCCCCAGGCGAAGCTGTAGGCGCCGGCGCCCGCGGCGGCGAGCCCGATGGTCACCGGGGCGTTCACGCAGAAGCCCGCCAGGTTGGCCCGGGTGAGCCGGTCCTGCTGGAACCTGCGCATCAGCGCCGCGCTGCGCACGGCGGTCAGGCCGTAGACGAGGTTGGTGGCGCTGAGCACCCGGATCACCCCGGTGGCGCCCTCGTTGCCGGACATCTCCGCGAAGTACGGCGCGACCACCCAGAAGACCCCGTACAGGGCGACGCTTGAGGCGATGGCCACGACGGTCGCGGTGGGCGCGATGTCCTCCAGCCGGCCCCGCCACTGCACGACGGCCGCGATGACGCCCGCGTCGTTGACGTAGAGGACGAACTGGCTTGCGGCCAGCGCGATGGCGTAGACGCCGAAGTCCTCGGGCACCAGCAGGCGGGCGAGGACGAGGCTCATGGTGAACGAGCCGGCCTTCATCACCAGGTTGCCGAGCACGCTCCAGCGCAGCCCGCGCCCCGCCTGCCTTCCGATCTGCCCGGCCTGGCCGCCGCCCGGATCCGCAGTGTCCGAACCGGGGTGAACCTCCTCCCGGAGCGCGGGGCCGCCGTCCGAGTCCGCGGCTCCGCCGGGCCGCCCGGGGGCGACGCCGGTGGCCGGCGTCGCGCCCTGACCGTCTTCCATCTCTCGCCTCTCACCGTCCGCCCACCGGCCGACGCCCTTCTCCGGCGTACGGCGGGCCAGGCGGATCGCTCCCGGGCCGGTTCCTCGCAGGCCGACCCCTTTCCGATCGGATCCTCCCGGCCTGTTCCTCCCAGGCCGGTTCCTCCCAGGCCGGTCCCTCACGGGCCGGTCCCTCTCAGGCGGGTTCCTCGACCCGTTCCAGCCAGATCTCCCGCCAGAACGGGATGAACGCCCGGGGGCAGCTCACGGTGTAGGCGCCCGCGCAGACGATGCCCTCGAGGACGATGCAGGGGCTCTTCATCGTGAGCATCCGGCCGGTCCGCTCGTCGATGCAACGGTCCACCCGGGACAGCACCCGCGCGGTCCGCCCGCAGTACCGCGACATCTCCTCGTCGAACCCCATCCCCCGGTTGAGCCGGTCCTGGTTGAGGGTCCTGAGGATCTCCGCCTTCGACTTGATCCGGACGAGCTCGCCCGGTCGCAGGCCGAGGGTGGCGCCCGGCGTCGCGCCGGTGAGCCGCCCCGCGACGAACCCCCACCGCATGCCGTCCCGGAACCGCAGCCATCGGGGCAGCTTCCGGCTGCGGTCCTGGACCCGGTTGAAGATCCCGATGAGGAGGGCGCGGAGCACGAACAGCGGTCCCGCGTTGCCGGTGCGCACGTCCATGACGTACTGCCGGACGTCCTTGAGCGGCAGGCAGGACGGCGCGGCGCGCAGCATCTCGGTCCCCTGGCAGGAGAACCGTTCCTCACCGTCGGGACCCGGCTCCTTCCTGGCGGCCGCCTCAAGGAGCGGCAGCAGGCGACGCCCCGGCGCGGGACCGGGCGGCACGGCCGGCCCCGAAGCGGCCCCGGACGGCGCGGGCCCGGACGGCACGTCCGAGCCCAGGGCGCCGAGCGCGGCGAAGGAGCCGTCCCCCCGCTCCGGTACGGCGGCGCCGGGCGAGGCCCCCACCGGATCGGCGGGGGCCCCCGGTTCCGGAGGGGCGTCGGGGTCGATCCGTCTGAGCCACGCCTCCTTCCAGTACATGAGGCAGGCCGTCTGGCAGCCGCCGTGCGCGCCGCCGTCGCAGCGCGCGCCGGTGAGGTGGACGGCGCGCTCCATCCGCCGCATGCCGCTGCGGCCGATGGTGTCGCACACCTTGTGCGCCACCTTGTGCACGGTGAGCCGCCGCCCGCAGTAGGCCAGCATCTCCGGCATGAAGGGCAGGCCCTCCAGCTCGCCCCGCTCGTCCAGCGTGGCCAGGATCTCGGCCTCGCCGCGCACCTCCACCAGATCCCCCACCCGGAGGCCGAGGGCGCCCGCGTCCGGGGCGGTCCGTGTCGCCGTCATCCCAGCTCCTTGAGCAGTCCGGCGTCGCGGAGGTCCCGCGCCGCGTCCTCCACCACGTGGAACGGCAGGCCGGACCGTTCCGCGACGTCCAGCAGGCCGTGGTCGCCGTCCGAGAGGTTCAGCACCCACAGCATCGCCATCTGCGCCTGTTTCGCGTCACTTCGCCCGCCCAGCGAGCCGTACAGGCCCCTCCTGCCGAGCTGCGGCTCGCCGTACGGGCTGAGGTTGAGGTACCGGCGGTCGCCCTCCAGCACCCGGGTGATCTCCCAGCAGGCTTCGAGGGTGTCGGCCATGGCCTCCGGCGTCACGAAGCCGGGGTCGTCGCCCGAGGTGTGGTACTCGGGGTAGCCGGCGTACGGCGTGCGGGTCAGGCAGCCCACCGGCAGGTCGAACCCCGGGGAGCAGAACTGCCGTTCGTCGTAGCCGTACGGGGAGAAGTCCACGACCTCGTGGGGCCGGTCCGAGGCACGCAGCACGTGGGCCGCGGCCCGGTCCACGGCGGCGCCGCCCCGCCTGCTGCGCTTGTAGGTCAGGTGGCCGCGGTCCCCGGCGCAGGCCAGCACGAGGCCGTGCCGGATGTTTCCGGCGCGCTCGCGGTTGAGGGCCAGCCAGGTGATCGCGCCGATGGTGCCGGGCGCGAACAGGAAGCGGTAGGTGTGGCGGGGGTCGGTCCCGGCCAGCCGCCGGGCGAGGCGGGTGGCCACCGCGATGCCCGCGAGGTTGTCGTTAGCCAGCGACGGGTGGCACACGTGGCAGGAGACGAGCACCTCCTCGGAGGTGCGGCCGGGCACCACGTGCTCGCCGTAGGTGAGGTGGCCGTCGGCGAGGGTCGAGTCGATCCGGACCTCGTAGCGGCCCTCCGGCAGGGCCGCGAGCGTGTCCTCCGGAAGGCAGAAGCCCCAGGTCTCGGCGTAGTAGCTGGTGCGGTACGGGGTCAGGCCGGGCTGCTCGGGCAGCGTGTGCAGGTGGGGGCGCAGCTCGGCGAGGGTCATGGAGGCCGACACCGGGACGCTGTATCCGACCACGTGCAGGTTCGACGCGGCGAAGTCGACGACCCTCCTGCCGGAGGCGTCCTTGACGTAGGCGTCGCGGATGTTCCACTCCTTCGGCACGGTCCAGTCGAGGACCTGCGTCCCCGTCGGGACCTCGCGGATCCGGAGCGGGACGCTCTCGCCGACGATGTCCAGGGTCCGGCGCACGCCGTCGCCGGTGATGCTCCGGCACAACGGATAGAGCCGCTCGACCAGGGCGTGCATCTCCCGGCCCTCGTCCCCGGCCGTGCCGGGTGCGTCCGGCCGGGCCGGTCCCGCCGGATCGGATGAGCCGGTCCGGGTCGTTCCGGCCGTCCCCCCCTCGTCGTCGGCCTCCCGCCGGGTTTCGGGCCCGGCGGTTCCGGGGGCTCCAGGGGTTTCGGGCCCGGCGGTTCCGGGGGCTCCGGGCCCGGAGGTTCCGGCGGTCATCGGCGGCCGTCCCTCGGCCGGAGCGCGTCGCCGGCGACCGGCCGGAGCGTGTCGTCGACGGTGCCGGCCGTCCGCCGGTCCGCCAGCCGGGACAGGCGGGTGAAGCGCCGCTGGAAGTCGTGCCCCGTCAGGCCGTGCCGCTCGTAGGACTCCACCAGCTCGGCCGCGCCCGCCTTGACCGTCCAGCGCGCCTGGTAGCCGGGCAGCGCGGCGCGCACCCGGGAGAAGTCGACCCGGTAGGACCGCGGGTCCGCCCCGGCCTCGCCGGTGATCACCAGCCGGGAGCCGGGCACCGCCTCGGCGACCTCGGCGGCGATCTCCGACACCCGCACGTTGTTCTGCTCGGTGCCCACGTTGAACGCCCTGGCGTGCACCGCGTCCCTGGGGGCCGTCAGCGCCAGGACGAAGGCGTCGGCGATGTCGCGGGCGTGCACCAGCGGCCGCCACGGGGTGCCGTCGGACAGCACCCGGACCTCCCCGGTCAGCAGCGCGTGCCCCACGAGGTTGTTCAGCACGATGTCGGCCCGCAGCCGGGGCGAGAAGCCGAACGCGGTGGCGTTGCGCAGGAACACCGGGCTGAAGTCGCCGTCGGCCAGCTCGGCCAGGTCGTCCTCGACGCGGACCTTGGACTCGGCGTACGGGGTCACCGGGCGCAGCGGCGCGTCCTCGCCGACCAGGTCGTCGCCGCCGGAGGCGCCGTAGACCGAGCAGGTGGAGGCGTACAGGAACCGCCGCACGCCCGCGTCGCGGGCCAGCCGGGCCAGCCGTACCGACGCGTGGTGGTTGATCTCGTAGGTCAGCTCCGGCGCCAGCGAGCCGAGCGGGTCGTTGGACAGCGCGGCCAGGTGGATCACAGCGTCCACCCCGGCCAGTTGTGCGGCGGTGACGTCCCGCAGGTCGGTCAGGTGCCCGCCCGGGTCGGCGGGCGCGGGGCCCAGGACGCAGTCGGCGAACAGCCCGGAGTCCAGGCCGGTGACCTCGTGACCCGCCCCGGCCAGCGCCGGGGCCATCACGCTCCCCAGGTATCCCTGATGCCCGGTCAGCAGCACCCGCATCGCGTCTCTCCTCCAGCCAGATCAAGGGTCAGCTTGTTTACGTGGAACGCCTCGGCGTAGCGGGCGTGGCATTCGATCCCGCGGATGCGGGCCAGGCCGAGGAACGCCTCCCTGTCGTACCAGGGCCGCCGGCGCTGGGAGGGGTAGTGCTCGTGCAGCAGGGACGCCTTCGCCTCGGCGACCTCCGGGGCGAGCGGCTGGTAGACCGACGGCCGCCCGAGGTCGCCGTCCCATTTGACGATCTCGTAGCCGAGCACCTGGTGGTCGCGGAAGGCCGTGGGCACGAGCTTCGCCAGGCCCCGGTGGTCCTGGTGGGCGTCGCCGGGGTGCGGCGCGAACAGCAGGTCGGGGTCGGTCCGCGCGCGCAGGTCCTCGACCGCGTCCTTGGCCTCGTCCCAGTGCGCGGGCAGCCGCCCGTCGGGCAGTTTCAGCACGGTCAGCCGCAGGTCCGCGCCGGGGCAGAAGGCCGCGAGGGCGGCGTGCTCCTCGTCCTCCCGCTCGGTGCCGCCGCCGGAGAGCACCAGCGCGTCCACCCGCAGGCCGGGGCGGGCCGTACAGAGGGTGAGCAGGGTGCCGCCGGCGCCGATGGCGAGGTCGTCGCAGTGCGCGGCGAGCAGGGCGATCGCGCCGTGGCCCGGCGGCGTCCGGAATCCGATCACGGGGTCCGCGCCTCCGGTACGGTCCCGGCGGCCGGCCCCTCCGGGGCCTCGGCGGCCGTACCGGCTGTGGCTCCGACCCCCGCCGGCACGGCCGCCGCGGCCCGTGGGACCGTTCCCGGCGGAGGCGGCGGCGTGCCGGGTTCGCGCTCCCACAGCGCCCACGGCCGATCGCCCCGCGAGTACGCCTCGTCCAGGGCGACCCGCTCCCGCACCGTGTCGGTCGGCCGCCAGTAGCCGCGGTGCGGGTAGGCGAGCAGCCGGCCGCGCTTGGCCAGCTCGGCGCAGCCGTCCGTGACGAGGTCGCCGCCCGGCGGGATGTGGTCGAAGACCTCCTGCCGGAGCACGAAGTACCCGCCGTTCACCCACAGCGGCATCCGGCTGACCGGGGTGATGCCGCCGACCAGCCCGCGCTCGCCCATCTCCACGCAGTGGAAGGTGTCCGCCGGCGGGACGACCATCATCGAGGCGCCCGCGCCGGAGGCGGTGAAGCGGTCGATGATCTCCGGCAGCGGCGCGTCGGTGAGGACGTCGGCGTAGTTGGCGAGGAACATGTCGTCGCCGCCGAGGTGGTCGCGGACCCGGCGCAGCCGTTCGCCGATGGGCGAGTCGATGCCGGTCTGCACGAACGAGATCGACCACTCGGAGATGTCGGTGGACAGCAGCTCGACCCGGCCGCCGCGCAGCACGAAGTCGTTGGAGGTGGTCTCCTCGTAGTTCAGGAAGAAGTCCTTGATGTGGTGTGCGCCGTAGCCCAGGCACAGGACGAACTCGGTGTGCCCGAAGTGCGCGTAGTACCGCATCACATGCCAGATGAGCGGGCGGGGACCCACGAGCTGCATGGGCTTGGGCACGTCACCGGGAGTCCCGCTGCGCATCCGCGTGCCGTACCCGCCGCAGAAGAGGACGACCTTCACGGCTTCACCTCGACGATCTCCAGTCTCGGGATGGGGAAGACCAGCCGGCCGCCCCACTCGCCGACGAAGGACAGCTGGCCGGTGAGCTCCTCGCGCAGGTTCCACGGCAGGACCAGCACGTAGTCGGGCCGGTCCTCGGCGATCCGCTCGGGCGGGTGGATCGGGATCCGCGCGCCCGGGGTGAACCTGCCGTGCTTGTAGGGGTTGCGGTCGACGGTGTAGCGGAGCAGGTCGGGGCGGACGCCGCAGTGGTTGAGCAGCGTGTTGCCCTTGCCCGGCGCGCCGTACCCGACGACCGTGCGGCCCTCCTCCGCGGCCCGCAGCAGGAACCCCAGCAGGTCGCGCCGGACGCGGGCCACCCGGTCGGCGAACTCGGCGTACCCGGCCAGCTCGTGCAGGCCGGCGGCCTTCTCCTCGGCGAGCGCCTCGGCCACCCGCTCCGACGGCTCGCCCGCCGCCTCCTCGGGGCGGGCCCACAGCCGGATCGAGCCCCCGTGGGTCGGCAGCCGCTCGACGTCCACCAGGGCCAGCCCGCCCGAGGCCAGGGCGCGGCGGGCGGAGGCGACCGTGTAGTACTGGAAGTGCTCGTGGTAGATCGTGTCGTACTGGTTCAGCTCCATCAGCGTCAGCAGGTGCTGCACCTCGATCGAGACCCACCCGTCTTCGGCGACGAGCGCGCGCAGGCCCCTGGTGAAGCCGACGACGTCGGGGATGTGGGCGTAGACGTTGTTGGCCACGACGAGGTCGGCCGGCCCGTGCCCGGCGCGCACCTCCGCGCCGGTCTCCGGGCCGAGGAACGCCTCCATCGTCGGCACGCCGCGCTCCCTGGCCGCCCGCCCGACGTTCGCCGACGGCTCGACGCCCAGGCAGCGGATGCCCCGGTCGACCACGTGCCGCAGCAGGTAGCCGTCGTTGCTCGCCACCTCGACGACGAACGAGCCGCCGTCCAGCCCCAGCCGCTCCGCCGCGTCGTCCACGAACCGCCGCGCGTGCTCCACCCACGACGTCGAGTAGGACGAGAAGTAGGCGTACTCGGTGAAGGTGTCCTCGGGGGTGATCAGCGGCGGGATCTGCGCCAGCCAGCAGACGGTGCACACCCGCAGGTGCAGCGGGTAGGTCGGCTCCGGCTCGTCGAGCCGGTCGGCGGTCAGGAACCGCTCGCAGGGCGGCGTCGCCCCCAGGTCGACGACGCCGGCGAGGCTCGTCGAACCGCACAGCCGGCAGGTTGTCATTCGTTACGCTCCCTCGCCGCCTGACGCGGCTCGACCGATGTTCGCCAAGATCACTTCAGCGGGCGGGGACCCTTGAATTTCGCCCGTTTCCTCCGCCGCGTTACACCGCCGTGGCATGCTTCGGCCCATGAAGCCGCTGAGCATCGACGGCGCGTGGGTCCATGCGCCGCGGGTCCACGCCGACCGGCGCGGCACGTTCGCCGAGGTCTTCCTCTCCGACGGCCTGCGGGAGGCGACCGGGCGCGGACTCGGCCTGGCCCAGGCCAACTGCTCCGTCTCCCGGCGCGGGGTGGTGCGGGGCGTCCACTTCGCGGACGTGCCGCCCGGCCAGGCGAAGTACCTCACGTGCGTCTCCGGGGCCGTCCTGGACGTGGTGGTGGACATCCGGGTGGGTTCGCCCACCTTCGGCCGGTGGGAGACGGTGCGCCTGGACGAGGAGTCGCGGCGCGGCCTGTACGTCGCCGAGGGGCTGGGCCACGGCTTCATGGCGCTCACCGAGGAGGCCACGGTCGTCTACCTGTGCTCGGAGCCCTACACCCCGGCCCGCGAGCACGGCGTCCACCCGCTCGACCCGGCCGTCGGCATCGAGTGGCCGGCCGGCGTGGAGCCGATCCTGTCGGACAAGGACGCCGCCGCGCCCACCCTCGCCGAGGCGCTCGCGGCGGGTCTGCTGCCCCGCTACGAGACCTGCGTGGCGCACTACCGCCGCCTGGCCGCCGTGGACCGTGCCACCGCCGCGGACGGGGCCGCCCGGGTTCCGGACCCGTACGGCCCCGCCCCGGACGCCGCCCCCGGCCTCCCCGTCGTGGGCGGCGCCGGCGGCCCTAGCCTCTGACCAGCACATCGGACTCCCGCAGCGCCTTCCGCCAGTGCCGCAGCGGCGGCAGCCCCGCCCGCCGCCAGCGGTCGTGTCCCAGCACTCCGTAGGCCGGTCGCCGCGCCGGACGGGGGAACTCCCCGGCCGTGACCGGGTTGACCCGCGCCGGGTCCGCGCCGGCCAGCTCGAAGATCTCCCGGGCGAAGCCGTACCAGCTCGTGGCTCCGGATCCGGTGGCGTGGTAGACGCCCGGCGGGGCGTCCGAGCGGCCGAGCGCGGCGATCCCGGCCGCGAGGTCGCCGGCCCAGGTCGGCTGGCCGAACTGGTCGGCCACGACGTCCACGACCGGCCGTGCCCGCTCCGCCGCGAGGATCGCGCGGACGAAGTTCCGGCCGGCCCCGCCGTACAGCCAGGCGGTCCGCACGACGTAGCCGGAGTCGGGGAGCGTCTCCAGCACCGCGCGCTCGCCCGCGAGCTTGGTGCGCCCGTAGGCGTTGACCGGCCCGGTCGGGGCGTCCTCGGGATAGGGGGCGTGGGCGGAGCCGTCGAAGACGTAGTCGGTGGACGGCTGGACCAGCCGCGCGCCGGCCGTCCGGCACGCCTCGGCCAGCGCCCGTACGCCGTGCCCGTTGACGGCCAGCGCCTCGGCCTCGCGGGTCTCGGCGTCGTCCACCGCGGTCCACGCGGCGCAGTTCACCACGACGTCGGGCCGCAGGTCCGGCACCAGGCGGTGTACGGCGTGCGTGTCGCGCAGGTCGAGGCCGGCCCTGCCGAGCGCGACGACGTCCTCGCCGTCGGCGGAAAGGCGGCGCAGCAGCTCGGTGGCGAGCATGCCGGAGGCGCCGGTGACCAGCCAGCGGGTCACGCGTCCCCCTCGCCCGGCGCGGTCACCGCGAGACCCCGGGGAACCTCGCGGGTCTCGCCGCCTGACGCGACCCCGAGGGCGGGCCGGGGCTCCCCGCGGCGCTCCTCCACGGCGGCCTTCCACCAGTCGGGGTTGTCGGTGTACCAGCGGACGGTGTCGGCCAGCCCCCGGTCGAACGGCACGGCCGGGCGGTAACCGAGGGCGCGCAGCCTCGCGTCGTCCAGCGAGTAGCGGCGGTCGTGCCCCTTGCGGTCGGTGACGCGCTCGACCATGTCCCATCCGGCGTCGCAGGCCGCGAGCAGCCGCTCGGTGAGCTCGACGTTGTTCAGCTCCGCCGTACCGGCGATGTGGTAGACCTCGCCGGGCTCGCCGCGCTCGGCCACCAGGCGGATGCCCGCGCAGTGGTCGGCGACGTGGATCCAGTCGCGCACGTTGCCGCCGTCGCCGTACAGGGGCACCTTCAGGCCGCGCAGCAGGTTGGTCACGAAGAGGGGGATCACCTTCTCCGGGTACTGGTAGGGGCCGTAGTTGTTGCCGCAGCGGGTGACCGACACCGGCAGGCCGTAGGTGACGGCGTAGGCGAGCGCGATCATGTCGCCGCCCGCCTTGGCCGCCGCGTACGGCGAGCGGGGCCGCAGCGGCGCTGACTCGTCCCAGGAGCCGCTGTCGATCGACCCGTACACCTCGTCGGTGGACACCTGCACCACCCGCGGGACGCCCGCTTCCAGGCACGCCTGCATCAGCGTCTGCGTGCCGAGGACGTTGGTCCGGGTGAACTCGGCCGGCCCCTCGATCGACCGGTCCACGTGGGACTCGGCGGCGAAGTTGACCACGAGGTCGTGGCCCGGCACGACCTCCGCCAGGAGCGCGGCGTCGCAGACGTCGCCGCGCACGAAGTCGTGCGGGACGTCGCGCAGGTTCGCCGGGTTGCCGGCGTAGGTCAGCTTGTCGAGGACCGTCACGGCGACGCCGTCCGCGGCGAGCGAGCGGGCGAAGTGGGAGCCGATGAACCCGGCGCCGCCGGTGACCAGGACACGGCGGAACACGCGGGCGGCGGTGCGACCGGAGTCTGTCATGAAATTATCTGCACCTTGCTGTGATCGCCCAGCACGAGGCGGTGGGCTCGGGGGATGGCGGGGGCCGGGGTGACCTCGACGTCGTGGCCGATGAGGGACGCCTCGATGCGGGAGACCCCGCGGATCGAGGACCTGGGCAGCACGATCGAGTACTCGATCTCGCTGCCGGAGATCAGGCAGCCGGCCGCGATGGAGGTGAAGGGGCCGACGTAGCTGTCCACGACGCGGGTCCCGGCGCCGATGACGGCCGGGCCGACGATGCGCGACCGCTCCACCACGGCGCCCGCCTCGACGGCGACCCGGCCGATCAGCTCGCTGGCGGCGTCCGCCCGGCCGTCCACCCGGGGCTCCAGCGACTCCAGGACCAGCCGGTTGACCTCCAGCATGTCGGTGACGTTGCCGGTGTCCTTCCAGTAGCCGGTGATGACGGTGGAGGAGACGCGCCTTCCCTCCTCGATCAGCCACTGGATCGCGTCGGTGATCTCCAGCTCGCCCCGCCACGACGGCTTGAGCCCGGCCACCGCGTCGTGGATCGCGGGTGTGAAGAGGTAGACGCCGACGAGCGCGAGGTCGCTCTTGGGGTCGGCGGGCTTCTCCTCCAGCCCGACGACGCGGCCGGCGGCGTCCAGCTCGGCCACGCCGAACTGCCGGGGGTCGCCGACGCGGGTGAGCATGATCTGGGCGTCCGGCCGTTCGCGGGCGAACCGCGCCACGATGTCGTCGATGCCGCCGACGACGAAGTTGTCGCCGAGGTACATGACGAAGTCGTCGCCGCCGAGGTAGTCGCGGGCGATCAGCACGGCGTGGGCGAGACCCAGCGGTGCCTCCTGCCGCAGGTAGGTCACCTCCAGGCCGAACGCCGAGCCGTCGCCGACCGCCGCCTCGATCTCGGCCTGCGTGTCGCCCACGACGATCCCGACCTCGCGGATCCCGGCGGCTCCGATGGCCTCCAGGCCGTAGAACAGGACGGGCTTGTTGGCGACCGGGACGAGCTGCTTGGCGGAGGTGTGGGTGATCGGCCGCAGCCTGGTGCCCGACCCTCCGGCGAGCAGGAGTGCTTTCACTGTCAGTAGGCTCCTTCTCCGCCGGTGACGGCGCTCCAGGTCTTCCACAGGATCTGCAGGTCGAGCATGAGCGACCAGTTCTCGACGTAGCGCAGGTCCAGGCGGACCGACTCCTCCCAGCTCAGGTCGGAGCGGCCGCTCACCTGCCACAGGCCGGTCATGCCGGGCCTGACGACCAGGCGGCGGCGGACGTCGGCGCCGTACTGGGCGACCTCGTCGGGCAGCGGGGGCCGCGGCCCGACGAGCGACATCTCCCCCCGCAGCACGTTGAGGAGCTGCGGCAGCTCGTCGAGGGAGTAGCGGCGCAGGAACGCGCCGACCCGGGTGATCCTTGGATCGTTCCGTATTTTGAACAGCACGCCGTCGAACTCGTTGTGTGAGGTGAGCTCCACTTTGCGGCGTTCGGCGTCCACCACCATGGTGCGGAACTTCACCACCCTGAACTCCCGCCCGCCCCTGCCCACCCTGACCTGCCGGAACAGCGCCGGTCCCGGGCTGGTCGCCCGGATCAGGACGCTGATGACGAGCATGGGCACGGCCAGCAGCAGCAGGGCCGCGGCGGCGCCGGCCCGGTCGAACAGGCTCTTGGCGAGGTGTTTCGCGCCGTCGAACTCCGGGTGCTCCACGTGCAGCAGCGGCATCCCGGCCACCGGGCGGATGCTGATGCGCGGACCCGCGACGTCCATCAGGGCGGGCGCCACGAACAGGTCGGTGCGGGCGTCCTCCAGGCCCCAGGCGAGCCGGCGCAGCGCGGCGCCGTCCAGTTCGGGGCAGGCCAGTACGGCGACGGCGTCGGCCTCGGCCTTGGTCACGACCTCGGCGACGTCGGTGAAGCCCCCGAGGACCGGGACGCCGTCGACGTCGGCCGTCTTCGCGGGGGCGGGCAGGCACGCGGCCACGACGCGCATGCCGTGGTGCGGCTGCCTGCGGAACTGCATCACCAGGTCGAGCACGGACTCGCGGTGGCCGACGGCGACCACCCGGCGCATGTACTCGCCGGTGGAGCGCCGCCGGTGGAGCCGTTTGCGCATGCGATATCGGAAGAGAATCGTCAGGAGAAGGGCGAGCGGGAACATCGCCATGACGAAACTCCGGGCGATGGTCGTCTGTGTCGCGTATGCGCCGATGGCCACGGCGGCGGTAAGTCCCACGCCTCCGTCGAAAACCGCCCGGAACTCCTCCGTTCCCTCGCCGTGCGCGCGTCTTCGGTACGCGCCGGCGATCGCGAGCGAGAACGGCCACGCCAGGGCCAGGCCGAGCCCCAGCAGCGCCTCCGTCCTCGGGATGAACGCGCCGAACCAGAGACGGATCCCGAGGACCGTCTCGCAGGCGACCACGGCGCAGGTGACGTCTCCTGCCAGCAGGACCCGCGCGTAGGAGCGCGTCCAGATGCTCGGAGCACTGCGTGCGACTTCATCCAGAAGCCCTGTGGCGGGCTCTGCCGTCCCCACCCTCATACCAACCCCACCCGGATGCCCTAGGCGTTACCGTAACGGGACGCCCATCGCGTTTCCTTGGTTGACAGCATTACCGAATGCACCGGCAGCGCGGATATTCCAGGGAAATCCTAGAGATCGCCATTGAGCAGGGGAATAGCAGCTCAGTGTCCACTACCGGCCGAAGTCAGGAGACGTCCTCATCTTGACGGAACGGTCCAAACATGCAGGTTTTCTGAGGTACTTTTTCTAAAAAATGGTGATTTAGTCGTATTCAAAGTCGGGCAGTGGGGCCGGAGGCTCCGGACTGCGCCAGACGACCACGGACTCCCCGCCGGAGGCGTCCGCCGCCGCGCCGAGCCGTTCCGGGTCGAAGTCGGGCAGGTAGCGCAGACGCGCGAGGAAGGCGGCGTCGACCGCCGACCTGGGCACCACGCAGCTCTGGCCGTCGTGGTCGAGCAGGATGTACAGGATGTCCGCGTCCGAGCCGCCCTCGATCCGCACCTCGGCGAGGTCCTCCCACGCGAGGGCGGCGACGCTGCCGTCCACGTAGTGGCAGGCAACGCCTTCTTCGGTGACGTACACGTAGGAGTCCGGCACTGAGTCGCCGTGCATGGCCGCGATTCTGACGACTGCCGGGCACCCGGTGCAATAGAAACGTGCGAGCCGGGCGAGTCACCCGCCTGTCATCCCCGGCCCGGACGGGCCCGGCGGGGACGTCTCAGCGGCCCGTCAACCCTCGCCCCAGCCGTGATCCAGGTGCGCGGCGACGGCGCGCCGAGCGGCGTCGGCCGGGCCCCGGGCGACCGCGTCGAGCAGCTCGCGGTGCTCGGCGACCAGTACGTCGCGGTCGGTGTAGACGGTGCGCAGCCGGACCAGGCCGAGCCGGGTCTCCGCGGCCAGCGCTCCGTACAGGCGCTCCAGCCGGGGGCTGCCCACCGCGACGACCATCGCCTGGTGCAGGGCCATGTGCTCGGCCACCACGTCGGACCACGGGGCACCGGCGGGCAGCCCCGCCATCCGGTCCAGCGCCGCGTCGGCGGCGGCCACCCGCCGCCCGGCGAGCGCGACGGCCGTCAGGTCCTCCAGCGGGCGCCGGACGAACATCAGGTCGTCCAGGTCGGCCAGGGTCACCTCGGCCACCTGCGCGCTGCGGTGCCGCTCCCTGCGCAGCAGACCCTCGTGGACGAGTACGGCCAGCGCCTCGCGGACGGTCGGCCGGGCCACGCCGTACGCGGCGGAAAGCTCCTGCTCCGGCAGCGGGGTGCCCGGAGCCAGCTCGCCGGAGAGCACCCGGCGGCGCAGGGCGTCGGCGAGGGCCTCGACGGCGGAGACGGGACGGAGCGGAACGGTCACGCCGACGACCCTATTGCCGCCGCCGGGCGTCCGGGCACCTCACCGGAGGCTCCGCCGCCTGATGAACGGTCACGCCGGCGACCTCACCGTCGTCGCCGGGTCCTCGCGGCCGGGCCGCCGCCGCTCGGGGAGCGCCACCACGGCGAGGCTCACGCCGAGCAGCGCCAGACCGGCCCCCGACTGGAGGGTGAGCCGCTCCCCGAGGACCGCGATCCCGAGCAGGGCCGCGACGGCGGGCTCGGCGAGGGAGAGTGTGGCCGCGGTGGCGACGGGGGTGGTGCGCAGGCCCCTGCCGTACAGGATGTAGGACAGCGCGGTGGTGACGCAGCCCAGGTAGAGGGCGGTGAGCAGGCCGCGCGGCTCGGTCAGCCAGCCGGCGCCCGTCCACAGCAGGACGGGCAGCATCACGACCGCCGCGCCGCCGAACATCGCCCCCATCACGGTGTCGGAGGAGCCACCGGCGCCGATCACCCGGGCCGCCGCCACCACGTAGAACGCGTACAGCAGGCCGCCGAGCATCGCCAGCAGGACCCCGTCGGCCCGCACCTCGCCGCCTCCGCCCGTCAGCACGGCGCAGCCGGCGACCGCCGCCGCGGTCGCCCCGGCCCACCGCCGGGTGGGCCGGGTCCGGTCGAGGAGCCAGGTCAGCAGCCCGGCGAAGACCGGGCCGCTGCCGATCGCGACCACGGTGCCGACGGCCACCCCGGTCCGGCCGACCGCGGCGAAGAAGCAGAGCTGGTAGGCGGCCACCGCCAGGGCGGCCGCCACGAGCAGGCCCCGGTGCGGGAGGGACCGTACGGCGGGCCCGGCCACGGCCGCGAGGACCAGACCTCCGACGACCAGCCGCGCGGCGGCCAGGGAGACGGGATGGGCCCCGGCGGCGAGCAGTCCGGCGGTGCCCGCGGTCCCCCACAGGACGGCGGCTCCGACCACGGCGAGCTTCATGTCCAGTATTGTCTGACAACCAGACAGAGCATGTCCAATCGACCTTCGGAGACGGACGGCCCACCCCCGGGGGGCGCCCCGGGGCGGAAAAGATCCCCGGTTTCCCCGGAGCGCAAATACGAGCCGGATACGAATCACTCGCATCTCTGGTCGCGGAAGACAGCCGTTGCTAGGGTTTCGCCACTGCTGACAGCCCATATCCGTAATGCGAGGTCTGATGGGCGACCGCAAACCTTCGATCAAGGTCAAGATCTTTACCCTGCTACTTGTACCAATTGTCTCGCTTGTAGCAATTTGGGGATTTGCGGCGGCCCTCACCCTGCAGAGCGGCCTGGAACTGCTGCGGACCGGCAAGGGTTACGAGTACGGAGTCGTCCCCACCCGGGCGCTGACCACCACGCTCCAGCACGAACGCCTGCTCTCCCTCGCCTACCTGGGCGGCAGCGGCTCCCGCGCCGAACTGGACGCCCAGCGGAGCCGTACCAACGCCGCACGGGCCGAGCTGGAGCGACTGACGCCCCTCCTCGAGGACAACACGCTCCCCGCGGTATGGGAGCGGATCGGCCGGCTGAGGACCGTGCTGGACCGGCTCACCGAGATCAGGAGCGGGGTGGACACCCGCACCGCCACCCGCCTGGCGACCCTGGACGCCTACAACGCGCTGATCGGCTCGGCCTTCGACTCCTACAGCAAGATCAACTCAGCGGACCCCGTCCTGGCCGACCAGACCCGCGCCGTCGTCATGGTGGGCCGCAGCCGCGAGATGCTCAGCCAGCAGGCCGCGCTCATCTCCGGCGCGGTCGCCTCGAAGACCATGACCGCCGCCGAGCGCACCCGGTTCGGCGAGCTGGCGAGCAACCGCAGACTGCTCTACTCCCTCGGGTTCGACCAGTTCGACACGGAGTTCCGGGAGCTCTACCGGAAGCTGGAGGACTCCCCCGCCTACGTCGCGTTCGGACGGGTCGAGCACACCGCCCTCGCCGGAGGCCGGCCCGACTCCTTCTGGGCGGCGAACGCGAGGGCGCTGTCGGACTCCTTCGACGAGCTCGGCGGCCAGGCCAGCAGGCGTCTCACCGAACGCTCGGGGCCGGTCGCCACCGGCATCCTGGTCCGGATCGGCGTCGCCGGCGGGCTCGGCCTGGTGGCCGTGGCCTTCTCCGTGTTCATCTCGGTGCGGTTCGGCGGCCGGCTCGCCGCCGAGCTCGGCGGCCTCCAGCGCGCCGCCCTCGACCTGGCCCACCGGCGGCTGCCGGACGTGGTGGAGCGGCTCCGCAAGGGCGAGGACGTCTGCTCGGAGGTCCGCGAGCTGGACCACGGGACCACCGCCGAGGTCGCGAACGTCGGCCGGGCGTTCTCCTCCGTCCAGCGGACCGCCATCGAGGCGGCCGTCGGCCAGGCCGAGCTGCGCAGGGCCGTCAACAAGGTGTTCGTCAACCTCGCCCGGCGCAGCCAGTCGCTCCTGCACCGGCAGCTCGCCATGCTGGAGGCGATGGAGAAGCGGGCCGGCGACCCCGACACCCTTGAGGACCTGTTCGCCATCGACCACCTGACCACCCGCATGCGCCGCCACTCCGAGGGGCTGATCATCCTGTCCGGCGCCGCCCCCGGCCGGGGGTGGCGGACGCCCGTCATGGTCTACGACGTCGTCCGCGCCGCCGTCGAGGAGGTCGAGGACTACCGGCGGGTGACCGTGGCCGTGCCGCCCGGCCCCTGCGTCCTGGGAACGGTCGCGACCGACGTGATCCACCTGGTGGCCGAGCTGGTGGAGAACGCCGCCGCCTTCTCCCCCCCGAACACCACGGTGCGGGTCGGCGGCGAGGTCGTGGCCCGCGGCTACACCATCGAGGTGGAGGACCGGGGGCTCGGCATGACCCCCGAGGAGATGGCCGGGCTCAACGAGCGGCTGGCCGGCCCGCCGGAGTTCGACCTGGCCGGCAGTGACCGCCTCGGCCTGTTCGTGGTCACCCAGCTCGCCGCCAGGCACGGCATCCGCGTCACCCTGCGCCCCTCCCCGTTCGGCGGCACCACGGCGATCGTTCTCCTGCCGAACGAGCTGATGGCCGAGCCGTCCGCTCCCCGGGCCGCCCACCTGGCCGACGCCGGGCGGCTCTCCCCCGGCGGCCTCCCCCGCCGGGTACGGCGGACCGCTCCGGCGCTGACCGCTCCGGCGACGACGCCGTCCGCCGCGCCCGCACCGCCCGCCCAGCTCACGCCGTCCGCCCAGCCGGTGCCGTCCGCTTCACCCGTGCCGTCCGTCCCGCCCGCGACGGACGAGACCTCCGGGCCGGTCACGGGCAACCTGCTGACGTCGTTCCGCAACGGCTGGCACCGCGCGGAACAGGAGAAGGGAGTGGAATGACGGATCACTGGCTCGACGACGCCGGGCCGATCGTCCGCCCCTACACGCTCACCCGGGGCCGGACCAGGGGCAGCGGGACCTCGTTCGACCTGCTGGCCACGGTCCTGGCGATCAGGTCGCCCAAGGAGGACCTTCCTCCCGAGCATGAGCTGATCATGGAAGCCTGCCGCTCTCCGGCCTCGGTGGCCGAGATGGCCTCGGCCACCGGCCTGCCCGTCGGGGTGATCCGGGTGCTCGTCGGCGACCTGCGGGACTCCGGCCTGGTCGCGGTCCGGCCGCCCACCCCCATCGCCGCGCTTCCCCGCGAGAGCGTGCTGCGCGAGGTCCTGACCGGCCTGAAGGGGCTGTGAGCCGCCGGCCGCCGTACGCACAGCCGCCCCGGGACGAAGCCGGACGGGACGCCGGCCCGGCCGTACGGCGGCCCCCGGGTGGCGCCGAGGATCAGTCGACGGCCAGGCGGGCGTGCCGTTCCACGTCGTGCCGGACGTCCCCGTACCGCAGCTTGGCCCGCTCCACCCCCTCGACCAGGAACCCCGCCCTGGTCGCCACCGCGCACGAGGCCGCGTTCTCCGTACGGTGACCGAGCTCCAGGCGGAACAGGCCGCGCTCCGCGAAGGCCCAGTCCGCCAGCCTGCGCACCGCCGCCACCGCCACCCCCCGTCCCCTGGCGTGCGGGGACGTCCAGTAGGAGACCCAGCCGGTGTCATGGGCGTCGATGTTGCTCACCGCCACGTTCCCCACGACCTCGCCGCCGGCCACCACGGCGAACGCCCGCGCGTCGTCACGGAAGCGCCACGTCCCCATCCACTCCAGCGCCGCCCGCCGGGTGTCGACCGGCCAGGCCGACTGCTGCGCCATGTCCGGAGAACTGAACGCGTCGAGCACGACTCCGATGTCGTCGGGGTGCCAGTCACGCAGTTCGACCTCGATCATGCCGCGCAGGGTATGCCACCGGCGGCACGCCGGGAAGACCCGCCGCGGACCCCTCGCCCGCCCGGGCCGGAGCCCGGCCCCGATCCGGATGCGGAGCACCGCGCGGTTCCTCTGACGAATTGAGAAGTCCCAGATAGATCTAAGGCTGTATGGGCACTCAAGCTCGTATGAGTGACGATTCGCAGAGCCACGACTTTCGAGAGAAGGGATTCGGGGGCGAGACCTCCGACCGGCCGAGAACCATGGGGGAGATAGCGATGAATCTGGCGGTGAGCGAAGCGCTGGCCAACCACGGCCATCACGCGCTGGTCAACGCGCACGAGGCCGCGGCCAGCAACCACGAGAGGATGGCCGAGGCGGGAGTGGGGGACGTGGACGAGCATCTGAACCTGGCGCAGTGGCACCGGTGGTGCGCCGTCGTCGAGGACCAGCTCGCGGACGAGGCCGACCAGCGGACACCGGCCAGGAGGAAGACCGACACCTGAGGGAAGGGCGGCGTCTGCGCCCCATCGCCACTCTTCGCTTGACGATGCCGCCAAGGCATCATCCAGGACGGTGGCCGTCCGGTCGCCCCCACGACCGGTCGGCCCCGTCCGAACCCCGCGTCAGTCGCGCGGGATGGCCTCGATCGTCCGCATGTTCTCCTCACCCCATACGCCGAGCGGGATGAGCGCGGTGTTGAGCGACTGCCCGAAGTCGGTCAGGGAGTACTCGACCTTCGGCGGGACCTGGTGGTAGACCTCGCGGTGCACCAGGCCGTGCGCCTCCATCTCCCGCAGCATCTGGATGAGCATCTTCTCGCTGATCCCCGACACCGACCGCTTCAGCTCACCGAACCGTCGCGGCTCGTGGTGGAGCGCCCACAGGATCAGCGCCTTCCATTTGCCGCCCACGATGTCCACGGCGGCGTCGAGCCCGCACGAGTAGGTCCGCTTCTTCATCCCGCTCCCCGCACTCCGGGTCCGCCCCGTGGTCCCTTCACCCGCCGCGGCCTCCCGTACGGCTCGGCGTGCTTACGAAAAGGTAGGTACCTGACTAAATAGTAGGTACTTGAGGAAAGCTCAGCAACGACCCAGGATCGGAACGTCCCTGCGGGCCCCGCCGGGACGTCCGGGCCGGTCCCGTCACGCGCCGCACCACAGGCGTCCGGCGGAACCGCCATGCCCGCCGGACCGCCATGCCCGCGGGCCGCCGTGCCGGAAAGACCGCCCGGCCCGTATCCGACGAACCGGAGAAGACCATGACCATGGACGACGACGTGCCCGTGACGGTCCTCGGACTGGGGGCCATGGGGACGGCGCTGGCCGGGGCGTTCCTGGACGCAGGCCGCCACGTCACCGTGTGGAACCGTACGGCCTCCCGCGCCGAGCCCCTCGTCGCACGCGGCGCCGCCCTCGCCGCCACCGCCGCCGACGCGGCGGCCGCGAGCCCGCTCGTCGTCGTCTGCCTGCTGAACGACGACACCGTGCGCGAGGTCCTCGGTGGGGCGGCCGGCTCCCTGGCCGGCCGTACCGTGGTCAACCTCACCAACGGCACGCCCCGGCAGGCCCGGGAGACGGCCGCGTGGACGGCCGGGCACGGCGCCGGCTACGTGGACGGCGGCATCATGGCGATCCCGCCCATGATCGGCACTCCCGGGTCGCTGGTCTTCTACAGCGGCTCGCCGGAGGGCTTCCACGCCCACGAGCGGACGCTCGGCGCGCTGGGCCGCGCCATGTACCTCGGGGAGGACGCCGGACGGGCCGCGCTGTACGACATCGCGCTGCTCAGCGCGATGTACGGGATGTTCAGCGGGTTCTTCCACGCCCTGGCCCTGACCGGCTCGGAGAAGGTGCCGGCGTCGGAGTTCACGCCGCTGGTCACCCCCTGGCTCACCGCGATGATGACCTCCCTCCCCCGGATGGCGGAGGCGATCGACTCGGGCGACCACTCCGCCGCCGCCTCCAACCTCGCCATGCAGGCGACCGCCTACGTCAACCTGCTGGACGCCAGCGCCGACCAGGGCGTCAGCGCCGAACTGGTCGAGCCCATGCGAGCGCTGCTCGACCGGGGCGTCGCCGCGGGCCTCGGCGCCGGTGACGTCTCCGCCCTGGTGGACCTGCTGTACACCGTCCCCGCCGGAGCGACCGGCGCGGAGAAGGAACCCGCCGGAGCGACCGGCGCGAAAGAGAGTGAGTAGACGATGACCCACGACCAGCCCGCCCCGGTGACGGTCCTCGGCCTGGGCCCGATGGGACAGGCACTGGCCGGGGCCTTCCTCGCGGCCGGCCATCCCACGACCGTGTGGAACCGTACGGCCTCCCGCGCCGAGCCCCTCGTCGCCCGCGGCGCCGTCCTCGCCGCCACCGCCGCCGACGCGGCCGCGGCGAGCCCGCTCACCGTCGCCTGCGTGATCGACTACGACGCCGTCCACTCCGTCGTCGAACCCGCGTCCGCCGCCCTGAAGGGCCGGACCCTGGTCAACCTCACCGCCGACACGCCTGAACGCGCCCGCCGTACCGCGGAGTGGGCCGCCGGGCACGGCATCGACTACCTCGACGGCGCCATCATGACCCCGACGCCGACCATCGGGGGACCGGCGGCCGTGGTCCTGTACAGCGGACCGGAGGAGATCTACCGGGCGCACGAGGCGACGCTGGCGGCCATCGGCGGCACCGCCTCCCACCTCGGGGCCGACCCCGGGCGGGCGGCGGCGTACGACGTGAGCCTGCTCGACCTCTTCTGGACGTCCATGAGCGGCCTCGTCCACGCCTTCGCCCTGGCGTCGGCCGAGGGCGTCACGGCCCGGGAACTGGCCCCGTACGCCAAGGGCATCGGCGCGCTGCTGCCCACCCTCATCGACGAGTTCGCCGGGCACGCCGACGACGGTCGCCACCCGGGCGACCAGTCGGCGATATTGTCGGCCCTGGCGGGGATGGAGCACATCGTCCACGCGTCACGGGCCCGCGGCCTGGACACCGGCGTGCTGGACGCCGCCGTGACCGTCGCGCGGCGGGCGGTCGACGCGGGACACGGAACCGACTCCTTCTCCCGCCTGACCGAGGTGCTCGCCTCTCCCGCCTGACGGGGCGGCCGCCCGGGAGAGGAAGAGGGCCCGTTCCCGCTCGTTGCGGGTCAGCGCGGCGGCGCGCTCGAACTCCTCTCGCGCCTCGTCGTGACGGTCCAGCCTCGCCAGCAGATCACCCCGTACGGCCGGCAGCTGCGGATACCCCCGGAGCGCCTTCTCCTCCGCCAGCCCGTCCACGATCTCCAGGCCGCGGGCCGGGCCGTACGCCATGCCCACCGCGACCGCGCGGTTCAACTCCACGACGGGAGAGGGGGCGACGTGGGCGAGCAGCCGGTAGAGGGCGGCCATCCGCTCCCAGTCGGTGTCCCCGGTGGACCTCGCACGGGCGTGGCAGGCGGCGATCGCGGCCTGCAGGCCGTACGGGCCGAGGGTGCCGAGCGCCTCGGCGCGCCCGAGCGCCTCCAGCCCGCGGCGGACCAGCAGCCGGTCCCACAGGTTCCGGTCCTGGTCGCCGAGCAGGACCGGCTCGCCGTCAGGACCCGTCCTGGCCGGGATGCGGGACGCCTGGATCTCCATCAGGGCGACCAGCCCGTGCACCTCGGCCTCGCCGGGCATCAGGCCCGCCAGGACCCGGCCGAGGCGTAGCGCCTCCTCACAGAGCGACGGGCGCGCCCAGTCGTCACCGGCCGTCGCCGAGTAGCCCTCGTTGAAGACGAGGTACACGACCTCCAGGACCGAGGCGAGCCGTCCGGGCAGCTCCGCAGGCGGGGGGAGCTCGATCGGCACCCGCTTCTCGGCGAGGGTGCGCTTGGCCCGGGAGATCCGCTGGCCGACGGTCGGCTCGGGCACCAGGAAGGCCCTGGCGATCTCCTGCGTCGTCAGGCCGCCGAGCAGGCGGAGGGTGAGGGCCAGGCGTCCCTCGACCGGCAGCACGGGGTGGCAGGCGGTGAACAGCAGACGCAGCACGTCGTCGCCGATGTGGTCGTCGAGGGCGTCGTCCAGCCCGGCCTCGGCCGCCTCCTGCCGGACCTCCAGGTCACGGCCGACCTCCCGGAGCTTGTGCTCGTAGCGGGTCCTGCGGCGCAGCAGGTCGATCGCCCGGTGCTTGGCCGTGAGCATGAGCCACGCGCCCGGATTCTCCGGGACGCCGGCCTGTGGCCACTGCTCCAGCGCGGCGACCAGGGCGTCCTGCGCCAGTTCCTCGGCCAGGCCGACGTCGCCTGTCATCCGGGCGAGTCCCGCGATCACCCGGGCCGACTCGATCCGCCAGACCGCCTCGATCACCCGGCGAGGGTCTTCGCTCGTCACGGTCACCGATCCAAACACCTCGTCCCCGTCCACAGCAATCCTCACCGCGGACGGGGACGGAGCAGGCGTGACCGGACGGGCGTGACCGGACGGGCGTGATCGGGCGGCCCCGCCACGGCCGGCGATCGGGCCCGAGCGGCCGGGCGACGGGCCTCAGCCGGTCAGACCGGGGCGGCCGGGCGACGGGCCGGACGGGTCAGGCCGGGGCGGCGAAGTCCTCGGGGCCCATGACGCGCCGGATCTCGGCCTCGCCCTCCCAGCCCTGCCAGAGGTCACGGTGCAGCCGCAGGAACCTGGAGGACCACTCGACGGCCTCCTCCTTCGACCTGACCTGGTAGAGGGCGTAGCTGATCAGTTCCTTGGCCTCGGCGAACGGCCCGTCCGTGACGCTCAGCCGTCCCCCGGCGAGCTCGACCCGCGCGCCCTCCGCGCTCGGGGCCAGTCCCGCGGTGTCGAGCAGGGCGCCTGCCCCGGTGGCCTCCTCACCGAGCTTCATGATCGCCTCCATCAGCTCGGCGGGCGGCGGGGTGGCGGGCTGGGCGGTGACGCGGAGGGTGATCAGGTATCGCATGGGGTTCTCCTTCGGTGTGGTCCGGAGGCCGGACTCCTCGGTTCCTTCCGGCCCTCTGACCACGCTTCGAACGGGACGAGGCCGTTTCGACACCGCGGCCGGATCTTTTTCAAGATTTTTTCCACGCCGGTCTTCCGCGGCGAGGCCGGCGGGTCAGCCCTCCGGTTCTTCCGGCTTCTCGTCGGGCTGCCACACGGCGTCCAGGTCGTCGGCGTAGTACTCGATCGCCCGCCGGTAGTCCCGCACCCCGGGGTCGCCGCTGGTGGCCGTCAGCGTCCTCAGCAGCAACCGCACCGCCTCGCGGCCCTCGCCGACGTTGTACAGGGCCATGGACAGGAACGTCTGCAACGCCGGATCCTCGGGGAACTCCTCCAGCCCGCGGCTCAGGGTCTCCACGGCGGAGCCGTACCGGCCCAGCACCCGATAGGTGCTCCCCAGTCCGAGGAAAGCCCCGCGTCGATCCTTCCGTGACAACCCCGCGCCGCCCAGGGCGCGCTCGTAGAACGGGACGGCCCCGGACTCCAGGCCGAGCCTGTCGTGCACCCAGGCCGTCTGGTAGGCGATCTCGACGTCCTCCGGATACCGCTCGGCCAGCGCCACCAGCCGTTCCCTGGCCTGCCCGGCCTCGCCCTGTTCCCGCAGCCTCACGGCTTCCGCCAGCGCCGCGTCCCGCTGCTGATCATCGCTCATGCCACCTCACGCTGGCACACCGCGCTCCGATCGGCAAAACGCCGGACGTCTCGCGGGCGGCACGGCGGACGACCGTCGCCCCACCGGCCGGGCCGATCCACCGCCGCGCCCTCCGGCGGGCGGGTTCCACCCGCTCCGGATCCCGCGCGCTCCGGGCGTCAGGGGGTCAGGGGGACCCGCCGGGCGCGGACCGTGCGACGGCTGATCCGCCAGCCGCGGTCGCCGCGCACGACCGTGTCCTCGTACGTCACGCTGCCCACGGTCCCGTCGGCGTTGACGCCGAAGCCCTTCGACAGGGCCCGCACGCGGCCGTCGGCCGTCCCGGTGAGGACGATGTTGGTGACGTGGTGGGCGACGGGGTGCGCCACGCCGGGGGTGAGCGTGGCCTCCCGGAGCGCCTCCAGCCCGGTGAGCACCCCGCCGCCGAGATCGGTGACGTCGTAGACCACGTCGGGGAGGAACAGCTCGTTCCAGCCGTCGAGGTCGCCGGCGTCCGTCAGGTGGCCGTGCCGGTTGATCAGGTCCGTGATGGCCGCGCGGTCCTCGACGGTCAGGGTCATGGCGTCCTCCGCTGTCTCCAGGCAAAACGGGGACCTCCCCGTTTAGGGGCGCTACGATAAGCGGGGAGTTCCCCGGACGGCAAGCGGACGGAGCGGCGGATGGCACCCGGCACCGGCGGATCGGCGTCCAAGGCCGATGCGAACCGGCCTCGCAGGGCGGACGCCTCGCGCAACGCCGCCCTGCTGCTCGCCGCCGCGCGCGAGCTCATCGCCGAGTCCGGCTCCGGGACCGCGCCGGACGAGATCGCGCTGGACGAGGTGGCGCGGCGGGCCGGCGTCGGCAACGCCACCCTCTACCGCAACTTCCCCACCCGCGGCGACCTGCTCGTCGCCGTGTACGCCGACGAGGTGGCGGCGCTGTGCCGGCGGGGAACCGGCCTGCTCGAAGACCCGTCGCCGGTCGACGCGCTGTTCTCCTGGCTGGACGACTTCGTCACGCACGTCTCGACGAAACGGGCCCTCGCCCTGGCCGCCACGGAGGGTCCCGTCGGCCGCCGCACCGAGCTGTTCGATCGGTGGCACGAGTCGATCCGCTCCGCCGCCGCCGGGCTGCTCGACCGGGCGCGGGAGGCCGGCGCCGTACGGCCGGAGCTCACCGTGACCGACCTGCTGGCCCTGGCCAGCGGGGCGGCCCTCACCGGGACCGACACGGCGCACGCGCGGCGGCTCACGGCGCTCCTGCGCGGCGGCGTCGGGCCGGGCGGGAACCCCGCCGATGGATGAGCCGGACGCCGTACGCGGGCCGGGGACCCCGGAGGCCGGAGACAGAGCCGGAGCCGGGCGGGACGCCGAGCGGGAGTTCGCCGAGCACCGCGGCCTGCTCCACGCCGTGGCCTACCGGGTGCTGGGCAGCGTCACCGAGGCCGAGGACGTGGTGCAGGACGCCTGGCTGCGCTGGAGCCGCGTCGACGTGGCCACCGTCGCGGACACCGAGGGCTACCTCGTCCGGGTGGCCACCCGGCTGGCGATCGACCGGCTGCGCAGCGCGCGCGTGCGACGGGAGTCCTATGTCGGGCCGTGGCTGCCCGAGCCGATGATCACCTCCCCCGACGTCGCCGAGAACGCGGTGCTCGCCGAATCGGTGTCGACCGCGATGCTGCTCGTGCTGGAGGCCCTGTCCCCCATGGAACGCGCGGTGTTCGTCCTGAGCGAGGTCTTCGGCTACAGCCACGCCGAGACGGCGCGGTTCGTCGGACGCGGCGACGTGGCGGTTCGGCAGATCGCCCACCGCGCCAGGAAGGCGGTGGAGGCGGGCCGCCGCCGCTACGACGCCGACCAGGCGACCAGGCGGCGGGTCACCGAACGGTTCCTGGCCGCCTGCGACGGCGGCGACCTGAACGCCCTGATGGAGGTGCTGGCGCCGGACGTGACGATGACGAGCGACGGCGGCGGCCTCACCGGCGCGCCCCGCAAGGTGATCCGCACGCGCGAGCACGTGGCCCGGGCGGTCGCCGTCCTCTCCAGGCGCAGGCCGTACGGCTCGCACAGCCGGGTGCTCCAGGTCAACGGCGGGCCGGGGATCGTCGTCCACGCGGGGCGCACGCCGTTGCTGGCGATCACGCTGCACCTGCGGGACGGGATGGTCGCGGCCGTGCACGTGGTCAGCAATCCGGAGAAGCTGACCGGCGTCGCACCGTGACCCACATCACACGGGGGCGCTGTCACCTCCCGGAGGGCCGCCTCGTCCGTGGAGCGGACAACCGTCGTTCCCACGGATCAGGAGACCCTCATGTTCGCCGCCTACCTCGCGGTCACCATCCTCGCCGCGGCCCTCAACGGCATGACCGCCGTAGCCGACATCATCGGCCACGACTATCCCAAAGCGCAGGCGGACAGGGTCCGGGTCCCCCGGTCCTGGGTGCTTCCGCTGGGCCTGCTGCTGGCGGCGGGCTCGCTGGGGCTGCTGGCCGGGATCGCCGTGCCGGTGCTGGGCACGCTCGCCGCCGCCGGGCTCGTGCTGTACTTCCTCGGCGCGCTCGCCGCCCACCTGCGGGTCGGCGACCGCCGCCTCGGCCTCTGGGCCGTGTTCTTCGCGGTGGCAGTGGCGGCGCTGGTCGTGAACGTGGCCTACCACGGCCTCGGGTGAGGACCCGCCGGCGTCCGTCGCCCGCGCCGTACGGCCGGGTCACCGTACGGCGCCGGGCGGCACCCCATGCGAAGGCGGACACGACGCCGCCTTTAAGGGGATGCCGGTACGAGCGCCGGGCTAAGGCGTGTCTGATAATTCGGCGTGGCGGAGCCAGAGCAGCAGGGAAGCGATGGTGACGCCCGCGAGGTAGCGGCCGGCGAGCTTGTCGTAGC